>JAQSWY010000075.1 GCA_029266425.1 Xanthobacteraceae bacterium
CGCCCGGCGCGAACAGCGAGGCCGACATGCGCGTGGCGTTGCCGATGACGAAGGTCACGGCCATGGTCTCGCCCAGCGCGCGGCCGAGGCCGAGCATGATGGCGCCGACCATGGCGGTGCGCCCATAGGGCACCGAGACGTTGCGGTAGACCTCGTAGGTGGTGGCGCCCACGCCGTAGGCGGATTCCTTGAGCATCGGCGGCACCGATTCCAGCACCTCGACGAACATGGCGGTGATGAAGGGCAGGATCATCAGCGCCAGGATCAGGCCGGCGGTGAGCATGCCGGCGCCCAGCGGCGGGCCCTGGAACAGCGCGCCGATCAGCGGGATCGGGCCAAGCCATTCGATCAGCGGCGGCTGCACATAGGTGGCGATCAGCGGCACGACGACGAAGAAGCCCCACATGCCGAAGATGATGGAGGGCACGGCGGCGAGCAGCTGGACGGCGACGCCGATCGGACGGCGCAGCGGGCCGGGCGCGATCTCGGTGAGGAAGAAGGCGATGCCGAAGGACAGAGGCAGCGCCACGATCACCGCGATGACCGCGCTGAACACGGTACCGAACACCATGACGCCGGCGCCGAAGCGCTCGGTGACCGGGTTCCAGGTGGTGGACCAGAGGAAGCTGATGCCGAATTCGCGCAGCGCGGGCAGGCCGCCCTCGAACAGCATCGCGATGATGAGGCCGAGCAGCACGAGAACGAAGATGCCGCAGCCCCAGAGGAGCCCGACGAAGATGGGATCGCTGACACGGCCGGTAGGCTTGCGCGCGGTTGCGAGGCCCTGTGCCGCCTGCGTTCCGCTGAGAGTGGCGTCCATTTGTGTGTCCTTCGGGCGGCTCCCCGATCAGGGCCGCGCTGTCGGCCATCGGGGCGGCTTTGCGTCACGGTCGCGGCAGTGCCGGTGCGGAACGCGGCTCGTCAGCGTAGTGGTCGAACGCTCGGACGAGAAGGGGCGGCCATGGGCCGCCCCTTCCGATTTCGGATCGACGATCAGTTGGTCCAGACGGCCTTGCCGTCGGCCTTCACTTCGCTCGCCCAGGCCTTCTTGACCTCTTCCACGACGGTGTTGGGCAGCGCGATGTAGTGCAGCTTCTCGGCGACGGCGTCGCCCTCGGGGCCGTAGGCCCAGTCGAAGAACTTGATGACCTCGGCCGACTGGGCCGCATTGGTCGGGTTCTTCGGCAGCAGGATGTAGGTGGCGGAGACGATCGGCCAGGCTTCCTCGCCCGCGGTGTCGACCATCGAGGCGGCGAAGTTCTTCGCATGGCCCCAGTCGGCGGCGCCGGCGGCGGCCATGAAGTTGTGCTCGGTCGGCTTCACGACCTTGCCGGCCTTGTTGACCAGGTCGGTGGTGGCGAGCTTGTTGGCGGCGGCGTAGATGAACTCGACGTAGCCGACGGCGCCCTTGGTGTTCTTCACGGTGCCGGCAACGCCTTCATTGCCCTTGGCGCCCGCGCCGCTCGGCCACTGCACGGAGGTGGCGGCGCCGACGTTGGACTTCCAGTCGGCGCTGGCGGAGGCGAGGTAGGAGGTGAACACGAAGGAGGTGCCCGACGAGTCCGAACGGTAGACCGGGACGATGGCGAGGTCAGGCAGCTTCGCGCCCTTGTTCAGCTCGGCGATCTTGGCGTCGTTCCACTTGGTGATCTTGCCCTGGTAGATCTCGGCCAGGATCGGGCCGCTCAGGGTCAGCGGGACTTCTTCGCCGAGATTGACGATGGCGACCACCGAGCCGATCACGGTCGGGAACTGCAGCAGGTTGGCCTTCTCGAGCTTGTCGTCCGCCATCGGCGCGTCGGAGGCGCCGAAGTCGACGGTGCGGTTGACGATCTGGTTCTGACCGCCGCCGGAGCCGATCGACTGGTAGTTCAGGCCAGTGCCGGTCTTCTCCTTATAGGCCGCGGCCCACGCCTGATAGACCGGGGCCGGGAAGGAGGCGCCGGCGCCGTTGATGTCGGCGGCGAAGGCGGCGCCCGAAAAGGCCGCGCCGAACGAGAGCGCCGCAGCGCCGAGAATATGAGCGAATTTCAAGGGTCTTCTCCTTAGGTCGGGAGATCGCCTGCATCTCGGGAAATGGGTCCGGATGCGCGATTGGCCAGAGGGGCGGATGGGTTTCACACCGGACTCTTACCGCTCCGGCACCACGGTTCTATGACCCTTGGGTGACGCCTTGATGACATCTCAAGCTACTGAATTTACTTGCCTTTCTGTTCAGCCGGCGAAGAGCTCGACAATCTCACCGAGAATGTCGAGCCCTCGCCCGGAACGCTCTCTATGCCGAGCTTTCCGCGGTGCCGGGCGACGATGTGCTTGACGATGGCGAGACCGAGGCCCGTGCCGCCCTGCTCGCGCGAATGGGCGGTGTCGACCCGGTAGAAGCGCTCGGTGAGGCGCGGCACGTGCTCGGGCGCGATGCCCGGGCCGTAATCACGTACCGACACGAGGGCATCCGTGCCCTCGCGGGCGATGGCGATCTCGATCCGGCCGCCGGCGCCGCCATATTTCAGCGCGTTCTCGACCAGGTTCTCGAACACGCGGATCAGCTCGTCGCGGTCGCCGCGCACGTTCACCGGGGGGGCGGGGTGGTCGAAGGCGATCTCCACGCCGCGCTCGCGTCCCAGCGGCCCGAGCGCGTCGCGCACATGGCTGATGATGGAGACGAGGTCGATCTCCGCCTCCGGCCGCAGATGCGCGTTGAGCTCGATGCGCGAGAGCGAGAGCAGGTCGTCGATGAGGCGCGACATGCGCCGGGCCTGCTCGCCCATGATCTTGAGGAAGCGCTCGCGCGCATTGGCGTCGTTGCGGGCGGGACCCTGCAGCGTCTCGATGAAGCCGGAGAGCGAGGCGAGCGGCGTGCGCAGCTCGTGGCTGGCATTGGCGATGAAGTCGACCCGCATCTGCTCGACACGGCGCTGCGGGGTGAGGTCGACGAAGCCGAGCAGCACCGCCTCGGTGGGCGCGCCGTCGCGGGCGAGGCCGGGGCGGATCGGCACGATGTCGGCGCGCAGCCAGCGGTCGATCGGCACCCGCTCGGCGAATTCGATGCGGCGGGCGAGCCCGTCGGCGGCCGAGGCGCGGATCGCCTCCAGCACTTCCGGCACGCGCATGGCGAAGGAGACGGGGTCGCCGACCCGCACGCTGGCGAGCAGCCCGACCGCGCTGGCATTGGCGGCGAGCACGGTGCCGCGCGCATCGAGCAGCAGCGCCGGGTCGGGCAGCGCCCGCACCAGGGCGGGCAGGCGCTCCTCGGTGCGCACCACTTTCGGTTCGCCGGAGAAGCGCGCCAGCGCGGCGGCCACCGGGCGCTTGCGGGCCGGCAGCAGCGCCGCGGCGGCGACGAGGGCGCCGATCAGGAAGGCGCTGCTCGCGTCGAGCGCGCCGGTCCAGACCGCGCCGCCCAGCCCGAGCGCGGCGGCGCCGAGAATCCAGCGCGCGCCGACGAGACGCTCGCGCAGCGTGTCTTCCGCCAACTGGCTCGACTCTCCCAGGGCCATACCGGACGCTTCCTGCCCAACGCTATCGCCGGCGATTCCCGCCGGCCGCTTCAATGGATATGCTGTCTGCGTGCCGCGCGCGAAAGGCCGTAATCCAAACGCGCGAATCGGGAAAAGGCGGCACCACCGTTCCTTATGTTACAGTTGAGAGGCTTCCATATGACGAAGAAGCCGGCCAAATCCTCCGCTAAATCGGCCGCCAAATCCGCCGGGAAATCCGCTGCGAAGTCCGGGCCTGCCGCCGCCAAGGCGGGGCCCTCCCCCAAGGCGGGGCGCGGCGATGCGCTCGCCGCCGCGCTGGCGGCCTTCTCGGTGGACAGCCCGGAGCTGTCGCCGCTCATCGCCCAGCGCGCCTATGGCAGCGGCGGCTACCCTTACGTCGACCGGCCCAAGCGCAAGACCTACGAGAAGGAGCTGCGGGCGCTGCAGATCGAGCTCTTGAAGCTGCAGGAATGGGTGAAGGCCACGCGCGAGCGGGTCGCCATCGTGTTCGAGGGGCGCGACGCCGCCGGCAAGGGCGGCACGATCCACCGCTTCATCCAGCACCTCAATCCGCGCTCGGTGCGGGTGGTGGCGCTGGCCAAACCGAACGACGCGGAAGCCGGCCAGTGGTACTTCCAGCGCTACGTCGCTCACATGCCGAGCAGGGGCGAGATCGTGATCTTCGACCGCTCCTGGTACAACCGCGCCGTGGTCGAGCCGGTGATGGGCTTCTGCACGCCGGCCGAGACGGCGCATTTCCTCGAGCAGGTGCCGACCTTCGAGAAGATGCTGGTCGACGACGGCATAAGGCTGTTCAAGGTCTGGCTCGACATCGGCCGCGAAATGCAGCTCAAGCGCCTGCATGACCGGCACAAGGACCCGCTCAAGCAGTGGAAGCTCTCGCCGGTGGACCTCGCCGCGCCGGCACGCTGGGACGCCATTTCGGCGGCGCGCGACGCCATGATCGCCGCCACCCAGGCACCGGCGCCGTGGTCGGTCGTGCTCTCTAACGACAAAATGAGGGCGCGACTCGGTGTCATACGTCAAATTCTGGCCCAAATCCCCTATGAGGGCAGAGACGACCGGCTGATCGGCATCCCCGATCCGGCCATCGTGCTCGACGGCCGCGCGTTCCTGGGCCGCCAACGGGCCTGAATCGCGTATACGGGGCAAGGGACGTCGGCGAAGGCATCTGATGGACGTCGAAGGACGGCGAAGGACGATGTGCAGCCGCGGTCTTGGCGCGTTGATGCTCGGCGCCGGCCTGTCGCTCGGCGCGGCCGCCGCCGGGGCCGAGCCGCTGCCGCGCCCGCAGGTCGACTACCGGGCGAGCGTGAAGACCCCGCAGGGCACGCAGATGACCATGGCGCACAGCAAGGGCCGCATGCGTATGGACGTCACCGGCGCCGAGATCCCCGGCACGATGACCAGCTTCATCGACCTCAGCCGCAGCCGCATGACCGTGCTGATCGCGGCGCCCGGCATCGACAAGCGCGCACTGGAGATCGAGCTGCCGGCGAGCTTCGCCTTCGTCGACCCAGAGGGCGAGGGCACCCGCACCGGCACCGACACGGTGGCGGGCGAGGCCTGCGACCTCTGGCTGATGAAGCCGCCGGTCGGCACCGCCCCGGTCGAGACCTGCATCACCGCCGACGGCATCGTGCTCAAGGCCTCGACGGCGATCGAGGGCAAGAACGTCGTGGTCTACGAGGTGCTGGAGCTCGAACGCACGCCGCAGGACCCGGCGCTGTTCGAGCTGCCCAAGGGCGTGAAGGTGACCAAGATTCCCCCCGGCGTGCAGGGGCTGATCCCCAATCTCGGCCGCTAGACTTCCGGTCTGGAAGGGCTGCTAGCCCGCCGCGCGGCGGCGCTCGGGCGGCTCCGCGCCCTCTTCCGCGCTCTCTTGCCGCTCCAGCACCGGCAGCGCCGCCAGCGGCTCCGGCGAGACGTGCGAGGTCGGCACGGCGCGCTGGCGCCGGCTGATGAGGAACTCGCGCGCGCCCATGATCACCAGCGCCAGGATGAAGGGCGTCACGTAGTAGAGCAGGCGCAGCAGCAGCAGGGCGCCGAGCAGCGGCTCCTTCTCGAACTGCGGCAGCGCCACCAGCATCGCCGCGTCGAACACGCCGAGCCCGCCCGGCGCGTGGCTGGCGAAGCCGAGCAGCGTCGCCGAGATGAACACCACGCCG
>JAQSWY010000048.1 GCA_029266425.1 Xanthobacteraceae bacterium
CGAGCCAAAACGTTTGTCCCGAAGCCGGGCGGGATTGCGAAGCCGTCTGACTGTCACGCCTCCTGCCGTCCCAGAAACCGATACAAATTGACTGGCACGTTGACGGATTCACGATGCCCCGCCTTGCGGACGCGGCGGAAAAGATGGAGGCTTGGCTCAGATACTACAACGAGGATCGGCCGCATGGGGCCATCGGCCACAAGCCCCCGATCTCGCTGCAGAACCCCGGCGGCCTAGCCAGCCCACCGCCGTGACGAAGGCCGGAAACTCCAGCTTCCGGTCCAGAAAACGGTCTCGGATCACCGTTCGAGACCGTGCCGGCGATCCTGAAGGAAATCGCCTACACCGAGCTGCCGGTGCTCGAGATCATCTCCTACGAGGGCGACGCTGGCGTGCCAGGCTCAATGGACCGCCTCGCCGAGATCGGCTGGTTGCGACTTGTCGCACACGGATCAGAGTTCGCTTGTCCGCATCCGGTATCCCGGGTGCGGACACATACATCGTTTGAGGACTAGGTGCAGACTCTCGACCACGCCAGGAGGGCGGTGGATCTCGGCGCCGACGTCATCGTTGCCCGGGGAATCGAAGCCGGCGGGCACGTCCAATGTTCAGTCGACTGCGTCCCCTTGGTTGCAGATTTACTTGCCTAGCGGGCACAGCCACCAGCAGCTCGAGATTGACGCACGACACAAACGGACGGATGGATCGTCCGCTAGCCGGATCCATTTCCAGTTCATACGTGGGCGGCAGGCTCTTCCGCAGCTCACGCCCGATCCCGCAGCGCCTTTTCAAATGCCGGCACGATCTCGAATAGGTCGCCGACGAGGCCATAATCGGCTACCTGGAAGATCGGTGCTTCCTCGTCCTTGTTCACCGCCACGATGACCTTGGAATCCTTCATGCCGGCGAGGTGCTGGATGGCACCGGAAATGCCGCAGGCGATGTAGAGGTCGGGCGCTACCACCTTGCCTGTCTGGCCGACCTGCCAGTCGTTCGGCGCATAGCCCTCGTCCACCGCTGCGCGCGAGGCGCCGACCGCCGCGCCGAGCGTGTCCGCGAGCGGCAGAAGAACCTCCTCGAATTTTTCGGTCGAACCAAGCGCGCGGCCGCCGGAGATGACTATCCTGGCGGAGGTCAGCTCGGGCCGGACAGTCTCCGACAGCCGGTTTCCAACGCAGCTCGACAGGCCGGGATCGCCAGCCGACGGCACCGTCAGGACGGGCGCCGCCCCGCCCTGCGATGCTGGCGCGAAGGAGGCTGGGCGCACGGTGACGATCTTGCGGGAATCGAGTGCCTGCACCGTCTGGACCGCATTGCCGGCATAGATCGGACGTTTGAAGGTATCGGGCGCGACGACCTCGATGATCTCCGAGACCTGCGCGACGTCGAGCAGCGCGGCGACGCGCGGCGCGACGTTCTTTCCCGAGGAGGTCGCCGGCGCCAGGATGGTGTCGTAGCCGTCGGCCAGCGACACGATCAGTGCCGCCAGGGGTTCGGCTAGCCGCTCGGCCAGTTCGTCGGCCTCCGCCAACAGAACCTTCCGCACGCCCTTCAGCCCGGCGACAGCCTCGGCGGTGGGCCGGGCATGGCTGCCGGCCACCAGCACATCGATGTCGGTCCCGATCAGCAGTGCGGCCGAGAGCGCCCTTGCGGTCAGTTCCATCACGGTCGCGTTGTCATGCTCGGCAATCAGCAGAATGGCCATCTTCATCTTCCTTGGGTTCCGCCCGGCTCGTCCGGTCGTGTCGACCCGCACAGGGCGCCCGGCGCCGCGGCTTCACAGAACGCAGGCTTCGTTACTTAGCTTGTCGATTAGCTCGGCGACGGAGGCGACCTTCACTCCCGGCTTGCGGGCATGGGGCTCCTCGGTTCTAAGAATCTTCAGCCGCGGCGCGAGGTCGACGCCGTAGGAGGCCGGCGACTTCTCGTCGATCGGCTTCTTCTTCGCCTTCATGATGTTGGGAAGGCTGGCATAGCGCGGCTCGTTGAGGCGCAGATCCGTCGTCACGATGGCCGGCAGCTTTAGTTCCACCGTCTGCAGGCCGCCGTCGACTTCCCGCGTCACCCGGGCCTTGTCGCCTTCGACGGCGAGTTCGGACGCGAAGGTGCCCTGTGCCCAGCCAAGCAGGGCCGCGAGCATCTGGCCGGTCTGGTTGCAGTCGTCGTCGATCGCCTGCTTGCCGAGAATGACCAGCCCCGGCTGTTCGGTCAGCGCCACGCCCCGCAGCACCTTGGCGACGCCGAGCGGCTCGACAGCCTCGTCCGTGCGCACGAGGATCGCGCGGTCGGCCCCCATCGCCAGCGCGGTGCGCAGGGTCTCCAGCGCCTGCGCCGGCCCGATGGAGACGACCACGATCTCCTGCGCCTTGCCGGCCTCCTTCAGGCGCAGCGCCTCCTCGACGGCGATCTCGTCGAAGGGGTTCATTGCCATCTTGAGATTGGCGAGGTCCACGCCCGAGCCGTCCGCCTTCACGCGGACCTTCACATTCCCGTCGACCACCCGCTTCACGGGCACGAGAATCTTCATCGTCGCTTCTCCTTGACGCGCGCCTGCTCGGCGGCCGTTAGATGACGGCCTCTTCGAGGAACGGCTCGTTGCGCGGTATGCGCTCATAGTGGAAGGGTGAGAGATCGAGGGTCTGGAACGACCCGTGGATGATCAGCTCGGAGACGGCGCGCCCGACCGCCGGCGACTGCTGCAGGCCGTGCCCGGAGAAGCCGTTGGCGAACATGAAGTTCGTCACCTCCGGGTGGAAGCCGACGATGCCGTTGTGATCGAGCATGTTGTACTCGTAGTGGCCGGTCCAGCACTGCTGCACCTTCAGCGCCTCGAAGGCGGGGATGCGGTGCCAGAGCGCCGGCCAGATGCGCTCGTCGAATTCCTCGTGATGCATCTGGAAGTCGTCGTAATCGGCCGGACCGTCGTCGACCGGGGTGTTGCCGGTGAGGAAGAGCTCGCCCTCGGGGCGCACGAAGGTGCCGGAGAGGTCGATGACGTTGGGCATCCGGCCGGGGATCGGGACGGCGCTGGAGAACACGAAGCTGTAGCGCTTGAAGGGCGCGACGGGGATCGACAGCCCGGCCATCGCGGCCACCTGCTGGGCGCGCGGGCCGGCGGCGTTGACCAGCGTGCCGCAGGAGACGGTCTCGCCGGTCGCGAGCTGCGCGGCGACGACGCGCCCGCCGTCGACGGTCAGCCCGGTGACGGCGTTGTCGATATACTCGACGCCGCTGGCGCGGGCGGCGCGCCGAAAGCCGTTCAGCAGGCCCATGGAATCGAACCAGCCCTCGTCGCGCGAGCCCCAGGCGCCGCCGCCGAGATCCTCGACGTTGAGCCAGGGGAAGCGCTCCTTCAGCGGGCCGGGCTCGAGGAACACGGTGTGGGCGCCGAGGCTCCGCTGGAGATCGACCCGCGCCTTCGCCGCCTCCACGCCGTCCGGCGAGCAGCAATAGAGGTAGCCGTGCTCCTTGAAGCCGAGATCGGGCGCCGGCTCGTCCTTGTAGAAGGGCTTCATCCGCTCGGCGAAGCCGCGGATGATCCCGATGCCGAACTGGCTGATCTTCACGTTGATCGGGTTGGAATATTGCTGGCGGATCGCGCTGGTCGACAGGGCGGTGGAGGAGAACTCGTAGCTGCTGTCGCGCTCCACCACGAGGATGGACATGCGGCCGCCCAGCGCCTGGCTGAGCCAGTAGGCGACGGAGGAGCCGACCACCGCGCCGCCGACGATGACGATGTCATAGGCCGGGCGGGACGGCGCCTTGTAGGGAGGGACGGCCATGCGAACGCTCCGCTCAGCGGTTGAAGGAAGCGACCAGCGCGTCCGACCCGCGGGCCAGCAGGCCGAGATCCGAGCCGACCGCGACCATGGTGAAGCCGTCCGCGATGTAGCGGTCGGCATCGGCCTTCACCGGCGCCAGAATGCCGCTCCCCTTGCCGGCCGCCGCGGCCGCCTCGCGCACGGAGGCGATGGCCTCCTGCACGTGCGGCGCGCCGGGATTGCCCATGGCGCCCATGTTCGTGGAGAGGTCGCCGGGCCCGACGAAGAGCACGTCCACCCCTTCCACCGCCGCGATCTCGGCGGCGTTGGCGACGCCGGTCTCGCACTCGATCTGCACCGCCAGAAGCTGCTGCTGGCGCGCATTGGCGTGGTAGCCGGCGATGCGGCCGAAGGAATTGGCGCGGTGCGCGACGGAGAAGCCGCGAATGCCATGCGGCGCGTAGCTCATGGCCGAGACGATGGCGCGGGCCTGATCGGCGGAGCGCACGTTCGGGATCATCAGGCTGCGCGCACCGGCATCGAGCATCTGCTTGATGAGGTCGGGATCGTCGGAGCGCAGCCGCACGGCGCCCTCGCAGGCCGAGCCGTTGAGGACCTGAAGCTGGGACACGATGCTGCGCAGGTCGTTGGGGCTGTGCTCGCCGTCGATAAGAACCCAGCCCACGCCCGAACCGGCGACGATCTCGGTGGTCAGGGCCGAGGCGAGGGAACACCACAGGCCGATATGCGCCCGCCCGGCGGTGACCGCGGCCTTCAGGGAATTGGGACGCTCCTGCATCTCGTCTGTCTCCGGCGAAAACGCGAATTGAAATTTGTATGATGTCCTATATCATACGTATTTGACGGCTCGCAACGGGATCTTGCGCCGCCCGCGGCGGCGGGGAGGCAAGAGCGAAGACGAGCCGCCGGCGCCCGGCGCGCCGGCACCCGAATGGCCGAAGGAAAGGAAGCAGACCGATGCGCGGGACAGGCAAGGCGGACGTCTTCGTGATGCTGGCTCACCCAGTGGGGCACGCGAAAAGTCCGGGTGTCTTCAACGAGATCTTCGAGCAGAAGGGCCTCGACAGCCTGATGGTGCCGATGAGCTGCAAGCCGGAGGATTTCGACACCTTCTGGGCCGGCCTCACCGCGGCCGAGAACGTGCGCGGCGTCATCGTCTCCGTGCCCTACAAGGCGGCGGTCTACCGCAAATGCGCCGCCGCGCACGACCGCGCCGCGCGGGTGCGGAGCGCCAATTCGGTCCGCCGGCAGGCCGACGGGACCTGGTACGGCGACAATTTCGACGGCGTCGGCTTCATCGACGGCCTGAAAGCCGGCGGCCACGCCATCGCCGGCCGGCGCATCCTGCAGGTGGGGGCCGGCGGCGCGGGCGCCTCGCTCGCCTATTGCCTCGCGGAGGCCGGCGCCCAGGAGATCCGCCTCGCCGACATCGACGCCGACCGGGCCGAGAACCTCGCCGCACTGGTCCGCAAGACCTTCCCGCAGTGCCGGATCGAGGTCGGCGCGGCCGATCCCTCCGGCATGGACATGGCGGTCAACGCCACCCCGTCCGGGCTGAAGGCCGGCGACCCGCTCCCCATGGACGTCGGCCGGCTGACGCCGGAGATGACGGTGGTGGACATCATCATGGAGCCGGCCGAGACGGCGCTGCTGCGCGCGGCGAAGGAGATCGGCTGCCGCATCCAGCCGGGCCGGCCGATGATGGACTTCCAGGTCCGCGGCATGTCCGAGTTCTTCGACATCGAGCGCCGGAGCCGCGGCAATGGCTGAGGCGGGGACGCACGCACGCACGGTCGTCGTCACCGGCGGCACCTCCGGGATCGGCCACGCCATCGCCCTGCGCTTCGCCGAGGACGGCAGCCGGGTCGCCGTCGCCGGACGCAGCGCGGAACGCGGCGGCGCGGTCGCCGCCGCCTGCATCGGCGCCGGCGCTCCCGATGCCCGCTTCTTCGAGACCGACGTCGCCGACGCCGCCTCGGTCGAGGCTCTGGCGCAGGCGGTGGAGGCGGCGTTCGGCGTGCCGGACGTCGTCGTCAACTGCGCCGGCATCCTGCAGAGCGGCAAACATGTGCTCGACCAGGACCTCGACGAGGACGAGCGCATATGGCGGGTGAACTACCGCGGCACGCTGCTCGGCTGCCAGTCGTTCGGGCGGCGCCTGTCCGCCGCCGGGCGAGGGGCCATCCTCAATGTCGGCTCGCTCGCCTCCTTCGCGCCGCTGTCGCTGCCGGCCTACACGCCGGGCAAGCATGCGGTGCTGGCGCTGACGCAGATCCTCGCCGCCGAACTCGGGCCGCACGGCGTGCGGGTCAACGCGGTCGCGCCCGGCTACACGCTCTCCGACGGGCTGAAGGCCAAGATCGCCAAGGGCGAGCGCAACCCGGAGGCCATCCAGGCGACGACGGCGCTGCGCCGCTTCGTCGAGCCGCGCGACGTGGCGGAAGCCGCGCTGTTCCTGTGCTCGGACCGCGCGGCCTCGATCACCGGGGTGACGCTGCCCGTCGACGCGGGATGGCTCATCCAGGCGCCCTATGCCCAGTACCTGCGGGGCAACCCGATCCGCCCCGCGTCCAATGTCTGAAAGGCCGAGACACGTGACCGACATCCAGCGCTTCGACTTCGACACCCGCATCCACCACGGCGTGATCCATAACGGCACGCTCTACCTGACCGGGCAGGTGGCGACGCCCGGCCGCTCCGCCGCCGAGCAGATGCGCGAGGTGCTCGGCAAGATCGACGCGCTGCTGGCCAGGGCCGGCACCGACAAGACGCGCATCCTGCACGTGCAGATGTGGCTCGACGACGTGCGCGACTTCGACGAGGTGAACACCGTCTGGGACGCCTGGATGCCCAGGGAGCACGCCCCCGCGCGCTCCTCCGGCGAGGGCCGTATGGCCAAGCCGGGCATGCTGGTGGAACTGATCGTGACGGCGGCGGTGTGAAGGGGCGGTGTGACGGGGCGGTGTGACGAGGCTTGCCGATCGGCGCATCTTCGTCCATCGGCGTTCTGGCAAGGGAACGTTCTGGCAAGGGAAGAGGAACGCGATAACGCGATGACGAAGCGCAAGCCGCTCTCCACCGTGGTGGCCGACAGCCTTCGGGAGAAGATCAGCTCCGGGGAATTGCAGCCGGGCATCCAGCTCCCGACGGAGGCCGAGCTCGGCGCCCAGTACGACGTGAGCCGCACCGTGGTGCGCGAGGCGGTGGCGCGCCTGCGCTCGGAGGGCCTCGTCGTCCCCCATCAGGGGCGCGGCATGTTCGTCAACGAGGCGCCGGTGCCGCGCACCTTCTCCATTCCCGACGAGGCGCTGCGGACCCTGCCGGAGACCATCGCGCTGCTGGAGCTGCGGCTCAGCGTCGAGGTGGAGGCGGCGGGCCTGTGCGCCGAGCGCCGGACGGAGGCGGAAGCGAGCGACATCCGGGCGCTGATGGAGCAGGTCGACGCGCGGCACGACGACCCTTCCGCCATCCAGATCCACTACGACTACGACTTCCACCTCGCCGTCGCCAAGGCGACGCGCAACGAGTTCATCTACGCCTTCCTGACCTATCTGCGTCCGATCATCGTGCCGCGCTTCCAGCTCGGCCACGTCGTGGCGACGGACGTCAAGGAGGTCTATTACGCGCGCATCCACGCCGAGCATCGCGCGATCGTCGACGCCATCGGCAAGCAGGACGGGCGCGCCGCCCGGCGCGCCATGCGCGCCCATCTCGCCAACAGCCTCGAACGGGTCCGCGCGCTCGCCCTCGCCGCCGGCATCGACGCCACCGATGTCGACCAGCAGGCGGCGGCCGCCGCGCTTTTCGCCGCGCTGAAGGGCGCCCCGCGCACGGAGAGGTGAAACCGCCTCCGCACGGCCGGCGAGGGCGACCAGAGCGAAAGCCAGAATTTTTCCGGCTCCCGGCAAGTCGCGGATGAATCACGCGTTACCGCCGGCGCGACCCCAAGCGCTGACAGGCCTTCCCCGGTTCCGGCGCGGGCGGCGGGGGGCGCGACCGATCCCGGCCGCGTGATGGACAGGAAAGCTTATCTTTCGAATTTCCACGGTTTTCTTGGTTTGCCCGCGCTCCTGAACGTCACACACTCGCCTCACAACAACCGGGAAAGCCGACGTGACAACAGCCTTCATCACGGGTGCGACGAGCGGCATCGGGCGCGCCATGGCGGTGGCGCTGAGCGACGCCGGCTATGAGGTCTTCGCCGTCGGCCGCAGCAAGGCGGCGCTCGAGGCGCTGCGCTCGGAGCGGGCCGGCATCACGCCGATCGCGGTCGACGTGACCGACCGCGAGGCCATCGAGGCGGTCGTCAACGGGCTGCACATCGACGTGCTGATCAACAATGCCGGGATAATGCCGCCGCTCGGCAATTTCGCCGACATGAACCTCGCGGACATCGACGCCGCCCTGGAGGTCAATCTCAGCGCCGCCATCCTGCTCACCCGGCTGGTCGTGCCGCAGATGCGCGAACGCGAATCCGGGCACATCGTCTTCACCGGCTCCTCGGCGGCCCACGCGGCCTTCCCCAACGTCGCGGTCTATTCGGCGACCAAGGCCGCCATCGCCGGCTTCTCCGCCGCCCTGCGCGCCGATCTCTCGCCCTTCGGCATCCGCGTGACCGAGATCGTGCCCGGCCGCGTCGAGACGCAGCTCTACAGGGACATCCTCGACGCCAAGGCGCGGGCGGCGATGTACGCCGGCAACGTGGCGGTGCAGCCCGAGGACGTCGCGAAGATGGTCGTCGCCCTGCTCGGCCTGCCTTCCTGGGCCGACGTGACCCGCTTCGACATCATGCCGACCCGCCCCACCACCCCAAGCGGCAGCAAGTAAGGGTATCAAGACCATGAAGGATCTTTCCGTGCTCATCGTCGGCGGCGGCTCGGGTCTCGGGGCGCTGCTCGCCCGCATGGCCGTCGAGAACGGGGCGGCCGGGATCGGGATCATCGACATCAACCGCGCCGCCGCCGAGGCCGCGCTGGAGCCGGCGCGCGCTAAGGGGCTGCCGACCGCCGCCGCCGAAGCCGACATCCAGGTCGGCCCGCAAGCCCACGCCGCCTTCGAGGCGGTGGCCGCCGAGCTCGGGCGCATCGACACGCTGATCAACTGTGCGGCGGTCTATCCGCGCCGCCCGATCCTCGAGATCACCGACGCCGAATGGGATGCCTCCAACGGCATCAACATCAAGGGCACCTACCACATGATGGTGGCCGCCATCCGGCACATGCAGCCGCAGGAGCCGAAGGACGAGGTTCGCGGCCGCATCGTCAACCTGACCTCGGTCGACGCCTTCAAGGCGCATCCGCAGAACGCCCATTACGCCGCCACCAAGGCGGCGGTCGTCAGCCTCACCCGCTCCTTCGCCCACCACGTCGCCAAGGACGGCATCCTGGTGAACTCGGTCGCGCCGGCCGGCATGGCGACCGAGCGCGCCCGCCAGCTCGGCTTCCTCGAGGAACTCGCCAAGGCGAGCCCGCTCGGCCGCGGCGCGCAGCCCATCGAGATCGCCGAATGGGTGCTGATGACCGGCGGGCCGAAGAACACCTACATGACCGGCGAAAACGTCATCGTTTCCGGCGGATACATCTACGCGTGACGTCCGGCGCCGGCCGCCTTGCGCGGCCGGTCCGAGCGGAGGCCGATCGAGGGAGTTCCCAACCGAGGGGTGGAAGAGAGAATGACCGGGAAGCTGCGTCTTCCGCCGCTGAATGCCTTGCGGGTCTTCCACGCGGTGGCGCGGCACAAGAGCTTTCGCCACGCGGCCGACGAGCTGCTCGTCACCCCGCAGGCCGTCGGCCAGCAGATCAAGCTCCTGGAAGACACGCTCCAGGTGACGCTGTTCGAGCGCAAGGGCCGCTCGATCGAACTGACGGAGTCCGCGATCCTGCTGTCGCACTACGTCAACGCCGGCTTCGAGGAATTCGCGGAAGGCGTGCGGCGCGTCACCAAGTCCAACTACCGGGACCGCATCAACCTCAATGCGAGCCCGTATTTCGCCACGCACTACCTGCTGCCGCGCCTCTCGCTGTTCCGGGAGATCCTGCCCGGCGCCGACCTTCGCCTGACCACCATGGTCGACCTGCCGGACTTCGGCCGCGACGACATCGACATGGCGGTGCAGTGGGGATACGGCGGCTGGTCCGACTACGAGACGACGCTGCTGGTGCCGGACCCAAAGATCATCTGCTGCACCGCCGCGATCGGCGCGCAGATCCGGCTGGCGCAGGACATCACGCGCTTCACCCTGCTCGACACCGTCAAGTCGAAGCGCCTGTGGCCGGACATCCTGCGCCATCTCGGCGTCGAGCTGACCGAAGGCGACCGGAGCATCGGCTTCGACGACGCCGCCACCATGCGGCGCGCGGCGCTGCAGGGGATCGGGGTGGGGCTGGTCTCGGTGATCGACGCCGAGGAGGACCTGCGCTCGGGCGCCCTCGTCGCGCCGCTCGGCCGCGACGCGCTCGCCGGCATGCGGCCGGAGGAGGTGCCCGGCTTCTACCTCATCCTGCCCAAGGGCCACCTGCGCGTGAAGGCCGTGGCGGCGCTGCACCGCTGGCTGAGCCAGCAGGACTGGAGCAGCGACCTCAAGGTCTCGCCGCTGCCGCAGCCGACCCAACTGTCGGACTGAAGACCGCTTCGAGTTCCGGGCTCCTATCGCCCCAACAACGATAAAACCCAGCAACCTCAAGAGTGGACAACGGACATGCAACTTCTGAAATGGGGGGCGACCGCCGCCCTGGCGCTCGGTCTCTTCCAGCTCTCCGCGCCGGCGCAGGCCGCCGGCGGCAAGACCCTCGAAGCCGTCAAGGCGCGCGGCGTGCTCAACTGTCCCGGCCATGACGGCTCCTATCTCGGCTTCGCGGAAGTCGACGACAAGGGCAACTGGAAGGGGATGGACATCGACCTGTGCCGGGCCGTCGCGACGGCGGTGCTGGGCGACCCGTCCAAGGTGAAGATCGTGCCGATCAGTTGGGCCCAGCGCTGGCCCTCGCTGCAGTCCGGCGACATCGACATCATCATCAAGGCCTCGGGCGGCACGCTGAGCCGCGACACCGAGCTCGGCCTGCAGTTCTCCAACTCCTACTATCTCGGCACCACCAAGGTGATGGCCCACAAGGAGCTGAACCTGAACTCGCTGAAGGACGCGGACGGCGGCAGCATCTGCATCCCGGCCGGCACCTCGCAGGAGCAGCAGGTCGCCGCCTACGCGCAGAAGCTCGGCATCAAGCTGCAGCCGGTCGTCATCGAGAAGACCGAGGAGCTGGAGCAGGCCTATTTCTCCAAGCGCTGCGACCTCTACACCCAGTGGGGCCCCGTGCTCGCCATCGCCCGCGTCGCCAAGGGCAAGGTCGAGGACCATGTGATCCTGCCGGACGTGCTCGCCGTGGAGCCGGAAGTCATGATCGTCCGCCAGGGCGACGACAACTGGGTGGACGTCGCCAACTGGACGCTGAGCGCGCTGCTCTTCGCCGAGCAGGAGGGCATCACCTCCAAGAACGTCGACGAGCTCCGCGCCAAGCCGACCTCGCCGCAGGTCGCCAAGTTCCTCGGCGCCACGCCGGGCGTGGGCAAGGGCCTCGGCCTGTCGGACGACTGGGCCTACAACGTGATCAAGAAGGTCGGGAACTACTCCGAGATCTTCGACAACGATCTCGGCAAGAACTCGCCCTACAAGATGGATCGCGAGCTGACCAACCTCTGGAACAATGGCGGCGTCCTGTTCCCGATGGTCATCGACTGAAGACCCTCCGGCTCCTCCCGGCGCAGGCCGGGCGGAGTCCCGTCCGTTTCCGCAAGAAGGTTGGTCGATGGGAAGCCTGCTGAGAAATCAGAAGGCCCGCAACGCATTGTTGCAGGCCGTCTTTGTCGGCGCGCTGGGCTCGCTGGTGATCGCCGGCGCCCTGATCGCGCGGCAGAACATGGCGGCGCAGGGCATCACCTCGGGATTCGACTTCCTCTTCAAGCCGACCGGTTGGGAAGTGACGTTCTCGCTGCTGCCGGCCAAGCCCACCGATCCCTACTGGTGGTACTTCCTGATCGGCATCATCAACACGCTGTTCCTCGGCGCCTTCGGCCTGGTGACGGCGACGCTCGTGGGAACCGTCGTCGGCCTGGCGCGCACCTCCTCCAACGATCTGGCGCGCCTGCTCGGGCGCTCCTATGTCGACGTCTTCCGCAACATCCCGCTGATCCTGCAGGTCTTCTTCTGGAACGCGCTCATCACTAACCTGCCGCCGCCGCGCGAGGCGCATGAGGCGTGGGGCTTCGCGCTGACCAGCCGCGGCCTCTACGTTCCTATCCTCAACGTCCACGGCCTCGCCTTCGCCGGCGCGACGCTGGCGCTGCTCGCCGCCATCGTCCTGCCGATCTGGCTGGGGCGCACCACGCGCCTCGACAGCCGTCCCGAGCAGCGCCGCCCCGCGCAGCTCGGGACGGCCGTCCTCGCGCTCGCCGGCGCGGTGCTGATCCTGTTCCTCGGCCGCCTGCCCGACACCTCGCTGATGAGCGTGCCGGCCCTCCGGGGGCTCAATCTGCAGGGCGGGCTTCGCGTGCCGCCGGAATTCACCGCGCTGGTGGTGGCGATCGCCGTCTATGGCGGCTCCTACATCGCCGAGATCGTGCGCGGCGGCTTCAAGGCGGTCGGCAAGGGGCAGGTGGAGGCGGCGAATTCGCTGGGCCTCACGCCCTGGCAGGTGTTCTCCCGCGTGCGCCTGCCGCTGGCGCTGCGGGCGATGCTGCCGATCCTCGCCAACCAGTATGTGTGGCTGATGAAGGCCACCACGCTCGGCATCGCCGTCGGTTTCGCCGACTTCTTCATGATCGTCGCCCTGACGATCAACCATTCCGGCCAGACGCTCGAAGCTATCGGCATCCTGATGGCTGGCTTCCTGATCATCAATCTCAGCCTGGCCGCGCTGTTCAACCGCATCAACAAGGCGATCGCCCTCAAGGGCAGTCAGCTGAGGGGGTAGGAGATGACCGATCTTGCTCCGCCCGCCCCGGGAATGCTCGAAGACCTGCGGCGCCGCTTCTTCGCCAGCCCGCTGCAGGCGCTGGTGTCGCTGCTCTCGCTCGGCCTGATCGCCCTTGTCGGGTGGAAGCTGCTGAACTGGGCGCTGCTCTCCGCCGTGTTCGACGCCAGCCAGGGTGCCGAAGCCTGCCACCGGGCGGCCGGCGCCTGCTGGTCGGTCATCGCCGCCCGCTGGCGCATCATCCTGTTCGGCCTCTATCCCTATGAGGAACAGTGGCGCTCGGCGCTGGCCTGCGTCGCGGTCGTGGCGATGACCGTGCTCTCCTGCATTCCCGCCTTCTGGACCGGCCGGCGCATCGCCGCCATCTGGCTGGCGGGAACGACGGTGTTCTACGTGCTGATGAAGGGCGGCGTGCTGGGCCTGTCCCATGTCGGTGAGGAATCCTGGGGCGGCCTCGCGCTGACCCTGTTCATCTTCGTCGCCACCTGCCTGATCGGCTTCCCGCTGTCGATCGTCCTCGCCCTGCTCCGCCGCTCCGAGCTGCCGTGGATCTCGCGCACGACGGGCCTCATCATCGACGCGGTGCGCTCGCTGCCGCTGATCTCGATCCTGTTCACCTTCGCCATCGTGCTGCCCTTCGCGCTGCCGCACTGGCTCCAGGGCGACAAGCTCTACCGGGTGATCGTCGGCTCGGCGCTGTTCTTCGCCGCCTATCAGGCGGAGATCGTGCGCGGCGGCATGCAGGGCGTGGCGCACGGGCAGGGCGAAGCCGCCATGGCGCTCGGGCTGAGCTACTGGCAGCGCGTCAGCCGGATCCTGCTGCCGCAGGCCATGCGCAACGCCTTGCCGGCGACGATCAACCAGTTCGTGATCTCCTTCAAGGAGACCTCGCTGGTGGTCATCGTCGGCTTCTTCGAGATCATCGCCTCCGGCAATGCGGCCTACGGCACCGGCGAATGGCGGTTCGCCTATGCCGAGGTCTACACCTTCATCGCCTTCATCTATTTCGTCTTCGTCTTCAGCCTGTCCCGTTACGGCGCCTTCCTCGAACGGCGCATGTCGGTCGGCGAACGGTAAGGATGCGTCCCATGGCCACCCTCGCTCAGTCCCCGAACCCCGACATCGCCCTCCGGATCGAGGGGATGAACAAGTATTTCGGCAATTTCCACGCCCTGCGGAACATCGAGCTGACCGTGACGCGCGGCGAGAAGATCGTCGTCTGCGGCCCCTCCGGCTCCGGCAAGTCGACGATGATCCGCTGCATTAACCGGCTCGAGGAACACAATAGCGGGCGGATCGTCGTGCTCGGCACCGAGCTGAACGACGATGTCGGCAACATCGACGAGATCCGCCGCGAGGTCGGCATGGTGTTCCAGCACTTCAACCTGTTCCCGCACATGAGCGTGCTGGAGAACTGCGTGCTGGCGCCGATGCTGGTACGCAAGCTGCCGCGCCCGCAGGCGGAGGAGATGGCGCTGCGCTTCCTGGAGAAGGTGCGCATTCCCGAGCAGGCGTCGAAATATCCCGGCCAGCTCTCGGGCGGGCAGCAGCAGCGCGTCGCCATCGCGCGGGCGCTGTGCATGCAGCCGCAGATGATGCTGTTCGACGAGCCGACCTCCGCGCTCGACCCGGAGATGATCTCCGAGGTGCTGGACGTGATGGTGACGCTCGCCGCCGACGGCATGACGATGATCTGCGTGACCCACGAAATGGGCTTCGCCCGGCGCGTCGCGGACCGGGTGATCTTCATGGACCGCGGCGAGATCATCGAGGAAGCGCCGCCGGAGACGTTCTTCACCGCCTCGCGGAACGAGCGCACGCGGCAGTTCCTCTCGCAGATACTGAACCACTGAGCCGCGCGACGCCTCGTTCCGGCGCCTTCTGCCGGACACCGGCGCGGCTCCACCTGCTCACGGGTTCCCCATGACCGACCCTGTCGCGGCGCTTTCCGGCCTTCTCGGAGGGAAAGGCTGGCTTTCGGGAGACGACACCGCGCCCTACCGGCGCGACTGGCTCGACCGGTACGGCGTCGCCCCTCTCGGCGTGGCGCGGCCGGCGACGACGGCCGAAGTCGCCGGGGTCGTGCGCATCTGCCGGGAGGCGGGAATAGCGCTGGTGCCGCAGGGCGGCAATGCCGGCCTGTGCGCCGCCGCCGTCGCCGACCGGCAGGACTCGGTGATCCTGTCGCTGGCCCGCATGAACGCCATCGGCGCGCCCGACCGGGACAGCGGGACCATCCTCGTCGAGGCCGGCGTCGTGCTGGCGGCGCTGCACGAGGCGCTCGAACCGCACGGGCTCATCTTTCCCCTGCATCTCGGCGCGGAGGGCAGCGCCCGGATCGGCGGCCTCGTCGGCACCAATGCCGGCGGCAGCCATGCCAGCCGCTACGGGATGATGAGCGACCTCGTGCTCGGCCTGGAGGTGGTCCTGCCGGACGGCGCGTCTGGGACGGCCTGCGCGCCGTGCAGAAGGACAATGCGGGTTATCCGCTGCGCAGGCTGTTCTGCGGCTCGGAGGGCACGCTCGGCGTGGTGACGCGCGCCGTGCTGCGGCTGTTTCCGGCCCCGAAGCAGCGGGCGACCGCCCTGCTGGCCTTTCCGGACCTCGCCTCGATGGTCGCCTTCGGCACCTTCCTGCGGGAGGAGGCGGGCGAGTTCCTTTCGGGGCTGGAGTTCTTCTCCGAACTCGGCATGTCGCTCCTCTCGAAGCATCTGCCGGAGCTCGTCCTGCCGCTGGAGACGCACGGCGCGGCCTATCTTCTGGTGGAGCTCGCCTCAAGCTCGCGGCATGTGCCGCCCGGCGCCATCGCCCGCTTCGTCGAAGCGGGGGCGGCGCTGTGCGAGGGCATCCTGCCGGACGTGCGCATCAACCCGTTCGGGCATCTGGGCGACGGCAACATCCATTACAATCTCTCGCCGCCCGAGGGGCGGGACGGCTTCGACGGCAAGGGCCCGCACATTGGCGAGGCGCTGGCGCGGCTCGCCACCGGGATGGGTGGCAGCTTCGCCGCCGAGCACGGGCTGGGCCGCACCAAGACGGCGCTGGCCGACGCGATCCGCAGCCCAGAGGAGCGGGCCCTGATGGCGCGCCTCAAGGCGGCTATGGACCCTTCCGGCACGATGAACCCCGGCGTCCTCGTGGACGCCGCTGAATAAAGAAGAACTTTCCTGTGGGCCGGATTTCTTGATTTCTCCGCGTCCCGCCAGGGTTCACGGTCGAGCGGAAATCCGAAGCGGCACGGCAGGGCATCCGCCCCCGTGCCGTCCGGTTACGGGCGTGAGACCCGGCGCGAGCCGGCGTCGTTGTGAGGACATCAGCGCATGGTGAGGAACGGGGGGTGCCTTCTGGTCGAGTGCCTGATCGCCTTGGGCGCGACCAAGAGCTTCGGCGTGCCGGGGGAAAGCTACCTCGCGGTTCTGAACGCCCTGCACGACACGGCCGGCCGGCTCGACTACGTGCTGTGCCGCAACGAGGGCGGCGCGTCCTTCATGGCCAGCGCCTACGGCAAGCTGACCGGCTCGCCCGGCATCTGCTTCGTGACGCGCGGCCCCGGCGCCACCAACGCTTCCATCGGCGTCCACACCGCCATGCAGGACAGCTGCCCGATGATCCTGTTCGTCGGGCAGGTGGTCACCGACATGAAGGGCCGCGAGGCCTTCCAGGAACTCGACTACCGCGCCGTCTTCGGCACCCTCGCCAAATGGGCGGTGGAGATCGACGACGTCGCCCGGCTGCCGGAGATCATCGCGCGGGCCTGGACCACGGCGCTGGCCGGACGGCCGGGGCCGGTGGTCGTCGCCCTGCCCGAGGACATGCTGAGCACCGTCACCGACGTCGCCCCGCTCGACGGGCCGGCCACGCTGTTCGAGCCGGCCCCCGCCGGCGCGGCGGTCGCGGCCGTCCGTGCCGCGCTCGGGCAGGCGCAGCGCCCGCTGCTGCTGATCGGCGGCGCCAACTGGAGCGCGCAGGGACGCGCGGCGCTTCAGGCCTTCGCCGAGGGCTCGGACATCCCGGTCGTCGCGGCGTTCCGCTACCAGGACCAGTTCGATAACCACTCTCCGGTCTTCGTCGGCGAGGCCGGCGTCGGCATGGCGCCGCATGTGAAGGCGCTGATCCGCGAGGCGGACGTCGTCCTCGCCGTCAATGTGCGCTTCGGCGAGATGACCACGGACGGCTACACGCTGCTTGCCGTGCCGGCGCCGCGGCAAACGCTGATCCATGTGCACGCGTCGGATCGCGAGATCGGCAAGGTCTATGTGCCGGCGCTCGGCATCGTCGCCGGCCCGAACGCCTTCGCCGGGGCGCTGGCGCCGGTCATCGGGAGCTGGGGCGACTGGCGGCGCACGGCGCGGGCGGCGTACGAGGCCTCGTTCGAGGCGCCGGCCCAGCCGAGCCCGGTCGACATGGTGGCGGTGAGCGCCTGGCTGCGCGACACCCTGCCCGACGACGTGATCCTGACCAACGGCGCCGGCAACTTCACCGTCTGGCCGAACAAGTTCTTCCGGTTCGGCCGCCGCGCGCGGCTGCTGGCGCCGCAATCGGGCGCCATGGGCTACGGGCTGCCGGCCGCCATCGCCGCCAAGGTCGCCTTCCCCGGGCGCACGGTGGTGTGCTTCGCCGGCGACGGCGACTTCCAGATGAACTGCCAGGAACTCGGCACCGCCATGCAGGCCGGCGCGCAGCCGATCGTGCTGGTGCTCAACAACGGCGTCTACGGCACGATCCGCGCCCATCAGGAACGCACCTATCCCGCGCGCATCTCCGGCACCACGCTGGAGAACCCCGATTTCGTCGGGCTCGCCCGCGCCTACGGCTTCCACGCCGAGCACGTCCGCTCGACCGCCGACTTCGCCGACGCCTTCGGGCGGGCGCTCGCCTCGCCGACCGGCGCGGTCCTCGAACTTTCCATATCGGCGGAGGCGCTGACGCCCCGCCAGACCCTTTCCCAGATGCGCGATGCTGCGCTCGCTTCGCAGAAGGCCCACGCATGACCTCCAGGACTGACGACATCCGTCTCGGTGCGGACATCGGCGGCACCTTCACCGACATCGCCCTCGACGTGCGGGGGACGATCTTCTCGACCAAGGTGCTGACCAACTACGCCGCGCCCGAACAGGCGATCCTGGACGGCCTGGAGATCGTCGCCCGCGACGCCGGCATCTCGCCGGCCGAGATCGGCCTCGTCATCCACGGCACGACGCTGGCCACCAACGCGCTGATCGAGCGGCGCGGCGCGAAGACGGCGCTGATCACCACCGAGGGATTCCGCGACGTCATCGAGATGCGCACGGAAAACCGCTTCGAGCAGTACGACCTGAACCTGAAGCTGCCCACGCCGCTCATTCCGCGCGAGCACCGCTTCACCGTGAAGGGCCGCATCGGCGCCGAGGGGCAGGAACTGCAGCCGCTCGACGAGGCCGCGCTCGAGGAGATCGCCGGCACCATCGCCACTGGTGGCTTCGGCGCCGTCGCGATCGGCTTCATCCATTCCTACATGAACCCGGCGCATGAGCGGCGGGCGCGCGCGATCCTCGCCCGCCGGCTCTCGGTGCCGATCTCGATCAGCGCCGAGGTCTCCCCGCAGATGCGCGAGTTCGAGCGCTTCAACACGGTCTGCGCCAACGCCTATGTCCGCCCGCAGATGGCGGACTACCTCGCCCGGCTGCAGACCCGGCTCAAGGACATGGGCGCGACCTGCCCGGTCTTCATGATCCATTCGGGCGGCGGGCTGATCTCGGTGGAGACGGCGTCGGAATTCCCGGTCCGCCTGGTGGAATCCGGCCCGGCCGGCGGCGCGATCTTCGCCGCCGACATCGCCCGGCGCTTCGACCTCGATTCCGTCGTCTCCTACGACATGGGCGGCACCACCGCGAAGATCTGCCTGATCGAGGACTTCGCGCCGCAGACGGCGCGGACCTTCGAGGTCGCCCGCACCTATCGCTTCTGCAAGGGCTCGGGCATGCCGATCTCGATCCCGGTGATCGAGATGATCGAGATCGGCGCGGGCGGCGGCTCCCTGGCCTGGGTCGACGCCATGGGGCGCATCCAGACCGGGCCGGAAAGCGCCGGCTCCGAGCCGGGTCCGGCCTGCTACGGCCGCGGCGGCGAGCGCCCCGCCATCACCGACGCCGATCTGGTGCTCGGCAAGCTCGACCCCGATAATTTCGCCGGCGGCGCCATCCGGCTCGACACCGCGGCGTCGCAGCGGGCGATCACCCGCGATGTCGGCGCCCGCCTGTCGCTGGAGCCGCAGGCGGCGGCCTTCGGCATCTGCGAGGTCGTGGACGAGAACATGGCCAACGCGGCCCGCGTCCACGCCGTCGAGAACGGCAAGAACATCTCCGACAACGTGATGATCGCCTTCGGCGGCGCCGCGCCGCTGCACGCGGCGCGCCTGTGCGAGAAGCTCGGCCTCGACCGCTGCCTCGTCCCGCAGGGGGCCGGCGTCGGCTCGGCGATCGGCTTCCTCAAGGCGCCCTTCGGCTATGAGGCGCTGGCCTCGAAGCTGGTGCGGCTGTCGCGGTTCCGCGCCGACGAGGTGAACGCGCTGCTGGCCGACCTCAAGGCGTCCGCCGAGAGCTTCGTGCGCGCCGGCACCAGCGGCACGATCCGGCGCGAGATCACCGCCTTCATGCGCTATGCCGGGCAGGGCTGGGAAATCCCCGTGCCGCTGGCGGACGAACCCTTCGGCGAGGGCGCCGTGGCGGGCCTCACCGAGGCCTTCCGCCGGAACTACGCCCGCTTCTTCGGCCGCGCCATCGACGGCCTCGACGGCCTGGAGATCGAGGTCGTCACCTGGTCGGTGAAGGCGAGCGACGAGCGCCCGGCGGCCGAAAGGCACACCATCACCACCGGCACGCGGACGGTGGCGGCGAGCGTGACGCGCCCGGTCTTCGACCCCGCAACCGGAACCACGCAGACATCCGCGATCGTCGAGCGCGCCACTCTCTCGGCCGGCGACCGCGTTCCCGGCCCGGCGGTGATCGTCGAGCGCGAGACCTCGACGGTGGTCACCACGACGTTCGACGCGGTCATGCAGAGCGACGGCGGGATACTTCTGGTCCGCAAGGAGATCGCGGCATGAGCAACGTGGCCGAAATCCGCATGCAGGTCATGTGGAACCGACTGATCTCGGTGGTCGAGGAGCAGGCGCTGACGCTGCTGCGCACCGCCTTCTCTACCTCGGTGCGCGAGTCCGGCGACCTGTCCGCCGGCGTGTTCAACCCGCGCGGCGAGATGCTGGCGCAGGCGGTGACGGGAACGCCCGGCCACGTGAACACCATGGCCGAGGCCGTGCTGCAGTTCATGAACGAGATCCCCCGCGAGGAGATGTTCGAGGGCGACACCTACGTCACCAACGATCCCTGGCAGGGCACCGGGCACCTGCACGACATCACCATGGTGTCGCCGTCCTTCCTCAATGGCGAGCTCGTCGCCTTCTTCGCCTGCACGGCGCATGTCGTGGACGTGGGCGGGCGCGGCTTCGGCGCCGACGGCAAGTCGGTCTACGAGGAAGGCATCCAGATTCCGATCATGAAGTTCGCCGAGCGGGGCACGGTCAATCGCGACCTGATCCGGATCCTGCGCAGCAACGTCCGCGAGCCCAACCAGGTGGTGGGCGACTTCTATTCGCTCGCCGCCTGCAACGATGTCGGCCACCGGCGGCTCGTCGACATGATGAACGAGATCGGCCTGACCTCGCTGGACGGGCTGGGGGAGTTCATCTTCTCGCGCACGCACGACGCCATGCTGGAGCGGATCAGGACCCTGCCGAAGGGGTCGTGGTCGAACGAGCTGGTCACCGACGGCTATGACGAGCCGGTCAAGCTGGCGGCGGCCGTCCGCGTGCATGACGAGCGCATCGACGTCGACTTCACCGGCAGCGCGCCGATGAGCCGATGGGGCATCAACGTGCCCATCATCTACAGCAAGGCCTATGCCTGCTACGCGCTCAAATGCGTGGTCGCGCCCGATATCCCGAACAACGCCGCCTCGCTGGCCTTCTTCACCGTCTCCTCGCCGACCAACATCCTCAACGCGGCCCGGCCGGCGCCGGTGGCGCTGCGCCATGTCATCGGCCACATGGTCCCTGATCTCGTGCTCGGCGCGATCGCGCAGGCGCTGCCGGGCAAGATCCTCGCCGAGGGCGCGGCAGCGTTGTGGAACATCCACATCTCGGTGAGGCCCGCCAACGGCGCCGCCGGAAGACGCGCCGAGGTGCTGATGTTCAATTCCGGCGGCATGGGCGCACGCCCGGCGCTCGACGGGCTGTCGGCGACCGCCTTCCCCTCCGGCGTGCACACCATGCCCATCGAGGCGACCGAGCATACCGGCCCGATCGTCATCTGGCGCAAGGAGCTGCGCCCCGACTCGGGTGGCGATGGCGAGTTTCGCGGCGGGCTCGGGCAGGTGATCGAGATCGCCGCGACGGACGGTCACGAGTTCGATTTCTCGGCCATGTTCGACCGGGTGCGCCATCCCGCGCGGGGGCGTAACGGCGGCCGCGACGGCGCTCCGGGCGTCGTGCAGCTCGACGATGGGACGCAGCTGCGGCCCAAGGGCTGGCAGCACGTCCCGGAAGGGCGGCGGCTGATTCTGGAATTGCCGGGTGGCGGTGGCTATGGCGACCCCGCGAGGCGCAACGTCGATGCCCGAGCCGAGGACCGGTCCAAGGGCTATGTTTCGGAGAACGACCGATGAGCTACATCTCCTCGCGCCTCGCGGTGGTCAAGCAGTCCGCCTCGATGGCGGCCTCGCAGGCGGCCAAGGCGCTGCGGGCCAAGGGCGTCGACGTCATCGACCTCGGCCTCGGCGAGCCCGATTTCCCGACCCCCACCCACATCATCGAGGCGGCCTATGCCGCGGCCAAGGCCGGGCAGACGCTCTACACCGGAGCGACCGGCACGCCGGAGGTCCGCGAGGCGGTAGCCGGCAAGTTCCGGCGCGAGGGCGGCCTCGACTACACCGCCAACGACATCGTGGTGGCCAATGGCGCCAAGCAGATCATCTTCAACGCGCTGATGGCGACGCTGGAGACCGGCGACGAGGTGATCCTGCCCGCGCCCTATTTCGTCTCCTACCCGGAGATGGTGAAGCTGCTGGGGGGCATCCCCGTCGTCGTCGAGTGCCCGGAGACGACCGGCTTCCGGCTGACGCCGGAACTGCTGGAGCAGGCCATCACGCCGAAGACCAAGTGGCTGTTCCTCAACATGCCCGGCAACCCCTCCGGCGTGGTCTATTCCGAGGGCGACCTCACGGCGCTGGGCGCCGTGCTGGCCCACCACCCGCAGGTGCTGGTGCTGTCGGATGAGATCTACGAGCACATCCTGTTCGACGGGCGCTCCTTCGTCTCGTTCGGCAAGGCCTGCCCGGAACTGAAGGACCGCAGCCTGATCGTCAACGGCGTCTCCAAGTCCTATGCCATGACCGGCTGGCGCGTCGGCTACGCGGCCGGCCCGGCGCCGCTGGTCAAGGCGATGGCGACCATCCAGAGCCAGTCCGTCACGTCCGTCTGCTCAATCGCGCAGGCGGCGACGGTGGCCGCGCTCAACGGCCCGCAGGATGAGGTGGCGCGCTTCCGCAAGGCCTTCGAGGCGCGGCGCGACCTCGTCGTCGACGGCATAGGCGGGATCAACGGGCTGACCCTCTCGCCACCGGAAGGCGCCTTCTACGCCTATATCGGCTGCGCCGGCCTGGTCGGCCGCAGGACGCCCGCCGGTGTGGTGCTGGAGGACGATGCCGCCGTCGCCGCCTATCTGCTCAACGAGGGGCGGGTGGCGTCGGTGCCGGGCGTGGCCTATGGCCTGTCTCCCTATTTCCGCATCTCCACCGCGACCAGCGAGGAGGTGCTCACCGAGGCGGTGGCGCGCATCAAGGCCGCCGTCGCGCATGTGGAGTAAATCATGCCGCAGTATGAACGCATCCTGATCACCGGCGCCGCCGGCCGCCTCGGCTCGGAGCTGCGGAAGGCGCTGGCGCCGCTGGCGGGCAGGATTCGCCTGGCGGCGCGCGAGCCGCTGGGCGCGCTCGCGGTGCATGAGGAGGAGGTGGTCTTCGACCTCGCCGACATGGACGCCACCATCGCGGCGACCGAGGGATGCGACGCGATCGTGCATTTCGGCGGGGCGTCGCTGGAAAGCCCGTGGCAGACCATTCTGGACGCCAATATCCGCGGCTCCTACCACATCTACGAAGGCGCCCGGAAACACGGCGCCAAGCGTGTGGTCTACGCCTCTTCCGTGCACGCCATCGGCTATCACGAGGTGGAAGCCCAGATCGGCGTAGACGCGCCGGTGCGGCCCGACAGCCTCTACGGCGTGTCGAAGAACTTCGTGGAGAGCCTCAGCCGGCTCTACTGGGACAAGTTCGGCATCGAGTCGGCGTGCCTGCGTATCTTCTCGTCCTTCCCCGAGCCGGCCGACCGGCGCATGCTCTGGTCCTATCTTTCCTTTGCCGACTGCATAAGGCTGGTCGAAGGCTCGCTCACCGCTCCGCGCGTGGGCCACACCATCTCGTTCGGCATGTCCGACAACAGGGTGAAGACGGTCGACAACCGCGGCGCCAACCATCTCGGCTTCATCCCGCAGGACAGCTCCGAGCCGTTCCGCGCGGCGGTGGAGGCGCGCACCCCCATTCCCGACCCGGCGCGGCCTTCGGTGAAGTATCTCGGCGGCTGGTTCTGCGAGCTCGGCCATCCCGACGACGAGCCGAAGAGGTAAGGGGCCAGCATGTAATCAGTCCGAGCGCCTAGTGTGAAGCGCGGGAAGCGCTCGGCGAGCAGCACGCTGCGATCACACTGGCCGCGATCTACCAGCGCGCCGACCAGATCGGATCGCCCGGCGGCTATCTGCGGAGCCTGACGGACCGGGCGAGAGACGGGACGTTCTCGACCTGGCCGATGATCATGGCGCTGCTGCGGGCCAAGCTCGATGCGCAGAAGGTGCCTGGCGGCCTGGATCCAGCGCAATCGGGCGGTTTCGAAGCGGGTGCCAACCTTCGGGCGTCAGAGGCCCTGCTGAAAAGCCTCCGCAAAGCGAAGCCGCGATGACGGGCAGGGCACCTATCGCGCTCAGAGGTCCGGCACGGAAAGGTCGATCGCGAAGGGCTCGAAATGCTTGCGGTTTCGCGTCACGACGGTGAGCCCGTGGGCCTTGGCTGTACCGGCGATCAAAGTATCGGCCATGCCGGGACTATGGCCACTCACTACGGCCTTGGCCTCGAGCGCGCCAGAGATCGTCACGACCATGGTGTCGATCGGCAGGATCCTGTCGGCATAGCTCGAACCCAGCCCCTCTAGCCATGAGCGCAGGCCTCCCGCTTTGCCGGTCGCCCCCTTGTGCTCAAGAAGGCTAATGCCGCGTTCGATTTCATGGATGGTGACGACCGAGAGATAGAGCTCGCCCCGCGCCTCTGCTTGTTCGAGCCAATCGAGAACGTTTGGCGGAACCTCGGCTGCCGACGGGGAGAGAAGTGAAACGATGTTCGTGTCGAGCAGGTAGCCTTTCACAGGTCGATATCCCGGGACGGCGTCATATTGCGTTCGAAGCTGCCGCCGGGAAATGTCCTCAGATAGGCGAGAAAGCTGGGCCTGTCCTTGGTCATGGACTTTCGGGCGATTTCGGCTGCGGCGAGTGGGACGATGGCAGCAACCGGCTTTCCATGGCGGGTGATGGTTATGAATTCACCCTTGATGGCATCATCGACATAGTTCGAAAGAGACGCCTTGGCGTCCTTTAGGCTGACGGTCGACATGCTGAAATTCCAAATATGGTCACATGTGACTACAATATGCGCTTTGGGCGGGCGGATCTCAAGTCGGATCATCACGCGAACATGTAGCGCTGTGAGGGTACTTTGTCGTTGGAACCCGTCCTCTGACCACGCAATCATATGCCGCGAGTTTCGACACGGGGAGGGGACCTCTCCGCCTACAGCCCTGCCGCTTTGGTGAGGTTCACTCGGAAGCGGTCGCGCCGGCGCTGGTAGCGGCGGGTCATTTCGGCGGAGGCGTGGCCAAGCTGCTTCTGGACATGGCGCTCGTCGACCTCGGCCGAGGAGGCGAGACCGGCGCGCAACGAATGGCCGGCGAATTTTTCCTCCCGTTGGCTCTCGGGAAGATCGCCACGTATCCCGGCGGCGAGCGCCGTGCGCTTGACTAGGCGAGCGACCTCGCGATCATTCAGGCGGACGGGGCCGACGTCCTTGCCTTGCCGGGTGACGCGGCGGAACAGTGGCCCATGGCCGATGTGTGCCAGCTTCAGCCAGGTCTGCAGCGCGACCACCGGGCAGGTGGCATCTGACGAGCCGCGGCCGATTTCCACCTCCCGCCAGCCGGTCTTGCCGCGCAGCGTGACGAGCAGGCCCTTGTCGAGGACCTCGACCCAGCCGCGCCCGTCCTCGGTCTGGTCGCGGCCAACGTCCAGCCCGACGATTTCGGAGCGGCGAAGTCCGCCGGCGAAGCCGACGAGCCGCAGCGGCCCTTTGCGGATCTTCGTTGTCGTTCTGGCTCTGCTGCAGGCTCATGAATCGACCGGCGCTGTGATGCTTTTCATTCTTAGCATCGTCTTATGACGAGCTGAAACCATAACGCATCTGCGGGGCGACATCCCCAGCGGGAGGGCCGCTCGTGTCTACACTCATAACCGCGCGGTTGGCTGTGCGGTAGAACTCCATGGGCCCTTCGTCCGGAGTAGGTACGCACGACGTCTTCGACCATTAAGGAGGCGACGGCAATGTCCGATCTCTGCGGGTGAATAGAGCATATGTCCTCCCACAACCCGCTCCGTCGCCGATAGAGCGTCATGCTCGCGTAAGGACACTCACGTCAGCTTCCGCCTTCAGTGCGCTCACCACGACTTCCCCCTCGGAGCGCCGCAGCACCAGATCGATTATGGCCTCGCCGCAGCGGATACGTCGCAGCGCCACTTCGTCGAGGAAATCGGGCAGGTACGGCCTATCCAGCACGATCTCGCAGGCATGCGGCCGGAAAGACAGCCCGATGCATGATTGCAGCAGCGAGAGCGGCGTGCCGGCGGCCCATGCCTGTGGCGAGCAGGCGACGGGGTAGAAGGTTGGCCCTGTGCTGCGCTGGCGCGGAAAGCCGCAGAACAGCTCGGGCAGGCGCCGCAGCTCGATATAGGTGGATGCAGCGAACAGGCCTTCGAAAATGCGTGCCGCCTCGCGGCGGAAGCCGTATCGCGCGAAGCCGGCGGCAATCAGCGCATTGTCGTGCGGCCAGACCGAGCCATTGTGATAGCTCATCGGAT
>JAQSWY010000049.1 GCA_029266425.1 Xanthobacteraceae bacterium
CCAATGGATGAAGGGGGTGTTCCCCTGTTCCACCGGCCTTGTCGTCCCCGCGCTCGCCCGCCCGGAATGGGTGGTCGAGATCGAAGTCACCGCCGTCATTCCCGATCCCTCCTGAGCGGGCATGGCGCGATGACCTTCTCCATCTCAGCGCGCTGTAGCCGGACCGGAATGTTCGGCATCGCCGTCTCCTCCTCCAGCCCGTGCGTCGCGGCGCGTTGCGCGCATGCCCGCGCGGGCGTCGGCGTGATCGCCACCCAGAACATCACCGATCCGATGCTCGGCCCGCGCGGCCTTGCTCTGCTTGCCGAGGGATTGCCGGCAAGCGAGGTGATGGCGCGGCTGAGATCGGGATCGGCGCATTTCGACTATCGGCAGGTCGTGGTGCTCGACCGGCACGGCGGCACGGCCGGGCATTCCGGCGCGCGCACCCTCGGCACCCATCGCATCAGCGAGGCCGAGGGCGTCGCCGCCGCCGGCAACCTGCTGTCGAGCCCCGACGTCACCGAAAAGATGGTGCAGGCGTTCCTCGCGCGGCCGGACGACCATATTGGCGATCGCGTCATTGCCGCGATGCAGGCGGCGGTTGACGCCGGCGGCGAAGAAGGGCCGGTGCATTCGGCCGGGATGCTGCTGGTCGACACCGTCGGCTGGCCGGTCGCGGACCTGCGCGTCGATTGGTCGGAGGCCGACCCGATCGGTGAACTCGCCACGCTCTGGCGGCTCTGGCAGCCGCAGATGACGGCCTATGTCACTCGCGCCCTCGACCCCTCCTCTGCCCCTTCCTACGGCGTACCCGGCGACACATGAGGTTCCGATGACGACACGCCCCGCGCTCAAGCTGACCCATGCCGGTGCCCTGAAGGCGCTGGCGGGTGCCGTGGCCAAGGCCGAAGCGCTCGGCGTGCCGCAGAACATCACCATCGTCGACGACGGCGGCAACCTGCTGGCCTTCGTGCGGATGGACGGCGCCAAGCTGCTGTCGCGCGAGACCTCGATGTCGAAGGCGATCACCGCCGCCTCGCACCGCCAGCCGAGTTCGCGGCTCGATCCCAATTACGAGATCAAGCTCGCCATCGCCGCGGGCGGCCGCCTCACCAATCTCGAGGGCGGGTTGCCGATCGTCATTGACGGGCACTGCGTCGGCGCAGTGGGGGTCGGCTCCGGCACCGGCTCCCAGGATGTCGAAGTGGCGCGCGCGGCGCTGGCGGCGATCGGCGCGGAGGACCAGATCCCATGATGCACAATAAGTAATCACTTGACTGTTTGAATAATATACGAATGCACCTTTTGCCATCGAACGTATAGAATACGTAATTATTCAGTTGACTTTTCGTAAGCCTGAATAAAAACTGAATGCAAGTTAGTATAGAGAGTCACGTTACGCTCTCTATGATGCTGCACGCCGACAGCGTGAGGTCGGCGCGGCAATAATTGTGCGTGTTTGCTTGAAGGCCTGGGTGCGATCCGAGCTGGAGCACCGGCGGCGCTTCATCGAGGCGATGGGGAACTGCACGTGAAGATCAAGGACGTTCGCGTCACCGTTCACCGCTTCGACAATTTCATCCCGCTCATCCGCAAGCAGCTGGAGGGCGACTACCGGGTCATCTGCCGGATCGAGACCGATGAGGGCCATGTCGGCATCGGCATGGCATCGCGCTTCCTGTGGCACGGCGTGGCGGCGATCATCACCAACCATCTGGCGCCCGCCATCATCAACATGGATCCGCGCGACCTCGAGGCGATCCACGCCCGGCTGCAGCCGATCGTCTCCGAGCGCGGCATGATGTCGGGCATCAATCTCTCCGCCGTCTCGGCGGTCGATCTCGCGCTCTGGGACATTATCGGCAAGGCCAGCGGGCGCACCGTCGCCCAGCTTCTCGGCGGCCACAAGGACTATGCCGACGCCTATGTCACCTATGGCTTCGCCGCCTACGACATCGACCAGCTGATCGAGATGGGGCGGCAGCTCGTCGCCAAGGGCCACAGCCGGCTGAAGATGCTGGTCGGCAGCAAGCAGGGGCTGAAGGCCGACGCCGCCCGCGTCAAGGCGGTGCGCGAGGCGCTCGGCGACGACATCCTGCTCGCGGTCGATGCCAATGAGAGCCTCGGGCTCGAGGACGCCATGCGGCTCTGCGCGATGATCGAGGAGTACGACATCGCCTGGTTCGAGGATCCGCTGCGCCGCGTCGATGCCCGCGACATGGGGATGCTGCGCAAACGAACCACCATTCCGCTCTCCGCCGGACAGATGGACGGTCACCCCACGCGCTTCCGCGAATGGATCGAGCATGACGGCATCGACATCTTCATGCCGAACAGCATGTACAATGGCGGCATGACCGAGACCCGGCGGGTCGCTCATCTTGCGCAGATCTACAACAAGCCGCTCTCCGACGCCGGCGGCGGCGGCATCTGGTGCCTTCATCATGTCGCCGGGTTCCGGAACGGCACGCTCGCCGAAATCCATCTCGGCTCGGAGCAGGTCGAGGAGCAGATGTTCGTCGATGCCCCGCAAGCGGTGAACGGGCGCGTCGCGATCCCGGCGGCGCCGGGCTTCGGAGTGACATTGAACGAAGAAAAGCTGCGAGAAACACTCGTGAAGGACTGATCCAGAGCAAATATAAACAAGACCAGGGGAACTAATAATATGATGAACCTCCAGCGTTTGAGGACAGGTCTCGGCGCCGCGGCGCTGAGCGTGGCGCTGCTATCGACGGCGATGGCCGCCGAGCCGCTGAAGCTGCGCATATCCGGCGACTCCCCCGCTTCCGGCCTCGACATCGTCATGGCGCAGAAATTCGCCGACAACCTCAAGGCCAAGCTCGGCGACGGCTTCACCTTCGAGCTGTTCCACACCGGCGCGCTCGGCGACGAGGTGGTGCACATGCAGCAGGTGCGCACCGGCCAGATCGACGTCTATCCGTTCGGCTCCGACATCGTGCAGCTCGACAAGAGCTTCTCGGTCTTCGACATGCCGTTCCTGTTCAAGGACCGCACCGTCGTCGCCAAGGTGCTGGACGGCGACATCGGCGAGAAGCTGCGCGTCTCGCTGCGCGACAAGGCCGGCCTCGAAGTGCTGGCCTTCGGCGAGATCGGCTTCCGCCAGATCACCAACAATGTACGCCCGATCACCACGCCGGCCGACTTCAAAGGCATGAAGATCCGCGTGCCGGGCAGCCCGACCCGCGTGCTGATGTTCAAGACGCTTGGCGCCTCGCCGGTGAATATGAGCTTCTCGGAAGTCTATGTGGCGCTGCAGAGCGGCACCGTGGACGGCCAGGAGAACCCGCTCGCCGACATCGTGGCCCGCTCGCTCCAGGAGGTTCAGAAGAACCTCGCCATCTCCAACCATGTCTACACGCCGGTGACGCTGGTGATGAACAAGGCGAAGTTCGACGCCCTCACCCCGGAGCAGAAGACCGCGGTGAAGGCGGCGGCACAGGAAGCGGCGGCGGCGGTCCGGGAAATAGGCGCGCAGAAGGACATCGAGCTGATCAAGAAGCTGCGCGACGAGAAGAAGATCACGATCACCGAGATCGACGTCGAAACCTTCAAGAAGGCGTCCGCGCCGCTCTATGACGCGATCGGCAAGATCGCCGGCGACGACCTCGCCAAGAGCACGCTCGCGGCGACCAAGTAATACGCTCGCAACGACCGGCGGACCGCCCATGCATGCGGTCCGCATCGTGCATGCGACTTCCGGCAGCGCGTTTCGCCTCGGTTCCAGCCCAGCCCCCGGGTGACCGACGCGCCGCAGGAGCCGCCTTCGGCATGTCCGAAGGCGGCAGCGTCCTCCGCGCCCGCCCGTTCGGCGTGTGCCTGCCCCCTAATCCCCTCTCCCCAATCGGGAGAGGTGGCCCGCGAAGCGGGTCGGTGAGGGGGAAGACGATCGCGGAGCGGTGAGACCCCTCACCCGCAACCCTCTCCCCGTCGGGGAGAGGGAGCAGATCGCCGTCACGCCGTGGTTTGCTTTAGCAAACCAAACTCTCTGGAGAGAGCATGTCATGAACACGCACCATGATCTGGCGGACTTTGCCGGCGACGGCACGCCGGTCGACATCGAGCCGGCCGGCCGCGACGTGCTGAGCGAGTTCGAGCTCGGCCAGCACCAGGGCGAGACCATCATCGAGCGCGTGGTGGACGGCCTCGTGGGCTTTCTCGGCGTGGCGATCCTGCTCGGCATCACTGCGCTGGTCTTCGGCAATGCGACGACGCGCTACCTCTTCAACTTCACCGTCATCTGGGCGGACGAGCTGATCGTGGCCTCGATCCCCTGGCTCGCCTTGTGCGGCATGTACCTGTCGATCCGGCAGCGCCAGCTGATCCGCATCGAGTATTTCTTGAACATGTTCCCCCCCAAAGTGCGCCGCGCCGCCGAGATCTTCGTCTGCATGTTCTCGGCCGTGTCGTTCTGTTACCTGGCGGTCGGCGGGTTCAATTATCTCAGCCTGTTCGGCGCCGACACCACGCTCTATCTCGACCTCCCGACCAGCTGGTTCACCTCGGCGCTGTTCATCGGCGCCCTGCTGGTCGTCGCCGCCTTCCTGGTCGAGGCGGTCCGTGAAGCCGCGAAGAAGTGCTGATCCCGAACTCCAACTGACGAAGGTCCTCACATGGTCGGCGCGGCGCTCGGCATCTCCTTCCTCGTGCTCCTGCTGATCATCGGCGTGCCGATGGTCGCCGCTTTGGTCGGCTCGGTCGCCCTCGGCCTCTATCTCGGCGGCCAGTGGGCGCTGGTGATGCCGCAATCCATCCTCAACGGCCTCGGCGACTACACGCTGCTGTCGCTGCCGCTGTTCGTGCTGGCCGGCGTCATCATGAACGTCGGCGGGCTGTCCGCACGGCTGTTCGACTTCGCCCATTCACTGGTCGGCTGGATGCGCGGCGGCCTCGCCCAGGTCGACGTCCTCACCAGCATCTTCCTCGGCGGCATGTTCGGCTCGTCCACCGCCGACATCGCCGGCACCGGCTCGATCACCATCCCGGCGATGAAGCGGGCCGGCTACAAGGCGGACTTCGCCGCGGCGACCTGCGCGGCCTCGTCCGGCGTCGGGCCGATGATCCCGCCGAGCTCGCCAATGATCCTCTACTCGGCGGTGACCGGGACCTCGCTCGGCGCGCTGTTCATGGCCGGCATCATTCCCGGCGTGCTGATGGGGCTCGTCTTCATGGCGGTGGTGTTCGTGCTGGCACGAACCCGCAACTTCCCGCGCCATGGCGACCTTTCCTGGCCGGAGATCTGGAGCACCTTCAAATCCGCCTTCTTCTCCATCGGCATGCCCGCCATCATCGTCGGCGGCACCACCATCGGCGTCTTCACCCCGACCGAGGGCGGCGCCTTCGGCGTGGTCTATGCCCTCGCCGTCTCGGTGCTGGTCTATCGCTCGATGGGGGTGCGCGACGTCTATCGCGCCTGCCTCGCCGCAGTGCAGCTGTCGGGCGAGCTGCTGCTCATGGTCGGGCTTTCCGGCGCGCTCGGCGTCAGCCTCGCCAGCGCCCACGTTCCCGAGGCGCTGGCCGCGATGATCGACGCGATTACCATCGGCGACAGCATGTTCATGCGCCTGCTGGCGCTGATGATCCTCGCCATCGTCGCCGGCATGTTCCTCGATCCGCTGATCCCGGTGCTGGTCCCGGTGATCCTGCCGACGCTGCTCGCCTTCCAGATCGACCTCGTGCATTTCGGCGTGCTGATGGTGATGGCCGTGGTCATCGGCCAGCTCCACCCGCCGATCGGCATCGCCCTGATCATTTCCGGGCGCATCGCCGGCGTCGACCAGGTGCAGGTGTTCCGCGCCAACATCCCCTACTTCGTCGCCATCATCCTGTTCACCCTGCTGCTGATGGCGGTGCCCGAGCTCAGCACCTGGCTGCCCAATTACATGAAGGACTGAACCGCCGTGCAACTGTTCCACGCTCCGACTTCGCCCTTCGTCCGCAAGGTCATGGTGGTCGCGCAGGAGGCCGGCCTCCTCGATGCGATCGAGATCGTCTTCAATGCCGCGAGCCCGATCGCCCGCGACGCGGTGCTGGCCGACCGAAATCCCCTGGGCAAGATCCCGGTGCTGGTGCTGGAGGACGGCTCCGCGCTCTATGACAGCCGGGTGATCTGCGAATATCTCGCCGCGCTCGGCGGCGTGGACACCCTGTTCCCGCCCACCGGCCCGGCGCGATGGCAGGCGCTCACCCAGCAAGCGCTGGGCGACGGGCTGCTCGATGCGGCACTGGTCGCCCGCTATGAGGCCGTGATGCGCCCGGAGGAACTGCAATGGCCGGCATGGCGCGAGGCGCAGCTCGCCAAGATCCATGGCGCGCTAGAACAGATCGAGGCTCTCGTCCCCGCGCTCGGCGAGACGATGACGATCGGCACCATCAGCCTCGGCTGCGCGCTCGGCTATCTCGATTTCCGCTACGCCGATCTCGACTGGCGGCGCGAGGCGCCGCAGGCCGCCCGCTGGTTCGCCGCGTTCGACGCCCGCCCGTCGATGGCGGCAACGCGCCCGCGCGAGCGGACAGCGTAGACCGCGCCCTCCCGCCCTCGACGCCCCTTCGACGCGAACCACCCTCACGCCCTCATCCCCGGACTTGATCCGGGGATGAGGGCGATCTGAGGAATCACATCATCCTGAGAGCCTGCCTCGCAACTCGGCCACGGCAGTTGAAATGGCCCATTTCGACCGTCATGGCCGGCCTTGTGCCGGCCATCTCGGCCTCTGATGCGCTGTCGGGAATCGAGGTCCCCGGCACAAGGCCGGGGATGACGGTCCTGGGCTACGCCCTACCGGCCGCTCAGCAGCGCACGCGGATGCGGTTGCCCCAGCGGTCGCGGGCCCAGCAGTCGCGGGGTGAGGTGGCCGCGCCGATGACCGCGCCGGTTCCGGCACCGACCGCCGCGCCCACCAGCGCGCCCCGGCCGCCGCCGGCAAGGCCGCCGATCACGGCACCCGTGCCGCCGCCGATCAGCGCGCCGGTGCCGGCGCGGCGCTCGGTGGTGGTGCAGCCGGCGATGGACAGCGCCGCCAATGCGATGACGATGATCTTCTTCATATCTAGCCTCTCTATTGTTCCACAACCAGGCACGTAAGTTTCAGGCGGCCTCCGGCTTCTCGCGCCCTGCAGCCGCCACATAGAGCGCCGGCAGGAAGACCAGCGTCAGCAGCGTCGCCACCAGCAGGCCGCCCATGATGGCGAACGCCATCGGACCCCAGAACACGGTCGGCGCGATCGGGATCATGCCGAGCACCGTGGAAACCGCAGTGAGCATGATCGGCCGGAAACGGGCGCTGGAAGCGTCCATCACCGCGTCGCGCACGCTCTTGCCCGCCGCGCGCTCGGCCTCGATCTGGCCGATCAGGATCACCGCGTTCTTGATGATCATGCCGAGCAGGGCGAGGATCCCGAGAATGGCAACGAAGCCGAGCGGACGGTTCGACAGCAGCAGCGCCAGCACCACGCCGATCAGCCCGAGCGGGCCGACGCTGAGCACCAGGAACAGCAGCTTGAAGCTGCGCAGTTGCGCCATCAGCACAGTGAACATGATGAACAGCATCAGGGGCACCACGGCGACAACCGACGCCTGCGACTTGGCGCTCTCCTCGACCGATCCGCCGACCGCGACCTGGTAGCCGCGCGGCAGGGCCTTGATGAATTCTTCGATCCTTGGCTCCAGCGCGCGGACCGCGGTGGCCGGCAGCGCCGTCGGCTGGATGTCCGCCAGCACGGTCAGCGTCGGCACCCGGTCGCGCCGCCACACCAGCGGGTAGGTCTGCGCATATTCGAAGGTGGCGAACTGGCTGAGCGGCACGGTGCGCCCGCCCGGCACCGGCACCTGCACGGTGCGCAGCGTGTCGAGCGAGACGCGCTGCTCGTCGGTGGCGCGCAGCACGACGTCGACCAGATAGATGTCGTCGCGCACCTGCGTCACCGCGGCGCCGGAAATGACGGTGTTCAGCACACCGGCAATCGCCTGCGAGGAGAGGCCGAGGAGCCGCGCCTGGTCCTGGTCGACGCGGATGCGGATCTCGCGCGCCGGCTCCATCCATTCATAGCCGACCTCGGAAATCAGCGGCTCGGCGGCGATCACCTGGGCGAGCTGCAGCGAGAGGTCGCGCACCTGCCCCAGATCCGGGCCGCTGACGCGGTAGCGCACCGGCCAGCCGACCGGCGGGCCGAGCTCGAGTGGCGAGACCCGGCCGACGACGTTCGGGAACTCCTCCGCCAGCAGCTTTGCAAGGCGCGCCCTCAGCCGCTCGCGGGCGTCGATGTCCTTGGCGACCACCACGGCCTGGGCGAAGAAATCATTGGGCAGCTGCGCGTCGAGCGGCAGATAGAAGCGGATCGCGCCGCTGCCGACATAGGTGCTCCAGCGGGCAATGTCGGGATCGCCCTTCAGCGCGGCGTCGAGGCGCTCCACCGCGTCCTCGGTCGCGTAGATCGAGGCGTTCTGCGGCAGCGTCAGGTCGACCAGCAGCTCCGGCCGGTCGGAGGACGGGAAGAATTGCTGCGGGATCAGCGGCAGGGCGAGGATCGACAGCACGAAGGCGCCGAGCGTGGCGGGGATGGTGATCCACCGCGCGGTCAAGGCGAGCGACAGGAAGCGCCGATAGGTCCGCTCGACGAAGCCCGGCCCCTGCGCCGCGCCCGGCTTCGGCGGCTTGAGGATGGCGAGGCCGAGCAGCGGCGCGAAGATCACCGCGACGAACCAGGAGACGATCAGCGCGATCGAGACCACGGCGAACAGCGAGAAGGTGTATTCGCCGGCCGAGCTCGCGGCGAAGCCGATCGGCACGAAGCCGGCCATCGTCACCAGCGTGCCCGCCAGCATGGCGAAGGCATAGGTCTTGAAGGCGTAGGTCGCCGCCACCTCCTTGCTCTCGCCGAGCGCGAGGCGGTTGATAGTGGCATCGGTCGTGGTCATGGCGTCGTCGACCATCAGCGCCAGCGCGATGATGAGCGCGCCGAGCGAGATGCGCTGCATGTCGATGCCGGCGAGCTGCATGATCGCGAACACGATGGCGAGCGTTATCGGGATCGAGAAGGCGACGACGAGGCCGGGGCGGACGCCGAGCGCGATGAAGCTTACCGCAAGGATGATGGCGATCGCCTGCCACAGCGATTCCATGAACTCGGCGATGGCGCTCTGCACCGTCACCGCCTGGTCGGCGACGAGGTGCGGCTCGATGCCGAGCGGCAGGTCCGCCGTGGCCTCGGCCATCGCCCGGTCGATGCTGCGGCCGAGCTGCAGGATGTCGCCGCCGTCGCGCATGGCGATGGCAAGGCCGATGGCCGGTTCGCCATCGACGCGGAACATCGGCTGCGGCGGATCGGCGAAGCCCCTCGTCACCGTCGCGATGTCGGCGAGGCGGAGCATGCGCCCGCCGACCACGAAATTTATGGCCCTGATGTCGTCCTCGGAGGCGAAGGAGCCCGAGACCTGGAGCGAGAGCCGCTCATTGCCGGTCTGGATGGTGCCGGCGGGCTGCACCACGTTCTGGGTCTGCAGCGCGGCGATCAGCGCCGAACGATCGATGCCGCGACTGGCGAGGTCCTGCATCGAGAATTCGACGAAGATGCGCTCGTCCTGCGCCCCGAGGATCTCGATCTTCGAGACGTCCGGCACGTGCAGCAGCTTCGAGCGTATGTCCTCGACATAGTCGCGTAGCTGGCGGTGTGTGAAGCCGTCGGCGGTGAAGCCGTAGATCAGCCCGAAGGTGTCGCCGAACTCATCGTTGAAGCCCGGCCCGATCACGCCGGCCGGCAAGGTGTGGCGCATGTCGCCGACGCTCTTGCGGACATGGTACCAGATGTCCGGCACCTGGCGGCCGGTGGTGGCGCCCTTCAGATTGACGAAGATGGTGGTGCGCCCGGCCGTGGTGAAGCTGCGCAGGAAATCGAGCTGCGGTGTCTCCTGCAAGGTGCGCTCGAGACGCTCGGTGACCTGCTGGAGCGTGTCCTCCACGCTGGCGCCGGGCCAGGCCGCCTGCACCACCATGGTCTTGATGATGAAGGACGGGTCCTCGCTGCGGCCGAGCCGCATGAAGGCGAAGAGGCCGGCCAACACCGCGATGAGCATCAGATAGACGACGAGCGAGCGCTCCCTGATCGCCCATTCCGACAGGTTGAAGCGCATCAGGCACCCGATCCGAGCAGGCGGACCTTCTGGCCCGGGTGCAGCGCCTGCACGCCCGCGGTGACCACCACCTCGCCGGGCTCGAGGCCGCTGGCGACCGCGACGGTGGACGGATTGAAGCGCAACACCTCGATATTGCGCAGCGAGACCGTACCGGTGGCGGGGTCGACCACCCAGACCGCCGGCTGGCTGCTCACCGAGGTCAGCGCGGAAGCCGGAACCTCGATCGTCGCCTCGCTGTCGAGCTGTGCCTGCCCGTTCACGGTGGAGCCGAGCCGCATCGCCTCGGGCGGATTGTCGAGGCCGACGCGGACGCGGAAGGTGCGCGTCACGGGGTCGGCCTGCGGCGCCACCTCGCGCACCCGCCCGGTGGCGGTCACGCTCGGATCGTCGGTGAGGGAGACGGTGATGACGGGATCGGCGGGGGCAGCGCGCAGCAGCGCGGCCGGCACGTCGAACACCGCGTCGCGCCCGCCCTTGCGCGCCAGCTGGAGGATCATCTGGCCGGCCTGCACCACCTCGCCCGGCTCGGCGCCGCGCGCCGTCACCGTGCCCGGAGCATCGGCCCGGAGCTCGGTATAGTCGACATTGTCGGTGGCGATCCGGAGCTGCGCCTCGGCATCATCCACCGATGCCTGCGCCGCCTGCATCGCGTTGCGCGCCGCATCGTGGTTGGCGTGGGTGGTGAAGCCGTTGCCGAGCAGCCGGTCCTGGCGGCTGAAGGCGTTGCTGGTCTTGACCAGCTGGCTCTCGGCGGCGGCGAGCCCGGCCTGCGCCGAGCGCAGCGTGTTCTGGGCGTTCTGCGCATCGAGGCGCGCCACCAGCTGGCCGGCCTTCACTGTGTCGCCGACATTGGCGCTGCGCTCGATCATGCGGCCGGAGACGCGGAAGGCGAGCGCCGCCTCGTCCTTGGCCTGGATGTCGCCGGTCAGGGTGACGCGCTGGCCGCCCTGCTGCTTCTCCACCGTCACGGTGCGCACCGGGCGCGGGAGCTGGGGAATCTCCGCCTCCTCGCCCCGGTCGCAGGCCCCGAGCAGGAGCGCTGCGGCGAGCGCGAGCAGCGCCGGGTGGCGGGAGAGGCGCCGCGAGAAGCGAAGTTCGGATGTATTCGCCATGTCGATGCGCCGCCACGCCATCAAGAACACAAATAAATACGTCCCAAAACGCAGACCGCCACAAGTCCTGTCCGACATCTCGACGTCAACTTTATCTTGCCCGCCCCCCAAAGACGGCGCACAATCGAAACAAGAATATATCCGCTCGGCCGGTGGCTGCGATCAGCGCAGAATCCCGCGCGTAGGCGCAGCATCCCAAATGACGCGGCTCCCCGCCGGCCGATTGCTCAGGCGCTGAGGCCGCGCAGCAGGTCGCCGAGATTTTCGATCGTCTGCGGCGGCAGGCGGCCGGGCGCGGGCGGGCGCGGCACGCCCGCGAAAGCGGCGTCGCGCGCCTCGCGCGGGGTGTAGCCGAATTCGAGCTTGAACGACCGGCTGAAGCCCGACGCATCGCTGAAGCCGACATCCTCGGCGATCTGCACGATAGGGCGGGCCGCCGCGACATCGCACAGCGTGGCATGGGCCGCGAGCAGGCGCTGGCGCTGGATGTAGCGCATGACGCCGCCGAGCGGCTCGAACATGCGGTAGAGCCGCGAGCGCGAGACCCCGAGCTCGCGGCACAGGAGGTCCGGTCCGAGGCCTGGCGCGCGCAAATGCCGGCGCACCACCTGCCGCGCCCGCTCGCGCAATGTCGTGACGATGGGGTCGTGCGCCGCGGCCAGATTGTCGACTGTGGGCACCAGGCAGGCGGCGAGCAAGGCGCGGGTCGCCGTCACCAGGCCGGGCAACTCGGCCGGCTCGATCTCCGGCATGTGATGGTCGAGGATCTCGAGATAGTCCCCGAGCACGCGGCCGAGACCGGTATCGGTGAGCACCGCCGGTACATGATCGAAGGCACCGGCCTCGGTGCCGAACAGCTCGCGCGGAATGAACAGCGAGACCACCCGCGAATCCGCCGCCTGCCCCTCGAACGGCCGCGCCAGCGAGCGGAAGCCGATCAGGCGCTGCTCGGCCGGCGCCACCAGCACCAGGCACCAATGGTCCAGCGGGTCCTTGGTGAGGTGCCGCCATCTGCGCTCGAACCGGTCGCCGGGCAGGCGCGCTTCGGTGAGCACCATGCTGCCGAGATCCCACACGTCCTGCTCGGCCGGGAAACCCTCGGGCGCGCCTTCCGGCAGCGACAACTCGATCACCGGGTGGCAGAAGGTGCGGTAGGCTTCGAACTGATCGCTGCGGCCGAGTTCCTTTGTGCTGAAACGGAACGGCCCAATATGCGGCCGCTCGCCTCCGCCCTTGCCCGCATTCCCGTCGGCCCACGTCCCGACCAAGTTAAACCCTCGTCTTCTCAGCGAATTAACTACAATTTCCCTGCCCGCTTACATGGGACATGGCATGCATTATTCGCCGCTTGCGGTGCTGACTTACAGGAGAGAAATCCAAATCAACGCCGGCCCGCAACTCCATTATAAGCCTATTGCATGATGAGGAACATAGCACCATAAGAAATTCGGCGGGATGTCTCCCGCCGCCGGGATGGGGGCCCTGCTCGCATGTGCCGCGACCGCCGAAATCGCCAGCGCGGAAGCCCCAAGCCGCGGCATCGGCCGCGGTTTGCGGGGCACTGACCGCATGAGCGCCCTCACCGCCCCACACCCGCGGGCGAGGCTCGACCGCGCTGCGCTGCTCTATGTGGCCTGGGTCGCAATGGCCGGGACCGGCCCGCTCGATCTCGTCATCGGCCTTCCCGTCGCCGGGCTGGCGGCATGGGCGAGCCTTCTCCTGGTGCCGCAGGGGGATCGCCGTCTCTCCGTCGCCGGCCTGGCACGCCTCGCCTTGCGCTTTCCCGGCCAGTCGCTCGCCGCCGGCATCGATGTGGCGCGCCGCGCCTTCGACCCGCGCTTGCCGATCCGCCCGGGTCTTGTGATCTGCCCAACGAGCCTGCAGGCCGGCCTGTCGCGCGACGCCTTCCTTGGCCTGATGAGCCTGCAGCCGGGTTCGCTGCCGGTCGCGGAACGGGTCGACGGCACGGTGCTGGTGCATGCGCTCGATACCGCCGAGCCCATCGCCGCGCGCTTCGCCGCCGAGGAGGTATCCTTCAAGATCGCGACGGGTGCCGCAGAGGAAGATGGAGGAGCGACGAGCCGTGGCTGAATTCCTCGCCCTCGCCGCTGTCTTCGTGCTGGCCAGCGTCGCCCTCGGCCTGGTCCGGCTGCTGCGCGGCCCCTCGGCCGCCGACCGGATGATGGCGGCGCAGTTGCTCGGCACCGGCGGCGCGGCGATCTGCCTGCTGCTCGCGGCGTCCGAAGGCATCGAGGCCATCGCCGATGTGGCGCTGCCGCTCGCTCTGCTCGCCGCGCTGGCGGCAGCGGCGCTGAGCCGCTTCCCGCGTCGCGCCACCCGGGAGGGCGAGCCGTGAGCGTGCTGCTCGATGGCTTCACCGTGCTCGCGGTCGTCGCAGGGGCGGTCTTCTTCCTGGCCGGCACGGTCGGGCTGCTGCGCTTTCCCGATCCGCTCAGCCGGCTGCATGCCCTGACCAAGGCCGACAATCTCGGCCTCGGGCTCATCGTGCTCGGCCTGCTGCCGCAGGCCGCCAGCCTTGGCGGCGCGCTCAAGCTGGTGCTGGTGTGGCTGCTGGTGCAACTCGCCAGTGCTGCGGCAAGCCAGCTCATCGCCCGCACCGCCCTCAATGGCGAGCAAGCGCGGGAGCCCGGCGCATGATGGCGGTGTTCGACATCGTGCTGGCGCTGCTGGTGCTGGGCGTGGCGCTGCTGGTCACTCATCTGCGCGAGGCGCGCTCGGCGGTCATCGCCTTCATCGCGCTCGGCCTGCTGCTGGCCCTCGTCTGGGTGCGGCTCGGCTCGGTCGATGTCGCGCTCACCGAAGCCGCCATCGGCGGCGGGGCGACCGGCATATTGCTGCTGCGCGCCTGCGGCCGGCTGCGGCCCTCGGTCTCGGACGTGCCGCAGGCGAGCATTCCGGTGCACCTCATCGCCGGGATGCTGCGCATCCTCCTCGTCATCGCCATCGCTATCATCGTTCTCACCCTGCCCGAGCCGGCACCGAGCCTCGCCCCGCAGGCGGCGGCGGCGATGCCGGAGCTCGGGCTCGGCAATCCGGTGACGGCGGTGCTGCTCGGCTTTCGCGCGCTCGACACGCTGCTGGAGAAGGTGGTGCTGCTGCTGGCGCTTGTCGGCGTCTGGTCGCTGACCCAGGACGGGCATTGGGGCGGCGCCCCGGCTACGCTCGACGACGGCCCGGCGCAGGGGCCGCTCAATCTGCTGGCGCGGGTGCTGCCGCCGATCGGCATCGTCGCCGCGATCTATCTGGTCTGGGCCGGCGCCGACCATCCCGGCGGCACCTTCCAGGGCGGCGCGGTGCTCGCCGGCATGTGGCTGCTGGCTATGATGGCCGGGCTCGCGCCTCCGCCCGAGACCGCCGCGCGTTGGGTGCGGCTGGCGCTGTTCGCCGGGCCGGCGCTGTTCCTCGCAGTCGGGTTCGCCGGCTTCTTCATCGCCGACGGCTTCCTCTCCTATCCGCCCGGCCTCGCCAAGCCGATCATCGTCGCGATGGAGGTGGCGCTGACACTGTCCATCGCCGCCATCATAGCCCTGATGGTCGCCGGTCCGGCCGCGAAGGCGCCGCGATGAGCCCGGGAACCGTATTCGGCATCATGGCCGCCGGACTGATCGGCATTGGCCTGTTCGATCTGATCATCCGGCCGAGCGCGCTGCGCAAGCTGCTCGCCTTCAACATCATGGGCGCCGGGGTCTTCCTGCTGTTCGGGCTCGCCGGCCAGCGCGGCGCGAGCGCGGGCTTTCCCGGCGATCCGGTGCCGCAGGCCATCGTCATCACCGGCATCGTCGTCGCCTTCGCCGCCTCCGCGCTCGCCATCGCCTTGCTGCTGCGGCTCATCGAGGTCGAGCACGGGGATGACGCATCATGAGCGGCGGCGGCTTCCTGCTGGTGCTGGCCCTGATGCTGCCGGCCGCCGGCATCCTCGCCATGTTCGCGCTGCCGATGCGGGCGCCCGAGCGCATCGCCTTCCTCGTCTATCCGCCCACCCTCGCGGTCATGGTGGGAATCGCGATCCTGGTCGGGCGCAGCGGCGCGGCGATGAGCTATGCGCTCGGCGGCTGGCTGCCGCCGCTCGGCCTGATGCTGCGGGCCGACGGCGCCGCCGCGGCGCTGATGGTGATGAGCGCGATCCTGCTTGGTCTCGTCGGGCTCTCGGCGTGCGCACAGTTCCGCACCCCGGACGGGCAAAGGGAGGCGCGCCAGCCCTTTGCCTTCTGGGCACTGCTGCTCGCTCTGTGGAGCGCGCTCAACCTCGTCTTCCTGGCGCAGGACCTGTTCACGCTGTTCGTGGCGCTGGAGTTGCTCACCTTCGCCGCCGTCCCGCTGGTCTGCCTCAACGGCAAGGCGGATACGCTCCAGGCGGCGCTGCGCTATCTGCTGTTCGCGCTGATCGGCTCCGCCTTCTATCTCATCGGCGTCGCCCTCCTCTATGGCACCTATGGCAGGCTCGATTTCGCGATGCTGCGCGCGGTCGTGCGGGACGATTTCGCCACCTCGGCCGCCATCGCGCTGATGATCGGCGGGCTGATGGCCAAGACCGCGGTGTTCCCGGTGCATCTGTGGCTGCCGCCCGCCCATGCCGGAGCGCCGGCGCCGGCCAGCGCGGTGCTCTCGGCCCTCGTCATCAAGGCGCCGTTCTTCCTTATCGTGCGGCTGTGGTTCGACCTTTTACCGGCGCACGGTGCGCTGGCCGCCAACATGCTCGCTGTGCTCGGGGCCGCCTCGATCCTGTTCTGCAGCGTGCTGGCGCTGCGCCAGGTTCGGCTCAAGCTGATGATCGCCTATTCGACTGTGGCGCAGGTCGGCTATCTGTTCCTGATGTTCCCGCTCGCCGCCGGCAACGCCCCGTTCGAGACGCTGGCCTGGAGCGGCGGCCTGATGCAGCTCGCCTCCCACGCCTTCGCCAAGGCGGCGATGTTCGTCGCCGCCGGACTGATCATGGAGGCGCTCGGCCATGACCGCATCGACGACCTCGCCGGCGCGGCGAAGGCGGCGCCGGTCAGCGTCTTCGCCTTCGCGCTCGCCGGCCTGTCGCTGATGGGCCTGCCGCCGAGCGGCGGCTTCAATGCCAAGGTCATGCTGATCAATGCTTCAGTAATGCTCGAGCAATGGTGGATCGCCGCCACCATCCTCGCTGGCGGCATATTGGCGGCCGGCTATGTGTTTCGCGTCGTCGGCCGGGCGATGGCCGATGCCGCCGACGGCGTCGCGCTGCAGCGGATCCCGCGCAGCCGCGAGGCGGTGCCGCTGGCGCTCGCCTTATGCGCGCTCGCCATCGGCTTCGTGCCGCTGCAGCCCCTCGCCTTCCTCGGCATCGGCCGAGCTGCGGGGATCACGCCATGACCGTTGCCGGCCTGCTGCTCGCCTCCACTCTGGCATTGCCGCTGCTCATGGTGGTGGCCTGCCTCAAGCCGTTCGTGCGCGCCAGGGCGCTCGACCTCCTGCCGTTCGCGCCGCTGCCCGGGCTCATCGCCGCGCTGCTCGCGCCGGGCGGCGCGCTGGTGCTGGCGCCGGACCCGATGCGCATGGTGCTGACGCTCGACACCGCCGGGGCCGTGCTGCTCGGCGGGGCGGCGCTGCTCTGGACCTTCGCCGGGCTCTATGCGCGCAGCTACATGAAGGCCGATCCCAAGGCCGCGCGCTTCGCGGTGTGGTGGCTGCTGACGCTCGCCGGCAGCCTCGGCGTCTTCATCGTCGCCGACATCGCCAGCTTCTATCTGATGTTCGCGCTGGTCAGCCTCTCCGCCTTCGGCCTCGTCTCCCACGAGGGCACGCCCGGCGCGGCGCGAGCGAGCTTCATCTATATGCTGCTCGCCATAGTCGGCGAGGCCTTGCTGCTGCTCGCCTTCGTCATGCTGGCCGTGGGCGCGCAGGGCAATCCGCTGATCGGCGAGGCGCTGGCGAGCCTGCCGGGCTCGCCCTGGGAAGGCGCCATCATCATCCTGCTCGTTCTCGGCTTCGGCCTGAAGATGGGGCTGGTGCCGCTGCATGTGTGGATGCCGCTGGCCCATCCGGTAGCGCCGATGCCGGCCTCGGCGGCGCTCAGCGGCATCGTCGTCAAGGCCGGGGTGATCGGCCTGATCCGCTTCCTCCCCCTCGATGTCGGGCTGCCGGACTGGGGCACAGCGCTCTCGGTGCTCGGCCTCGCCACCGCCTATTATGCGGTTCTGGTCGGCATCACCCAGCAGCACCCCAAGACCGTGCTGGCCTATTCGACCGTCAGCCAGATGGGCCTCGTCGCCGCCCTGATCGGCGCCGGCATGGCGGCGGGATCGCCGCTCACGGGCGACTTCGCCGCCTATTACGCGCTGCACCACATGCTGGTGAAAGGCGCGCTGTTCCTCGGCGTCGGCGTCTCCGCGGCCGGCGGGCGCCGCCTGCCCTCGATCATGGCGGTGATGACGGTGCTGGCGCTGAGCCTTGCCGGCCTGCCGCTGACCAGCGGTGCGCTCGCCAAGTACGCCACCAAAGGGATCATCCACAGCGATCTGATCGCCGCCCTCATGACACTGTCGGCGGCGGGCAGTGCGCTGCTGATGCTGCATTTCCTGTGGCTGCTGGCGGAATTCGGCGAAAGGGAACCCCAAGCGCGTAAACCCACCGTGCGCCCCGCCCTCGGACTGGTGCTGCCGTTCGCCGGCATCGCCGCGGCCGCGCTCGTCGTGCCGTGGCTGCTGCTCGAGACCGTGACCGGCTACAGGCCCGCCGCCATGCTCGGCCTCGACGCGCTGTGGAAGGGGAGCTGGCCGCTCATCGTCGGCGGCCTGCTGTTCCAGCAGCTGCGCCGCGCCAGTGGCCGACTGCCGCGCATACCGGAGGGCGACGTGGTGGTGCTGGCAGAGGCGGCGGCCCCCTGGGTGGTGCGCTTCAGCGTGGCGCTGGAGCGCGCGGACGGCGTGCTCCGGCGATGGCCGGTCGCCGGCATCGCGCTCCTCGCCATCGTGCTGGCGCTCGGCGCGGCGTTGCGGCTCGCCTCTTGATGATGCGAGCGTTGCGCAAGCGGTAGGCCGCTTGCGGTCGCTTCCATTTTACCGTCAGATGCCTGCAATGCCGCCCTGAGATGTTGCGTCCCCTGGGATTGTTGGCGTCACAACGAGGTCAGTCGGCAGCGGAAGGCAGGGCGGGGCTGCGCGATGTCTGAAATGCAACCCCGCCGCCTCGGGGCCGGAACCGGAACGCCGGCGCTGCTCGGGCAGATGCTGCTCTGCTCCTTCCTGTGGGCGCCGGCCTTCCTGCTGATGAAACGTATCGGAGTCGACATCTCGCCCTTGGCGCTGACCGCACTGCGCGACGTGCTCGGCGGCGGGCTGATGGCGGTCTGGTTCCTCGGCCTCGGCGAGCGCATCCTCCCGCAAGGGCGGGAGTGGAGGGACTGGACGATACTCGGCATCTTCCAGGTCATCATTCCCAACACCCTCACCGTCTATGCGCTGAGCGAGATCACAACTTCGCTGGCCTCGCTGATCCAGTCCTCGACGCCACTGATCGTGGCGGTGATCGCGCCGTTCTTGTTCGCCAGCGAGCGCATGACGACGCGGCGCGGCGTCGGCATCCTGCTCGGCCTCAGTGGGTTCCTCCTGCTGCTCGGCGGGCTCGACTTGTTCCAGTCCAGCACCGGCTCGTTCCCCGGAACGCTGGCGATGGCCGGGGCGCCGCTGAGCTATGCGCTCGGCAACATCTATGTGCGCATCGTCCCGGACGCCGTGCCCTCGCGGCTGGCCTATGGGCAATTGGTGTTCTCCGGCGTCCCCTGCCTCGCCGTCGTCCTCGTGCTCGCCGGGCCTTCGGCCTTTGCCGCGGCGCCGGACCATGTCAGTGACATCGTCATCCTCAGCCTGATGGCAACCGCGGTGCCGCTCATCATGTTCATGCGCATATTGCGGATCGCCGGGCCGACGGTCGGCACCATGGTCGGCTATCTGGTGCCGCTCTGGACCATATTGATCGGCGTCGCGCTGTTCGGCGAGGCACTGTCGCCGCGTGAGATCGCCGGCGCACTGCTGCTGCTGGCCGGTCTCGTCATCGCCTCGGCCGCGCGGCCGCAGGTCGCTGCTGAGACCGCAGACGTACGCTATTGATGCTGCGCCTGCGAAGTATTCGTACTGCGGCGCCGCATCTCATGAAAATATCGATGTAAATTCGACGGATTCCCACCTGGGGATGTCCAGACCTCGCGCGCGCTTTTCTTGTGCGCGGACGCGCGTAAATTGGAACGGACTGCACAGAGATGGGATTTCACGCTCATTCCCGTCGTGCGACGAGGGGATATAGAGAATCCCGGTCATCGACTACACGTTTGCGGGGGCGTGTCGCATGTCGGATTCAACTGCGGATTCAACGACCGGTACAGCAACCGGTTCAACGACGGGCAAGCTGTCGCTGCCGAGCCTGACCGCGATGGTGGTCGGCTCCATGGTCGGCGCCGGCATCTTCAATCTGCCGGGCCGGTTTGCCACGGCCACCGGTCCGTTCGGCGCCATCATCGCCTGGTTGATCGCCGGCACCGGCATGTACATGCTGGCGCGCGTGTTTCAGGCGCTGGCGGAGAAGCGGCCGGACATCGATTCCGGCGTCTTCGCCTACGCCAAGGCCGGCTTCGGCGATTACATGGGGTTCCTGTCGGCCTTCGGCTATTGGCTGGGGAGCTGCCTCGGCAACGTGTTCTACTGGGTGCTGATCGGCTCGACGCTCGGATTCTTCTTCCCCGACCTGTTCGGCGACGGCAGCACGATAATCGCGATCGTCGTGTCGCTGGTCGGCATCTGGTCGTTCCACTTCATGATCCTGCGCGGCGTGGAGCAGGCGACCTTCGTCAACAGCGTCGTCACCGTCGCCAAGATCGTGCCGCTGATCGTCGCGATCCTGGCGTTCGTCTTCTTCTTCAACTATTCGCAGTTCGCGGAGAACTTCTTCGGCGGCGTGGACATGCCGGAAAAGACGCTGGTCGCGCAGGTGCGCGACACGATGCTGATCACGGTTTTCGTGTTCCTCGGCATCGAAGGCGCGAGCGTCTATTCCCGCTTTGCCAAGACCCGCGCCGATGTCGGCAAGGCGACGATCCTCGGCTTCGTCGGCGTCACCGGCCTGATGGTGGCGGTGACGCTGCTTCCCTATGCCACGGCGCCCAGGGCGGCGATCGCCGGCGTGCAGAACCCCTCCCTCGCCGGCGCACTCGAACTCGTGGTCGGGCACTGGGGAGCGGTGCTCATCTCCATCGGCGTGCTGATCTCCGTGCTCGGCGCGTATCTCGCCTGGTCGCTGATCTGCGCCGAGGTGCTGTTTGCCGCCGCCAGGTCGAGCGACATGCCGAAGCTCTTCGCGGCGCAGAACGCCAACCGGGTGCCCGCCAACGCGCTGTGGCTGACCAACATCGTCGTGTCGCTGTTCGTGATCTCGACCTACTGGTCGCGCGACGCCTTCAATTTCATGCTGGACATGACCAGCGTGACGGCGCTGCTGCCCTACCTTCTCGTCGCCGGCTACGGCATCCTGCTCGCCCGCAGCGGTGTGGGCTATGAGACGACCCCGGAGCAGCGCGGCCGCGATCACGTCTTCGCCTGGATCGCCGCGATCTACACCCTGATCATGTTCGTCGCCGCCGGGCTGAAATACGTGCTGCTGGTGGCGGTGCTCTTCGTGCCGGGAACCATCCTGTATTTCTGGGCCCGACGCGAGCAGAACGCGCGGATCTTCACGCCGGCCGAGCTCATCGTCTTCGCCGTCACGCTGATCGCCGGCGGCGTCGGCCTTTACGGCCTTCTGACCGGCATCATCACACCCTGACAAGACATCGGGAGCCTCACCATGGAAACCAGTTTCGGCGTACATTCCGAGGTTGGCCAGCTGCGCAAGGTCATGGTGTGCGCGCCGGGCCGCGCCCACCAGCGCCTCACCCCGAGCAATTGCGACGCGCTGCTGTTCGACGACGTGCTCTGGGTCGACGTCGCCAAGCGCGACCATTTCGACTTCATCACCAAAATGCGCGACCGCGGCATCGACGTGGTGGAGATGCACAATCTGCTGACCGAGACCGTGGCCATCCCCGAGGCCAAGAAATGGATTCTCGACAACCAGGTGGTGCCCAACCAGATCGGGCTCGGCTTCGTCGAGGAGGTGCGCTCCTATCTCGAGGGCCTGCCCGACCGCCACCTCGCCGAGACGCTGATCGGCGGCCTCTCGACCTTTGAGTTCCCCGAGACCATCGGCGGCGAGACGCTGGCGCTGATCCGCGACGCCGCCGGGGTGAACGAATATCTGCTGCCGCCGCTGCCGAACACGCTCTACACCCGCGACACCACCTGCTGGATCTATGGCGGCGTGACGCTGAACCCGCTCTATTGGCCGGCGCGGCACGAGGAGACCATCCTCACCACCTCGATCTACAAGTTCCACCCCGACTTCGCCGGGAAGGTGAATGTGTGGTGGGGCGACCCGACGCAGGATTGGGGGCTCGCCACGCTGGAAGGCGGCGACGTCATGCCGATCGGCAAGGGCAATGTGCTCATCGGCATGAGCGAGCGCACCTCGCGCCAGGCCATCAGCCAGCTCGCGAGCGCGCTGTTCGCCAAGGGCGCGGCCGAGCGCGTCATCGTCGCCGCCATGCCGAAGCTGCGCGCGGCGATGCATCTCGACACGGTGTTCACCTTCGCCGACCGGGATTGCGTGCTGCTCTATCCCGACATCGTCAACGGCATCGACGCCTTCTCCTATCGCCCGGACGGCAAGGGCGGCGTCGAACTGCACAAGGACAAGGGCAGCTTCGTCGAGACGGTGCGCGATGCGCTCGGCCTCAAGCAGATGCGCGTCGTCGAGACCGGCGGCAACGACTATATGCGCGAGCGCACCCAATGGGACAGCGGCGCCAACCTCGTCTGCGCCTCGCCGGGCGTGGTCTACGCCTATGACCGCAACACCTACACCAACACGCTGTTGCGCAAGGCCGGCATCGAGGTCATCACCATCTCCGGCGCCGAGCTCGGGCGCGGGCGCGGCGGCGGCCACTGCATGACCTGCCCGATCATCCGCGACGCTGTCGAGTTCTGACCCGCTCGGCATCCGGCCGTCGTCCCCGCAGGAGCTGCCGGACGTCCACTCGACGGTGAAAAGTCGAAGACGGCTCGACACTGAGACCCCGCCTCACGGCGGGGTTTTTATTGTGGGCGCCATCGAGGCTGGGCTGATTCCGCACGAGAACGGCGGCACAACACGCAGGTGCGGCGTGGCTGGATGCCCGGGTCAGGCCCGGGGATGAGGGCGTTTTGGGTGTACGGTCGGCGCTCAACGCCCGTGGCCTAGCGCCCGGCGGCCTCGTTCGGCCGGCGGCGGGCGGTCATCACGTTGCGGATCGAGAAGCTGGAGTGGATGCGCAGCACGCCCGGCAGCGTCGACAGGATCTCCTTGTGGATCCGCTCGAATTCCGGCGCGCTCTCGACCTCGACGCGCAGCAGATAATCCGAGCCGCCGGTCATCAGATAGCACTCCTGGATTTCGGGATGCCGGCGCACCGCGGTCTCGAAGCGGTTGAGATAATCCTCGGTCTGCCGCTCCAGGGTGATGTTGATGATCACCGCCATCACTGCCTCACGCGAGGAGTGGTCGACGATCGCGGTGTAGCCGCGGATCACCCCGCTATGTTCCAGCAATCGGATGCGGCGCAGGCAGGTGGAAGGCGACAGGCCGACCTCCTCCGCCAGCTTCGCCGCGCTGATGCGCGCATTGAGCCGGAGCAGGCGGACGATGTTGCGGTCGATGGCGTCGAGCGCGGCCATGGCGGTTTCTGCGACTTCGTGATCGTTTCAGGCAGGAAACTCGATATCAGGAAACTTCCGAGCACGGAATGGCCGGCAATTGCGTGATCCTTGCGCTACGGTTCCAGCAGATCATCGCGAGGTTGCGCATGTTTGGAGAGATTGCCGAACGCCTGACCACGGACGCCGCCTCCGGCGTGCTGACGATCGACCTCGCTGCGCTTGCCGCCAATTATCGCGCGCTGCGGGCCCGGCTCTCTCCGGCAAGGGCCGCGGGCGTCGTCAAGGCGGATGCCTATGGCCTCGGCGCGGCGCGGGTGGTGCCGGCGCTGTATGAGGCCGGCTGCCGTGACTTCTTCGTCGCTCATCTGGGCGAAGCCCTGAGATTGCGCCCCATCCTCGTCGCCGACGCGAAGCTGTTCGTGCTGAGCGGCCTGCAGCCGGGCATGGAGGCGCCCTGCGCCGATGCCGGCATCGTTCCCGTGCTCAATTCGCTCGAACAGGTCGCCAACTGGTCGGCGCTGGCGAGGGCCCGTGGCGTGGACCTGCCCGCCGCGCTGCAATTCGACACCGGCATGTCGCGCTTCGGTTTCGGCCCAGACGAGACCGAGCGGCTCATCGCCGATCCCTCGCGGTTAGAGGGCGTGCGCCTGCTCTTCCTGATGAGCCATCTCGCCTGCGCCGACGAACCGGACAACGCCCAGAACGCCGATCAGCTCGCGGCCTTCCAGCGCCTTGCGGCGGCCTTCCCGGGCGCGGAACTGAGCTTCGCCAATTCCGGCGGCGTCTTCCTCGGGACCGACTATTACGGCGCGCTGGCCCGCGCGGGCATCGCGCTCTATGGCGGCTCCCCCACCGCAGGCGTCGCCAATCCGATGGCGCCGGTGGTGCGCCTCGATGTCCCGGTCGTCCAGACCCGCACCATCCCGGCGGGCGCGCGCGTCGGCTATGGCGGCACCCATGTCGCCTCACGCGAGATGCGCCTCGCCACCCTCGCCGCCGGCTATGCCGACGGCCTGCCTCGCCATCTCAGCGACCGCGGCGCGGCCTTCCTTGGCGACACGAGGCTGCCGATCGTCGGGCGGGTGTCGATGGACAGCATCAGCATCGATGTCACCGCCCTCGCGCCGGACATGCTCAAGGCCGGCAGCCTGGTCGAGATCATCGGGCCGCACCAGACGATCGAGGACATCGCGGAGGCGGCGGGCACGATCTCCTACGAAATACTCACCCGCCTCGGCCAACGCTATCATCGCATCTATCGCTGAGCACCCGAACGAGAGACCAGAGGCACATCATGAGGATCGTTGTTCTGGGTGCGGGCGTCATCGGCGTGACCTCGGCCTATTATCTCGCCAAGGCCGGCCACGAGGTGACGGTGATCGACCGCCAGCCGGGCCCGGCACTGGAGACGAGCTTCGCCAATGCTGGCGAGGTCTCGCCCGGCTACGCCTCGCCCTGGGCGGCGCCCGGCATCCCGCAAAAGGCGATCAAGTGGCTGTTCATGAAGCACGCGCCGCTGATCCTGCACCCGATGCTCGACCCCGCGACCGTGCGCTGGGTCCTCGCCATGCTGCGCAACTGCACCGCCGCGCGCTATGCGGTGAACAAGGGCCGCATGGTGCGCCTCGCCGAATACAGCCGCGACTGCCTGATCGAGCTGCGTGGCGAAACCGGCATCGCCTATGACCACCGCACCCAGGGCACGCTGCAGGTGTTCCGCACCCAGAAGCAGCTCGACGGCATCGGCAAGGACATCGAGGTGCTGGGCAAGGACGGCGTGCCGTTCGAGGTGCTCGACGCGAATGGCTGCGTCGGCGCCGAGCCCGGCCTCGGACCGGTGAAGGAGAAGATCGTCGGCGGGCTGCGGCTGCCGCACGACGAGACCGGCGACTGCTTCAAGTTCACCACCGAGCTGCACCGGCTCTGCGAGACGCTCGGCGTCGACTTCCGCTTCGGCGTCGCCATTCGCGGCCTCAGGCGCGAGGGCTCGCGCATCGCGGCGGTCGAGACCGCAGCCGGCGACATCGAGGCCGATCTCTATGTCATGGCGCTCGGCAGCTACGCGCCGGCGCTGGTGAAGCCGCTCGGCCTCGACCTTCCGGTCTATCCGGTGAAGGGCTATTCGATCACCGTCCCGATCATCAACGAGGCGCGCGCGCCGGTCTCCACCGTAATGGACGAGAGCTACAAGGTGGCGATCACCCGCCTGGGCAATCGCATCCGCGTCGGCGGCATGGCGGAGATCGCCGGCTTCAATCTCGATCTGCCGCCGGCGCGGCGGGCGACCCTGGTGCATTCGGTCGAGGATCTGTTCGGCGGCGCCGGCGACCAGACGCAGGCCCGGTTCTGGGCCGGCCTCAGGCCGATGACGCCCGACGGCACGCCGGTGATCGGCCCGACGCGCTATTCCAACCTCTATCTCAATGGCGGGCACGGCACGCTCGGCTGGACCATGTCCTGCGGTTCGGGCCGCGTCCTAGCCGATCTGGTCAGCGGTGTGAGGCCGGCGATCGAAACCGCCGATCTCGCGCTCGCGCGCTACAAGTAGGAACCTCTAGGCGTCCGGCGCCACGGTGTGGTTGGCCAGCATCTCCAGCGCCTTGACCATCGCCGAGTGGTCCCAGGCTGCGCCGCCATGGGCGGCGCAGGCGCTGAACAGCTGCTGGGCGAGCGCCGTCGCCGGCAGCGCGACGCCGAGCTGGCGGGCGCCGTTCAGGGCGAGGTTCAGGTCCTTCTGGTGCAGCTCGATGCGGAAGCCCGGATTGAAGGTCCGCTTCACCATGCGCTCGCCATGGACTTCGAGG
>JAQSWY010000050.1 GCA_029266425.1 Xanthobacteraceae bacterium
GGCCGAAGATCAGCTCATGGCGGTGGGATCATCCCTGCTTCGCACGCTGTTGAGCCCGGACGTCCGCAGTGTCGAAGCCATGATCATGGCCGACAAGACGAATCAAAAGTCGTTAAGCAAGCTCCATTACGAAGCCGGCCCCACCCATGTCATCGCCCAAATCGAGGCCCTGTTGCGTCAGTTGCACGCGAAGGCGGTTCTGAACGTGCCCGATCCTCTCCGGTCCGCCCGCTTGTTTGCCGCGCTTTTCAAAGGATCCGATCTCCTGATTATCGCACGCTTCGATGAAGCGAGAGCAGAGGACGAGAACGAAATCGAATCCTATTGCCGGTCGGCCGTCGCCATGTTCATCGCCGCGCACGGTGGCAACGACCACGCGGGCGGATAAGCATTTGATTGCCCCGGGCAGCTTGGCCGGGACCGTGGTCCAGGCGCTTCGTCATATTGGGCCGGCGCGCGCGGCCGAGCTTGCACATCGCGGCACCTCATCTTTCTCCCAACGATAAAAAGACGCTCGCATCTACCGCGGTCCAAGCTCCCGCCTGGATGCGGTCGACGCTTCTCTCCATCGCAGATCCGGCAGCAGTCGGGACAACATTTGATAGGTGATGCGACGGTGCCATCCGACGATATGCGATCGGGTCCGGAACATCGATCGGCACCAAAGCCAAAGCTGAAACTATGTATGTCGATAACTAAAGTACCGCCAGCGCGGAAATGTCGCGCTACGGGGCATTTTCGTTATATATTTCAAGGCGTTGGGACAGAAAAGTACCATCAAACCCTAAAATCGAATGACGGTACTTTTTAAAATGCTCTGTCGGATACGAAAAACACCGTCAAAAGTACCGTCAGAGTGATCTGCTACAAGCTGCGAGCCGCGCCAGGCGCTCCGATAAACTTAACAATTTCAATAACTTGATAGATTTGTCAATTCCATTGATAATGTGCCCTGGCTAGCAGTCTACGCTAGAGCCGCCTTTCATCGCCGTTTCCCTCACTCCCACTCGATCGTCCCCGGCGGCTTGCTAGTCACGTCGTACACCACCCGGTTCACCCCCTTCACCTCGTTCACGATGCGCGTGGAGACCCGCGCCAGGAACGACATCTCAAAGGGGTAGAAATCCGCGGTCATGCCATCGACCGAGGTGACGGCGCGCAGGCCCACCACGTAGTCGTAGGTGCGGTAGTCGCCCATCACGCCCACGGTCTTCACGGGCAGGATCACCGCGAAGGCCTGCCAGATGGCGTCGTAGAGGCCGTGGCGGCGGATTTCTTCGAGATAGATCTCGTCAGCGAGGCGGAGGATATCGAGCTTCTCGCGGGTGATCTCGCCGGGGCAGCGGATGGCGAGGCCCGGGCCGGGGAACGGGTGGCGGCCGACGAAGATCTCGGGCAGGCCGAGCTCGCGGCCCAATGCCCGCACCTCGTCCTTGAAGAGCTCGCGCAAGGGTTCCACCAGCTTCATGTTCATGCGCGCGGGCAGGCCGCCGACATTGTGGTGGCTCTTGATCGTCACCGAGGGCCCGCCGGTGAAGCTCACGCTCTCGATCACGTCGGGATAGAGCGTGCCCTGGGCGAGGAAGGCCGCCAATCCCTTGCCGTCTTCTGCGATCTTGCGGGCTTCTTCCTCGAACACGTCGATGAATAGCTTGCCGATGGTCTTGCGCTTCACTTCCGGGTCGGTGACGCCGGCGAGCGCGTTCAGGAACATGTCGCCGGCGTCCACATGCACCAGCGGGATGTTGTAGGAATCGCGGAACAGCGTGACCACCTTCTGCGCTTCGCCGAGGCGCAATAGACCGTGGTCGACGAAGACGCAGGTGAGCTGGTCGCCGATCGCCTCATGAATCAGCACCGCGGCGACGGAGGAATCCACCCCGCCGGAGAGGCCGCAGATCACTCGGCTTGTGCCCACCTGCTCGCGGATGCGGCGGATGGACTCCTCGCGGAAGGCGGCCATGGTCCAGTCGCTCTTCAGCCCGACGATGTTGTGCACGAAGTTCGCCAGCAGCTTGCCGCCATCCGGCGTGTGCACCACCTCGGGGTGGAACATGGTGGTGTAGATGCGCCGCTCCTCGTTGAGCGCGATGGCAAAGGGCGCGTTCTCCGAGGTGCCGGCGACGACGAAGCCCTCGGGCAGCACGGTGACGCGGTCGCCATGGCTCATCCAAACCGGATAGCGCTTGCCGACCTCCCAGAAGCCCTCATAAAGCGGGCTCGGCTCCCTGATCTCGACATCGGCGCGGCCGAATTCGGCGGCATGGCCGCCTTCCACCTCACCCCCGAGCTGGAGCGCGGCGGTCTGCTGGCCGTAGCAGATAGCGAGGATCGGCACGCCCGCATCGAACACCGCCTGCGGGGCGCGCGGGCTGCCCTCGTCCAGCACCGAGGCGGGGCCGCCGGAGAATATCACGCCCTTGGGCTTGAGCCGCTCGAAGGCTTCCGCTGCGTTCTGGAAGGGGTGGATCTCGGAATAGACCCCGGTCTCACGGACCCGTCGCGCGATGAGCTGCGTCACCTGCGAGCCGAAGTCGATGATCAGGATGGTGTCGTGCTGAGCGGGGATGTCGAGTGCTGTCATGGCGAGCTTGTAAATAGCGCGGGGGCCAACGTCCAGCGCCTTCATGGCCGTGCAGCCTTGCATGATAGGCGGGGCTTGTCGCGGTCGGCGCGCGGAAATCCGCGGAAACGGGACCGAACCCGCGGCTCACATCAGCACCACGTCATCTTGAGGTACGAGCGGCGGCGAGCCTCGAAGGATGCCGAAGCAGGACGACGGCGGTCGCAACGAGCATCCCTCAAAGCTCCGCTGCGCGGAGCAGCTCAGGATGACGTCGTTCGGGAAGTTCTCAGAGCTTCTCGCCCCACAGGCCGTCGCAGCCGTCGGGCGGCGCCGTCACGCCGGAGTGGCGCTTGAACAGTTCGGCGCAGCCATAGGCGCGAGCCTGCTGGGGAAGGTGCGAATTGATGGCGACGCCGATGTTGTCATACGGGTCGTTCGCCATGAAGACATAATAGGCCCAATAGCCGCCGACGATGATGATTAGAATAATGACCAGCCGAATCAGGCCCATGGCACTTACTCCGCGTGCGGGTTCACGACCCGTTACCGAATCTAGTGCGGTGTCGGGGTGACGTCGAGCCTGCCCTAGTCGCGTTGCAGGATGCTGACGAAGAAGCCGTCCGTGCCGGTGCGCCGCGGCGTCAGCAGCAGTCCCTCAGCGGAGGTCAGCGCCGCTTGCGCCAAGACGGGGCCGCGCGCGCCCAGCGCCAGCACCACCTCGGCCGGCGGGACGATGCGGAAGTCCGGATGCGCGGCAAGGAGGCGGCGGATCTGCGTGCCGTTCTCCTCGTCGAGCAGCGAGCAGGTGATATAGGCGAGCCGCCCGCCGGGCTTCACATAGCGCACCGCGGCGTCGAGCACCGTGCTCTGGTCGCGCATGCGCTCGGCGAGCGCGCCGGGGCGCATGCGCCATTTGGCGTCCGGATTGCGGCGCCAGGTGCCGGTGCCGGTGCACGGCGCATCGATCAGCACCAGATCCATGCGGCCTTCGAGGTCTCCCAGCACGTCGGCCTTGCCGCGCGGGGTGCGCACCTGGACATTGTGCGCCCCTGCCCGCTTCACCCGCTCATGGATCGGCGCGAGGCGGCGCATGTCGTCGTCATAGGCATAGAGCTGGCCGGCATTGTCCATCAAGGCGGCCATCGCCAGCGTCTTGCCGCCGCCGCCGGCGCACAGGTCCAGCACCTGGCCGCCGCGTGGCGGGGCGGCGAGGATGCTGGCGAGCTGGGAACCCTCGTCCTGGATCTCCACCTGGCCCTTGAGATAGGCCGGTTCGGAGGTGAGCGGCGGCGCCTTGCCATCGACCCTCAAGGCAATGCGCAAGGCGAGCGGAGACCATTCGCCGACGCTGGGCTCCAGATGCGCCAGCGCGCCGATTGCCTTGTCCGGCATGGCTTTCAGCGTGTTGACGCGCAGGTCGAGCGGGGCGCGCTCGGCGAGCCCGGCGCCCTCCGCTGAGCGTGCCTCGCCGAACACCGCGGCGAGCGAGGCGTCGAGCCAACCCGGATAGTCGCCGGCGACGTGGGCGGGCGCCTCATCGAGGCTGGCGGCCTCGAGCAGGGCGCGCTCGGCGTCGGTGAGCGGCGCCGGGGCGAAGCGGCTGCCGTCGCACAGGCTGGCGATCTCTTCCGCGCTTTGTCCGCGGGCGAGTGAGAGCGTGCCGAGCAGTACGGCGCGGGCATCGTCCGCGCCCATCACATAGCCGGCCGAGGCACGCCGGCGCAGGCCGTCATGCACCAGGGCGGCAATCGCGGCGCGGTCGCCCGAGCCGGCGAAGCGATGGTCGCGGCCCCAATCCTTCAGCACGTCGGCGGCCGGGCGGCGCGCGGCCTCGATCGCGGCGAAGACTTCGATGGCAGCGGCGAGCCGCGCGGCAGGCGTCATGGCGGGTACGCGATCACGGGAGGATGGGGGCGAAGATGATGGCCAGGGCGAATAGCACCCACATCACCAGAAGTACAATCGCGCCGACCAGATAGGCCGGGAAGCGCAGGCGGATCTCGTTCGAGGTGACGTGGATCAAGGCGTGCACGATGCGCGAGAGCACGAACACCCAGGCGAGCACCACGAACAGCAGGTCGGCCTTGCGGGTGATGAGAGCGAAAGCGGTGATAGCATAGAACAGCACCGGCAGTTCGAACTGGTTGCGGAAGGCATTGCCGGCCTGGCGCGCCTCTCGCGGCCAGGCGCCGTCGTCGAGCGTCGCCTCCTCGCCCACGGTCCCGCTGCGCACCGCACGGAAGCGGGCGGGGCCGAGCCAGAACAGCAGCGCGAAGGTGAGCGCCACCTGCACGAAGACCGGGAGCAGCACGGCTTGGACGGACATGGGTCGTTACCTCTCGGCCTCTGGAGCATGATACCGAAAAGCGCGAAGCCCCGCTCGGGTTCCAGCCTCGCTCAAGCCAAGCTCAAGCCAAACTCAAGCAAAGCTGAAGCGATGCCTTGCCGGTGCCATGGAACCAGCCTGCCGGCACGCCGTTATCCCGTACCGCATGGGAGGGAAGCATGGCAAAACAAAAGCTTACCATCTCCAAGCGGAGCCGCGGCCAAACGCCGGGCGAACGCCAGCGTTCGCTCTTCACCCGCTTCTCGCACCACGTCTCGGCCTATACCGGAAAACCGATCACCTTCGTCGCAGCGCTGAGCATCATCGTGCTGTGGGCGTTGAGCGGGCCGATCTTCGGCTTCAACGACAGCTGGCAGCTTGTGATCAACACCTCGACCACCATCATCACCTTCCTGATGGTGTTCGTGATCCAGAGCAGCCAGAACCGCGACACCGCCGCGATCCAGATCAAGCTCGACGAGCTGATCTCCAAGCTCGAGGGGCCGCGGGAAATATTGCTGGATCTGGAAGAGCTTGACGATACGGCGCTGGAGGAGCTCCGCGCCGAGTTCGAAGCGATGGCGCAAAAGGCACGCAAGGCCGGAAAGTCCGGTGAGGCCGCGGACTGATGCCTCACTCGCCGGGATGGCCCGGCGGCAGCGAGCGCTCGAACAGCCATGTGGCTCCATATGCCCCGGCGATGATGAGCAGGGTCAGCATCACATAGAGCCAGATCCCGGTCATATCAGTTTCCCAAGGACGCGATTGGCCCTCAAATGTAGCGGGCCGACAACAAAAAAACCGTGCCGAGCACGATCTTGCCTACAGAGGTCGTTCCCGGTCCGCCTATTCCCTACAGGCGGCGACGATGGCTCAAGACGCCGACGGTAAAGCAGGCCGTCGACCCCGGTCCAACGCATTGGCGAACAGCTTGGTCCGCTCATTGTGGACGAGACTCATGCACGGACGGCCTCACGACCGCGAGGGATAATTCGGGCTCTCGCGGGTGATGGTGACGTCGTGGACATGGCTTTCGCGCAGGGATGCGCCGGAGATGCGCACGAACTCGGCCTTCTCGCGCATCTCTTCGAGGTTGGCGGCGCCGACATAGCCCATTGCGGCGCGCAGGCCGCCGACCAGCTGGTGCAGCACGCCGGAGACCGGGCCCTTATAGGGCACCTGTCCCTCGATGCCTTCCGGCACCAGCTTCAGCGTGTCCTTCACCTCGGCCTGGAAATAGCGGTCCGCCGAGCCACGGGCCATGGCCCCGACCGAGCCCATGCCGCGATACGATTTATAGGAGCGGCCCTGGTAGAGATAGACCTCGCCCGGGCTCTCGTCGGTGCCGGCGAGCAACGAGCCGATCATCGCGCATTCCGCGCCGGCGGCGAGGGCTTTGGCGAGATCGCCGGAGAACTTGATGCCGCCATCGGCGATCACCGGCGTGTCGTTCTTCTGCGCCACCTCGACCGCGTCGAGAATGGCGGTGAGCTGCGGCACTCCGACACCGGCGACGATGCGGGTGGTGCAGATCGAGCCCGGCCCGATGCCGACCTTGATGGAATCCGCGCCGGCGTCGATCAAAGCGCGGGCGCCCTCCCCGGTCGCGATGTTGCCGGCTAGAATCTGGACCTTGTTGGAGAGCTGCTTGATGCGGCTCACCTGGTCCAGCACCTTGCGGGAATGGCCGTGGGCGGTGTCGACCACCACGAGGTCGACGCCCGCCTCCACCAGCAGCTCGGCGCGACGGAAGCCGTCATCGCCCACCGTGGTGGCGGCAGCGACGCGCAGGCGGCCCTGCTCGTCTTTCGCGGCGTAGGGATTGGCGACCGCCTTCTCGATGTCCTTGACGGTGATGAGGCCGACGCAGCGGTGCTCCTCGTCCACCACCAGCAGCTTCTCGATGCGGTATTGGTGCAGCAGGCGCTTGGCCTCCGCCTGATCGACACCGTCATGCACGGTGATGAGGCGGTCCTTGGTCATCAATTCCGCCACCGGCTGGCCGGGATTGGTGGCGAAGCGCACGTCGCGATTGGTGAGAATGCCAACCAGGCGACCGCCGCGGCCGTTCGGCCCGCGCTCCACCACCGGAATGCCGGAAATGGAATGCGCCTTCATCAGCGCCAGGGCATCGGCGAGGGTCTGGTCGGGATGGATGGTGACGGGGTTCACCACCATGCCGGATTCGAACTTCTTCACCTGCCGCACATGCTCGGCCTGGACCTCGGGCTCGAGGTTGCGGTGGATCACGCCGAGGCCGCCGGCCTGCGCCATGGCGATGGCGAGGCGGGATTCGGTCACCGTGTCCATGGCCGAGGAGAGGATCGGGATATTGAGCGCGATGGAGCGGGTGACGCGCGAGCGCACATCGGCCTGTCCGGGCATGACGTCGGACAAGCCGGGCTTCAGCAGCACGTCGTCGAAGGTAAGCGCCTCTCGCGCGAGCCCGTCGGATACCGGCATCGCCAACTCCCTTCTGAGGGGCGGCGGCACGATCCGCCTTGCCCGATGTGTGGATATGCGTCGAGCGCGACCGAGTCCGAAAGGACTGCCGCGCTCATCGAGTTGGCGAGGGCTCATACCATGCGCTGCGGCGCTTTCCTAGGCTCTGCGGACGCCATATTGCGCATGCGAGCAATGCGTTGCGCGGAGGGTGCGCTGTTCCAACCTCCTTCGGGGCTCGCCTTGGCTCGCACCTCTTTAGAGCCACCTCAAACCGGCCTCACGGCCGCCAGCCGGGCGGCGGGGCGCCGTGCTTCTCGATGGCGTCGACGATCTCCTGATGCCGGCGCTTCTCCCGCTTCATGTGCACCGCGACGACACCGTGGATGGACGGCACCAGGAACAACACCGGGAAGATCCAGCCGAAGATCAGGCACAGCACGATCAGCACTACGCTGCCGATGGCTGAGAACGGTTGCCCGTTCAGCAGCAGCCCCAGCGGCGGCAGTAACGCGGCAAGAATGTAGATCATCTCGGGCCGTCCTCCTGCGACGTCGCATGATGTGGGGAGTCTTCGAGCTTTCGCAACGGCAAGTCTGCTTTCGCAACGGGCACGTCAGCTTTCGCAACGGCAAGTCGCCGGACAGCAAGCATCGCCGCAGGCGCGCCGATCACAATGACAAATATTTGCGCACCAACCGCTCCCCGCAGCAGCTCACCCGCGCTATAGGGCGAGCCAGCCATAAATTGCGATTTCCCAGCATCCGGAATATTCTCGTGCGCTCCGAACGCCTCGTCCCGCTGATCGTCGCCTGCGCGCTCTTCATGGAGCAGCTCGATTCGACGGTGATCGCGACCTCGCTTCCGGCCATCGCCATCGATCTGCACGAAGACCCGATCTCGCTGAAGCTGGCGCTGACCTCCTATCTGCTCAGCCTCGCGGTGTTCATTCCGGCGAGCGGCTGGTTCGCCGACCGCTTCGGCGCCCGCACCGTGTTCCGCGCCGCCATCATCGTCTTCACCATCGGCTCGCTGCTGTGCGGCCTCGCCTATTCGCTCACCGATTTCGTGCTGTACCGCATCATACAGGGCATGGGCGGGGCGATGATGGTGCCGGTCGGGCGGCTCGTTATCCTGCGCACCGTGCCGAAGAGCGAAATCGTCTCGGCGCTCGCCTGGCTCACCATACCCGCGCTGCTCGGGCCGGTGATGGGCCCGCCGCTCGGCGGCTTCATCACCACCTATTTCGACTGGCGGCTGATCTTCTTCCTCAATATCCCGATCGGCATTCTCGGGGTGATTCTCGCCAGCCGCTTCATTCCCGACATTCGCGAGAAGGACATCGCGCCGTTCGACCTCAGCGGCATGGTGCTCTCGGGGCTGGGGCTTGCCGGCCTCGTCTTCGGCTTCGCGCTGCTGGGCCAGGAGGCGGTCTCCCCGATCATCGCCATCGCGGTGATCGTGGTGGGTGCCGTCGCCATGTTCTTCTATGTGCGCCATGCGAGGCAGACGCCGCGCCCGATCCTCGATCTGAACCTTTTGAAGATCCCGACTTTCTATGCCGGGGTGGTCGGCGCCTCGCTGTTCCGCATCGGCATCGGCGCCCTGCCCTTCCTGCTGCCGCTGCTGCTGCAGCTTGGTTTCGGCATGACGCCGTTCGCCTCCGGCCTGATCACCTTCGCCTCGGCGGCGGGGGCGATGACGATGAAGTTTACCGCCCAGCCGATCATTCGCGCCTTCGGCTTCCGCCGGGTGCTGATCGTCAATTGCATCATCGCCTCCGCCTTCATCGCAGTCGGCGCGCTGTTCCGCCCGGACATGCCGCATTTGATCCTGATCGGCTGCCTGCTGCTCGGCGGCTTCTTCCGCTCGCTGCAATTCACCAGCACCAATGCCCTGTCCTATGCGGACGTGTCCAACGAGGCGATGAGCCGGGCGACCAGCTTCGCCAGCGTCGCCCAGCAGGTGTCGATCTCGATGGGGGTGGCGGTCGCGGCGCTGATCCTCGACGGCATGCGCGCCTGGCGCGGCGACGGCACAATCCAGGTCACCGATTTCAGCGTCGCCTTCACCATTGTCGGCGTGATCGCGGTGTGCTCGGTGTTCTTCTTCCTGCGCCTGCCGGAGAATGCCGGCGCGGAGATGGCGCGGCGCCCGTCCAAGGCGACCGCGCCCACGGAAGCGCCCGGGGAGATGGGCAGCGCGGCGTGAGGCCTGCCCGGCTTCACTCACGCGGTCATCCCGGACGGGCAAAGGCCGAGCCGGGATCGTAGGAAGGTTATGCGCGGGGCTTCACGCGATCCCGGCTCTCCGGCTGCGCCTCCGGCCGGGATGACGTCTGTGAGACGGCTCTACCGCCCCCGAAACCCGGTCGCCACCACATAGAGCTCGGCCGAATCCGCCCGGCTCGCCTGTGGCTTGATGTGGCGGATGGTGGCGAAATCTCGCTTGAGATCGGCGAGCAGCGCGCCCTCGGTGCCGCCCTGGAACACCTTGGCGACGAAGGAGCCACCGGGCGCCAGCACCTCGCGGGCGAAGGCGGCGGCGACCTCGATGAGGCCGACAATGCGCAGATGGTCGGTCGCCCTGTGGCCGGTGGTGTTGGCCGCCATGTCGGACAGCACGACGTCCGCCGCGCCGCCCAGCATCCCCATCAGCCGCGCCGGCGCATCCTCCTCGAGGAAATCGAGCTGGGCGAAGGTCACGCCCGGCACAGCCTCCATCTCCAGCAGGTCGATGGCGATGACGCGGCCATGGCCCTCTTCCGCCCTGACACGCTTGGCCGCGACCTGGCTCCACCCGCCGGGCGCGGCGCCGAGGTCGACCACACGGGCGCCGGGCTTCAAGAGCTTCAGCTTGTCGTCGATCTCGATCAGCTTGTAGGCGGCACGCGAGCGCCAGCCCTCGCGACGGGCCTTGGCGACGTAAGGGTCATTGAGCTGGCGCTGCAGCCATTTCTGCGAAGACGGCGTGAGCGAGCGCGCCTTCTTAAGCCGAACCTTCAGCGGGCGCGACTCGCCGCCGGCGGCGCGCGGCGCCGCCTTTCCCGGGATACGTTCGCTCATCGTGCCGCCTCGGCAAAGCCGCGCCATACCGCATCGGCCCGCATCAATTCCACTAATATGCCCTCGCGCAGGCCGCGATCGGCGACGCGAAGCCGGTCGCACGGGAAGGCGCGGCGCACCGCCTCCAATATGGCGCAGCCGGCCAACACCAGGTCCGCGCGCTCGGCGCCGATGCAGGGATTGGCGACGCGCTCGGAGAACGGCATGGCGAGGAGCCGGTCGACTACCGCCCGGACCTGTTCGGCGCCGAGCCAGGTGCCGTCGACCTGGGCGCGGTCATAGCGCGGCAGATCGAGATGCACGCCGGCAATGGTGGTGACGGTGCCGGAGGTGCCGAGCAGATGCAGCCGGCCGCAATCATGCGGGCCGACAGCGGCGACGAAGCCTTCGAGATGCGGCTGGAACTCTGCGACCATAGCCTCGAAATCGGCCGCCGTGACCTGCACGCCGCCATGGCGCTCGGCCACCGAAACGACGCCGAGAGGCACCGAGACCCAGGCGCGGATGCGCGCCGCGGGCGGCCCGCCATCATCGGTCTCGACGCGATCCAGCCAGACCACTTCGGTCGAGCCGCCGCCTATGTCGAACAGCACCGCCCCATCGGAGCGCGGATCGACCAGCGGGGTGCAGCCGACGGCGGCAAGTCGCGCCTCGGTCTCACGATCGACGATCTCAAGATCGAGCCCGGTCTGCTGCTTCACGCGGTCGATGAAATCGGAGCCATTGACGGCGGCGCGGCAGGCCTCGGTGGCGATCAGCCGGGCATGGGCGATGCGCCGCGCCCCGATCTTGGCGGCGCAGACACCGAGCGCATCGAGCGCGCGGATCATCGCCGCGTCGCTGAGCCGGCCGGAGCCGACCAGCCCCTCACCGAGACGGACGATACGCGAGAAGGCATCGACCACGCGGAAGCCGCTGGCGGTCGGCTTGGCGATCAGGAGGCGGCAATTATTGGTGCCGAGATCGAGGGCGGCATAGCACGGGGCCTCGGCCGCGCGGTCGCCACAAGCCTCGTCGGCGCGACGCTGGCCGCCATTGCCATGGGTATATTTGCCGTAGGGCCCCTTGCCATGATTGCTCTTGCCGCCCTTGCCGTTGCGGCGCCACCAGGGCGCGCGCACACGCGCATCGGGTGCCGCCTCATCGCGCGCGACGCGTTCGTCGGCATCCCTGAGGGCCGGCCTATGGGTCTCATCGACCATTATGGACATCCGGGTAGGCGCACCGCGGCGCGAGCGGCGTCTCATCCCGGGGGGTCGGATCTGCTCGCCACATGTTGCATTCAAATGTAGCAGTCCCGGCGCCTGACGCAATGGCCGGCAGGGGCAGACGAGGCTGAGGGCGGCATTTGCAAGGTCAGGTTCCCGCCCTAAGGGCGCTCGGCTTGAACATCCGGCGAGGTTCGCTGACGCTCGCGGCTCAGAGACTGACCGAAAACTCCTAGAGCGCCGTCATCCCCCGGCCTTGTGTCGGGGATCTCGTCGGCTTTCCCCCGAGAATCCCGGCCTATGATGCAACGTCAGGAATCGAAATCCCCGGCACAAGGCCGGGGATGATGGTCGGTTCTGGATATACGGAGCCGACGTCCAGGACGACGCGATGGCGCCATCCCGGGATGAACACCAAGGCGGCCTCACCCTGCCGCGCAGGCCTACCCTTCGATCAGCGCCGGATCGCCGGGAGCGCCTTGTCGATCCCGGTGAGCGGCAGCTTGAGGTTCACCGTCTTGCCGTCGGCCAGCACGAAGGCGGCGGTCGCCTCGCTGGCGGCGACGAGTTCCTTGGCGAAGGCATCGTCGAACGGACCACGGGCGTCGCAGCCGTTCTGCGCGCACGCGACGAAATCGATCTTGCGCGGCTTGCCAGTGCCGACCGAGAGCTGGACCCCCTCCTGCACCTTGACCCCGAGCGGAGTGCGCACCCCGAAGACCGCCTTGCCGTCCTGATCCTGGCCGATCTGCCAGACGAAGATGCTCTTGTTGGTCTTCTTGTTGGAGATCTGCATCACCGCCGAACAGTTGCGCTTGCTCGACTTGCCGACGGTGTCGCGGCAGGTCACCACCCAATTGTCATAGACGATGGTCTCGGTACGCACCGGCGTCGACGGCTGGGCGGGCGCTACGGCCTGAGCCGGCTGGCCCTGTGCAGCCGCCGCCGGCTTCTGCTGTGCCGGAGCGGTCTGGGCGACGGGCTTGCGGGCTGGGGCCTGCTGCTTCGGCGGGACCGGGTTTGGCGCGGCCTCATTCGGCGCGAACTGTGTCGGCGCGTACTGGTTTGGGGCGAACTGGCCGGGCTGGAACTGGCCCTGGGCAGCCTGCGCCGGCCTCAGGGGCGCGGACTGCGCCTGTGCGAGGCTCGGCACGGACAAGGCAAGCACGGCGGCGGGTGCCAGCGCAGCGATCGCCCGCATGAGCGCGCGGGGACCAGAAGGCACGATGAAGGAACTGAACATTTTGGTGCCTCGATTCGGGCGCCGGGCAGCAGTCAGTTTGGCGCCTGCCGCGACGAAATTGGGCCGATCCTGTGCGGACCGGCCCATCGATAATCATTCGGATGAGTTCCGGCAAGGAGCGCGACGCGAGGCGCGCTCCCGCTTTTTCCTCACCAGCGGACCTTGACGCCCGCCGTGCCGGCCCAACCCTCGACATCGCCGAAGTTGTACTCGCCGCTGCCGTAGAGAGCGACGTTCTCGGTGATCGCGGCATTGAAGCCCGCGCCGGCATTGTACCAGGTGCCGCCGATGTCGCTGGCCAGGACAAGGCCGGCGACGTTGGTGCGGTTGTCGCCCGAGAACTCGGACAGCACGTTGAACACCGCCCAGGGCGTGAAGCTCTGGCCGTTGATCCCGGCAACCGTCGTCTGCAACTGCACGCCCAGGCGACCGACCAGCGAGTCCGCATCGTCCGGCGAGACTTCAATGCCGGTCGAGGTGGTGTAGCTGTCCTGGCTGACATTGACGTAGGTCAGCTGACCCTGGGGCTGGACGACGAAGCCGTTGCCGAGATCGAAGCCGTAGCCGACTTCCGCCGAACCACCCCAGGCGGTGGCGTCAGTCTGGGCCTTGAAGGCGAGGCCGTCGCCGTCGATGTCGCCATTCATGTCGACATCGAGCACGTCCACCTTGCCGACGAGGTCGACATACCAGCCGGTACCCGGGAGGCCGCCGACCTCACGGAAGGTGGCGTAGATACCGGCGTTCCAACCGTCGATATCAAGGTTGGTCTTGTCGTAGCCGTAGAAGAAGGTGTCGTTCACGTCGGCCTTGGACCAGCCATAGCCGCCGAAGGCACCGATGCTGATGCGCGAGGCGTTGTAGTCGAAGGTGTAGTCGGCGCCGCCCTGCAGGCCCCACGCGGTCTGGTCGAAGTCCCAGCCCTTGTCGACCTCATAGGAGAGGTCGGAACCGCCGCCGCGGATCCAGGCCTGCCACTTCGGCTGAGGCGCCGGGATGTAGGCGGGAGCCTTCACCGCGAGGTCGGCATTGCGGCCTTCCAGCGCGTCCTGCTGCTTCAGTTCACCGAGGCGCTTATAGAGCGTGTCGATGCCGGCATAGAAGTGACGCTGGGCTGCCGAGGAGGCGGTGACGATGGTGCCGGTGCCCTCTTGCAGGTCGGAGCGCAGGTACCAGTCGCCGTCGGTCACCGACTGGAACAGCCGGTAGCTGAAGGCACCGTCGATCACTTCCCGAGCGCCGGTATTCGCATTCACGCCAAGCTGGAAGGCGTCGGTGGCGGAGTAGTCACCCACATAGACGACCTTGATACCGTCCTGATCGCCGAGGCCGGTGAAGGTGCCGTTACCCGGAGCCGCGTTGTCCACATAGATGGTGGTGCGAGTGTCGTCCTCGACATCGTCGGTGATGGCCAGCAAGTCGGTGTCGGAATTGCTGTCGCCGAGCACCGTGTCGATGACGAGGATGCCGGGCCCCTCATAGTCACCATGGACCACCAGCGTGTCCGTGGGATCGTCGTCGTGGAGGTTGATGGTGCCGTAGTTGAAGAAGTCCACGGGGTTGCTGTTGGAGCCGATCTCGACAAAGGCAGAACCCGTATCAGTCAGGTCGAGCATGCCGCCCGGATTCTGCAGCAGGGCGTATTGCTCGCCGACATCGAGCGCCGCACCGTCGTAGCCCTCGCCGCCATCGAGCACGAAGGTATCGGTCTCGAGGTCTGCGAACCGGTCGGAGAGGCGCAGCACCGAGGTGCCGTCCACATAAACCAGGCCCTGATTGTTGCCCCAGTCGAACTCGTAATTGTCCCCGGTCAGATCCAGGCGCGAATTGCCGACCACATAGAGCTGCTGCCAGCGCTCGACGTCGTCGAGCCGAAGGTCGCTGTCGGCGGCGACGACCATGACGTCGAAGCCCGAGCCGCCATCGACCTCGCCGTCGAAGTTGAAGTTGTGGTCGGTATCCCCCGGAACATTGTTGAGGTGGACGAGGAGCAGGAGGTCGTCGTCGTCGTTGCCTTCGATGTCCTCGCCGATGGTGATGGAGTTGGTGTCGAAGGCGGCGATGGCGATTACGTCGTCGCCGTCATTGCCCTCGACGTCGCCATCGACATTGATGTCGCCGCTGTTCAGCGCGAGCAGGCCGATGAAATCGTCGCCTTCACCGCCAGAGACGTCGCCGCCGACATTGATATCGCCGCCACGATCGGCGACCAGCCCGATGAAATCATCACCTTCACCGCCGGAGACGTCGTCGGCATTGATCTCGCCGCCGCGATCCGCGAACAGGAAGATGAAGTCGTCACCGTCATTGCCTTCGATGTCGCGATCGGTGGTGACTTCGCCGCCGCGGTCCGCGATGACGACGATGTTGTCGTCGCCGTCATTGCCTTCGATGTCCTGGTCGATATCGATGAAGCCGCCGCGATCCGCGAGCAGGAAGATGTTGTCGTCGTCGTTGCCGCCGCGGACTTCACCGTCGACATAGATGTTGCCGCCGCGACTGGCGATCAGGGCGATGTTGTCTTCGCCGTCATTACCTTCGACATCGTCATTGATGCGGATCTCGGCGTCATCATTGGAGATGATGGCGATGTTGTCATTGCCATCATTGCCTTCGACGTCCTCGTCGACCTCGATGTCGCTGCGCTCGCCGGTGGCGAACAGCGCGATGAAGTCGTTGCCGTTGCCGCCCTCGACATTGTCGGCGACAAAGATGTCCCCGCCGTCGAAGGCGACCAGCCCGATAATGTCGTCGCCATCATCGCCGTCGACGTCGCCCCAAACAGTGATGTCGCCGCCGCGGCTCGCAACGAGCCCTATGATGTCGTCGTTATTGCCGCCCGACACATCGCCGTCAGCCCAGGGCTGACCGACGACGACGTCGCCGCCACGATCGGCGCCCAGCAGGATGAAGTCCTGGCCGTTGGCGCCATAGACGCCCTGGTCGATCTCGACCCGGCCGCCGCGGTCGGCAAACGCCAGGATCGCGTCGCCGCCATCGCCGCCATTGACTTCATCGAAATCGACCTCGCCGCCGCGCTCGGCGCCGAGCAGGATCAGGTCGCCGCCATTGCCGCCATAGATGTCTTCGCCGCGGATCAGGCCGCCGCGCGAGGCGAAGGCGCCGATGAAGTCGTCGTTGTCGCCGCCGGTGATGTCGTCATCGAGAATGATCTCGCCGCCGCGGGTCGCGGCCAGCAGGATGAAATCCTGGCCATTGCCGCCGGAGATGCCCTGGTCGATCTCGACCTCGCCGCCGCGATCCGCGAAGGCCAGTATCGCATCGTTGCCATCGCCACCGCCGAGATGATCGAAATCCACCTCGCCGCCACGATCGGCGCCGAGCACGATCACGTCATCGCCATTACCGCCCCAGATGTCCTCGCCGCGGACGAGACCGCCGCGCGAGGCGAAGGCGCCGACGAAGTCGTCGTTGTTGCCGGCCCAGATGTCGTTGTCGAGGTGCACTTCACCGCCGCGGGTGGCAGCGAGCAGGATGTCGTCCTGGCCGTCGCCGCCGGAAATGCCCTGGTCGATCTCGATGCGACCGCCGCGCGAGGCGAAGGCACTGATTTCGTCGGCGCCGTCACCGCCGCCGAGGTGATCGAAGTCGACTTCGCCGCCGCGGGTCGCAACCAGCGAGATTTCGTCTGCGCCGTCGCCGCCCCAGATATCTTCGCCGCGGATCAGGCCGCCGCGGGTCGCGTAGGCACTGATGTCGTCAGCGCCGCCGTCACCGGTGATGTCGTCGAAGAGATGGATCTCGCCGCCACGGTCCGCGTCGAGGTCGATGACGTCGCCGGCTCCACCGCCGCTGATGCCACCGAAGACGCGGATTTCGCCATCGAAATCGGCGTTGAGATAAATCTGGTCGTTGCCGCCTTCGCCGTTGATCTCTCCGACGAAGATGTCGGCACCGGAGCCGAACGAATTGAAGGAGAGGATATCGTCGCCGGCACCGGCATTGACGTCGCCGAAGATGAACACGTCATCGCCCGGGAATCCCCCGAACGCAGCGACTACCAGCAGGTCATCGCCCCCGCCGAGATTGATGTCACCCCACACATCGGAATTGATGACGAAGACGTTGTCGTCACCGCCAATGGTGGAGATTGCCACGCCCGAGGCGTTCGGGAATATATCGGCCCCAAGCAGAAGAATATTGTCACCTGAAGGAGTCGTATCCGGGCCAAGCCCGCCGGGCAGGATCGGCCCATCGCCACCAGGGCCGCAGAAGATGTTGTTACCAACCGTTCCGCTTTCGCCGCAGAACGCCGCCGCCGGGCGGACATCGCCAACCGCGAGCAGCGCGATGCCCAGCACCAGTGCCGAGACCGAGCCGAACAGCGCGCCCCGGCGATGATCCACCGGCATCGCGACGGGAGCCTTCCGCTCACGCCGCAAGCGGGAGATTCCGCGCTTGGCAACGTTCTTGTTCACAAACTTCCTAGCCATAAAGGTCAGCCCCCGCTTGAACTAACTGACGGTTGCGCCCGGCCCCCGCCGGTCCACTTCCGCCTGCGACCCATTTCACAATCCGGCCACACATCGGGCAGGAATCGGGATGGTCACGATCCGCAGCGACACTACCCAGCGTCAGAATCGGCCACAAGCTATGAGGGTAGTTCAGACCCTGAACTCCGAATAATCGCAGAGCCCCTCAGAAATAGGTGTCATACAACCAAACATTTCAGAAAGTCTCCGAATTTTCGGATTATATTAGCGATTACATTGTCTTGTGAGGACGTCCCCTCGTTGCTTTATTCTCACAAATAAGCCACACTTCGCACAAAGACGAAAATTGCGAGAAATTCGTAACTTTCACGTAGCAATTGCTTCTGGTTGTGCTATTTTTACCACGGGTCACATCAAGGGGGACGGCGGGAACGGCGGGCGACTGTCGCGTCCACGGATGAAGGCTTTCTGCGGGGAAAGCATCGTCTGGCTGTAAGAAACATGCAGATCGGATACACGGTGCTGGGCCGCGAAGGCTCGGTGCCTACACATATGCGTGGCGAAACGGGATCGGGCGAGCCTGAGGGCGCGCACGCCAGAGAGGTCGCTGCACTCGAAGCGCTCGGCTGTGAAAAGGTCTTCACCGATACCGAGACGCGGCGAGGCGAACGCTCCAATTTCCGCGCGGCGCTCGATTTCCTGCGCCCGGGCGACATTCTCGTCGTGCCCGCGCTTCACCATCTCGGAATCGATATCGAATCGATCGTGCTGCTGGTGGAACGGCTGCGCCGCTCCGGCGTCGGGGTGCGCGTCGGCGATCTCTTCGTGCCGGAGACGCCGACGGGCGATGCCTTCAGCATGGTCTGCCGGGAATTCGGGCGGCTGGTCGAACCGCCGGTGGAGGCGGAAGCGGCGGCACCCGGTGCGTCGCGCCGGCGCGGACGTCCGCAGGCGCTCTCCGCCAAGGATCTGGCGAAAGCCCGGCGCCTCCTCGCGGAGAGCACCATGACGGTGTCGGACGTCGCCCGCGCGCTCGGCGTATCGCCGGCGACGGTGTACCGCTATTTTCCGCGGCGGGCGCCGAAGCCGATCCTGCCTGGCGACGCGCCGGGTTGAGATCGCTCCGGTCCTGGAGCATTTCCCCATCTTGCGGCGCCGCTCACCGGGCAGCGCCGCCGCTTCCCCTAGGGGCGCCCTTCCCCCGCACATAGCCCCAGCTCGCCTCCTGCCGCGCGATGGCCAGCAGCCGCTCAAGGAAAATATGTTCGACCATCAAGGCGCGGATGGTGGCGCGCAGATCGCCGTCGCAGACCGCGATCGCCTCGTCTATGTCCTCCTCGCTCACCTCGATCGGATCGCTCAAACCCGCCTTCGCCGCGCCCGTCATGCCCGCCTCCTCCCTTGGGCGGCGATTCATGTCACGAGAACAAAATGAGAACAAGTGTGGTGCCCGCAACCGTGCGCCGGGTTGCACATTTTTGTGGCCGCCGCTGCAACGATCGCGGGCATCAGGCGTTGAGACGCGTCATGCGCTGCAACTACTGCCCACCTCTCGCCCATCCCATCGAGGTGCCTGCCGAAACAGCGGGCCAGACCCGCGTGCTCGAGACCATCGGCGAGGCCTCCGACTATCTCGAGGCGTCGGCATCTTCGGCCGACGATCCATCCGTGCTCGATACGGTACAGACGCTGCTGCGCGCCGGCCAATCCGGCTGGCCGGAGGATATTGCGGAGGCGACCGAGCAGCTCGAGCGCTACCTCGCCGCGAGGCGAGCCGTCTGACGACGGCCGCCGTCACGACGATGTGACCCGGCTTCCCTTCGCATCCAACTTTTGCGGAAATGCTCTAAGTCTCCGGCAATCGGCCGAGGCATGCTCGAGCGCGCGGGCTGGAGGACTGGATGGCATTGACCCCGATGATCGGCGAGGGCGAGCTGCGCGTCACGCGCGAGGCGCCCCCGGAGACGCACGAGGTGCGGTCCTGGCTCGACGGCGCCGTGGTGTTCGACCATCGCCGCTGGAGCTGCGCGCATGCCGAGCTGACCTGGCGGGCGCCCCGGCACCTGATCGTGCTGACCCATGCCGGACGCACGGCGCACACCCGCATCTCCTGCGCCGGCGAGATCGTGCATGACGGCCGCGACCGACCGGGCGCCCTCTCCGTCATTCCGGCCGGCGTCGAGCGCTCCGGCAGCTATAGCGACGTCGATCTGGTCTATTCCGCACTCTGGCTCGATCCGGGCCGCTTCGACCCGGGCGACGACGCCTTGCCGATCCTGGTCAATGGCGGCGAGCCGGTGATCGCGGCGCTGCTGACATCACTGCAGCAGGAGATCGCCGACGATGCCGGACCCGACGGCGGATATGTCGAGCACCTCGTCGCCGTCCTCCTGCACCGCATCCGACGGCTCGACGGCGTGCGCGCCGGCACGCGCACAAGCGCGGCGGCCCCGCTCGGCACGGCGACGCTGCGCCGGGTCCACGACCATATGGAGCAGCATCTCGACGGCGAGATCCGGCTGGGCGAGCTCGCCGCCATCGCCGGCATGGAGGTCGACAGCTTCGCCCGCCGCTATCGGGCCGCCACCGGCATGGCGCCCTATGCCGCGGTGATCGAGCGCCGGGTCCGCCGCGCCGAGCAACTGCTCGGCGATGATGCACTCGAGCTCGGCGTGATCGCGGCCCGCCTCGGCTTCTCCAGCCAGAGCCACTTCACCACGACCTTCAAGCGCGAGCGCGGCATGACGCCGAGCGCCTATCGGCGGACGCTGCTCGCCTGACCAGGTTTTTCCGGAATCCTGCAAGAGCGCCCGGAATCGCGAAAGCACGCCGGCCCCACGCCACCATCTCACCGGAGAACCACCAGTCCGGAGATGGAGCGGGTCCGACATGGCAGAACCGAACAGGCCACATGCATCATGCGATGGGCCGACACGCCGAAGCCTCATCAAGGGAGGAGCCGCCGTGACGGGCTTGCTGATCACCGGCGTCCCCGAAATTGCGCGGGCGGCGTCTCAAGCTCAGGCACCGGCTGCCGCTGCGCAAGGCGCGCGGCTGCCCGTCAGCCTCAGCATCAATGCGGTAAGGACATCGCTGGAGATCGATCCGCGCACTACGCTGCTCGATGCGCTGCGCCACCAGCTCGGGCTCACCGGCTCGAAGAAGGGCTGCGACCACGGCCAGTGCGGGGCCTGCACCGTCCTCGTCAATGGACGGCGGATCAATGCCTGCCTCGCGCTCGCGGTGATGCATGAGGGCGACGAGATCACCACGATCGAGGGCCTCGCCAAGGGTGACACCCTGCACCCGCTGCAGGCGGCCTTCATCGCCCATGACGGCTTCCAGTGCGGCTATTGCACGCCGGGCCAGATCTGCTCGGCGGCCGGCATGCTGAAGGAGGCTGCGGCCGGCTGGCCGAGCCATGTCACCAAAGACCTCGCCACCGCCGATCTCGCCGCGCCTGCGGCGCTCGACGACGCCGAGATACGCGAGCGCATGAGCGGCAATATCTGCCGCTGCGCCGCCTATCCCAACATCGTCGCCGCCATTGCCGACGTCGCGAAGGAGGCCTGAGCCATGAAGCCGTTCACCTATGAGCGCGCCGCGGGGCTGCGTGAAGCCGCCGCCGCGGTTGCCAGCCGGCCGGGCGCCAAATTCATCGCCGGCGGCACCAATCTCGTCGACCTGATGAAGTTGGAGATCGAGCAGCCGGCGCATCTCGTCGATATCAGCCGCCTGCCCTTGCGCCAGATCGAGCCGACGCCGGAGGGGGGCTTGAGGATCGGAGCGCAGGTTCCGAACAGCGACCTCGCCGCCAATATGGAGGTGCGCAGGCGCTATCCGCTGCTGGCGCAGGCGCTGCTGTCCGGCGCCTCGGGCCAGTTGCGCAATAAGGCAAGCACCGCCGGCAATCTGCTCCAGCGCACGCGCTGCCCGTATTTCTACGATCGCGCCATGCCCTGCAACAAGCGCACGCCCGGCTCGGGCTGCGCCGCGATCGGCGGCTTCAACCGGCTGCATGCGATCCTCGGCGCCAGCGAGGCCTGCATCGCGGTGCATCCCTCCGACATGGCGGTGGCGCTCACCGCGCTCGATGCCCGCATCGAGACGATACGTCCCGATGGGGGAACCCGTACGCTTCCCATCGCCGAGTTGCATCGCCTGCCGGGCTCTACGCCGCATATCGAGAACAGCCTCGAGGCCGGCGAGATGATCACTGCCGTGGTGCTGCCGCCGCCGCCCGCCGGCCGGCAGCTCTATCGCAAGGTGCGCGACCGGGCCTCCTATGCCTTCGCGCTGGTCTCGGTCGCGGCCATCGTTGAGGCCGATGACGGGACGATCCGCCAGGCGCGCATCGCCATGGGCGGGGTGGCGCCGAAGCCCTGGCGCTCGAACGAGGCCGAGCGGGCGCTGTCCGGCCACGGCGCGGACGAGACGGCCTTCGCGAGTGCCGCGAATGCTGCGCTCGGCGATGCCCGTGCCGACGGCCACGGCGCGTTCAAGATCGAGCTGGCGCGACGCACGCTGCGCCGCACCCTCACTGACGCCAGCCAGAACCCGAGGTGAGATGATGGCTTCCAACCCCGCAGCGCTCGGCCAGCCGATCGACCGCATCGACGGCGTTCTCAAGGTCACCGGTCGCGCCGCCTATGGCTATGAGCACAAGATCGGCCGTGAGCCGGCTTATGGTTTCATCCGCGGCGCCGGCATCGCCAAGGGGCGCATCGTCGAGATCGACACCACTGCGGCCGAGCGCGCGCCCGGCGTGCTGCTGGTGATGACCCACAGGAACGCGCCGAAACTGCCGCCCTTCGGCCCGCCGGTGACCAAGACCGTACCGGAGGTGTTCACACGCGGCCGTCCGATACTGGCGAGCGAGCGCGTGCGCTATCATGACGAGCCGATCGCGCTCGTGGTCGCGGCGACCTTCGAGGAGGCCCGCGCGGCTGCGGGGCTGATCGCGGTGCGCTACGAGACGGAGTCCGGCGCGTTCGATCCCGCGGCGGCGGACGCCGAGATCTATCGGCCCGAGCGCGTCAACGCCGGCTTCGCGACGGATTCGGAGAAGGGCGATTTCGACCGCGCCTTCACCGATGCCCCGGTGCGGTTCGACGCCGTCTATACGACGCCGTTCGAGAGCCACAATCCGATGGAGCCGCACGCTGCGATCGCCGAATGGGACGGCGACCTTCTGACCGTCCACACCTCGACGCAGACCGTCGCCAACATCCAGGCCGGCCTCGCCAATACGCTGGGCATTCCGCCGGAGCGGGTGCGCATCGTCAGCCCGTTCATCGGCGGCGGTTTCGGCGCCAAGCTGATCGTGCATCCGGAGGCGGTTGCCGCGGCGCTGGCCGCAAAGGTGCTTGCCCGGCCGGTGAAGGTCGCCCTCACCCGCCAGCAGATGTTCGCCAATGCCGGCCATCGTCCGGCCATGCGGCAGCGCCTGCGGCTCGGTGCCGGGCGCGACGGCCGCCTGACCGCGCTCGCCCACGAGGTCACCTCGACCACCTCCCGCTTCGAGGAATTCGCCGAGCAGAGCGCGGTGCCGACCCGCTCGCTCTATGCGGCGGTGAACCGGCGCACAACGCACCGGCTGATACGGCTCGACATCAATCGCGGCGAGTGGATGCGGGCGCCGGGCGAGGCTTCGGGCCTGCTGGCGCTCGAATGCGCGATGGACGAGCTCGCCGAGGAACTCGACCTCGATCCGATCGAGCTGCGCCTCCGCAACGAGCCGGAGCGCGATCCGGAGCGCGACGTGCCGTTCTCCAGCCGCAACCTCGTCGCCTGCATGCGCGAAGGCGCCGCGCGCTTCGGCTGGCAGGACCGGCCTGTGAGGCCCGCCAGTCGGCGGGAGGGCCGCAAGCTGATCGGCTACGGCATGGCCGCGGCGATCCGCGCCAATTATCTCGGACCGGGCTCGGCACGCGTTTCCATCGATGGGCACGGCCAGGTCACGATCGAGGCCGACATGACCGACATCGGCACCGGCACCTACACCATATTGGCGCAGGTCGCCGCCGAGCGGCTCGGCGTGCCGCTCGAAGCGGTGCGGGTCAAGCTCGGCGACAGCCGCTTGCCGCGTACCGCCGGCTCCGGCGGCTCCTGGGGCGCATCGAGCTCGGGCACCGCGGTCCATAATGCCTGCATGGCGCTGCGCGAGCGGATCATCGCTCTGGCGAACACGCATGAGCGCTCGCCGCTGCGCGGCAGCAATGTCAGGGAGGTGCGGTTCGCCGGCGGCGCGCTGCAGCTCGGCGCTCGCAGCGAGGACCTCGGCGGGCTGATGGCGCGGATTGCGCCGGGAGGCCTGAGCGCGGAAGGCGCCGCGGTGCGCGGCGAGACCTACCAGACCTATTCCCAGCACGCCTTCGGCGCGCATTTCGCCGAGGTCGCGGTGGATCTCGACACCGGCGAGCCGCGGCTGAGGCGCATGCTCGGCGTGTTCGCGGCCGGACGCATCCTCAATCCGAAGACGGCGCGCTCGCAGGTGATCGGCGGCATGATCTGGGGTGTCGGCGCGGCGCTGATGGAGGAGACCGTGCTCGATCCGCGCCACGGACATTTCGTCAATCATGACCTCGCCGAGTACCACGTGCCGGTCAATGCCGACATTTCCGGCATCGAGGCGGTCTTCCTCCCCGAGGAGGACGACAAGGGCAATCCGCTCGGCGCCAAGGGCATTGGCGAGCTCGGCAATTGCGGGGCGGGCGCCGCGGTGGCGAACGCGGTCTACAACGCCACCGGCGCGCGGGTGCGCTCCTTCCCGCTGACGCTCGACAAGATCTTCCCGGATCTGCCAGCCGGCTGAGCCGCCGCTATCGAGGGAGCCCGGGGATCTCGGTCGCCGCTGGCACCAGAAAAAGGAGATGGCCGGGACAAGCCCGGCCAGAGGGGAATTGGGCCAACTCACCCCCGGGCCCAATCAGGGATCAGCGGAACCGCCAGCCTAGCCGGCGTCAGCACAGGACGGCCTCGGAGCTCGAGGCACACTAGTTGCTATTGCCATTATTCCCGTTATTGCCGTTATTGCCGTTGCTGTTCCCGTTATTCCCGTTGTTTCCGTTATTGCTGTTGCCGTTGTTGCCGTTATTTCCGTTGTTCCCGTTATTTCCGTTGTTCCCGTTATTACCGTTGTTGCCGTTATTGCCGTTATTGCCGTTGTTGCCGTTGTTGCCGTTGTTTCCGTTGTTGCCGTTATTGCCGTTATTGCCGTTGTTGCCGTTGTTTCCGTTATTGCCGTTGTTGCCGTTATTCCCGTTGTTTCCGTTGTTTCCGTTGTTGCCGGGGTTTCCGGGGTTTGAGGCGCTCGTGGCCCTGGCGGACGCGGCCTGGTTCCGTTCGGAACTGGTCTCAGCGCGGATCGTACGATTGCCGCGGTTCCCACACCCCGACGTGTTCACCCGGAATGCCGGGAGCAGGCTGTCCTGGGACCGCACATAGGGGAAACGAGCAGCAATGGGCGCGTTCCACGTCGCCTGTGCGACACCGCCGCTCCGCGGCGTGACCACGATCTCGCAGCTGCCGCGCACGTCACGACAGTTGCCGGCCCGGTCGCAGACCCGCGCCTGGCCGTCGAACAGCGCGAAGGTCATCTCGCCATTGCCGCCCACGAAGAAGTCAAAGCGCGTGCCGCGAATGCCGATGGTCGAGGTCGGGGTATTGATCGTGTAGGCCTGCTTCTCGCTCTTGCCGGTGATGAAGCGGAACGCCCCCTTGGCGGCGTTCATCGTGATCTTGCGCGCGGTGTTGCGTTCGTCGAACACGAAGGCGTCGATGGTCATCGAGGAGTTCGGGCCGACCACCAGCTTGGTCGCGTCCTTGAACTGGATCTGCGCCTCGCCGCCGGGTCCGGTCTGGACCTTGTCGCCCATGAAGACGTCGCCGTCGACCTGGAGCGTGCGCCGCCCGGTGGTGCCTGCCGCTGCCGCGGCGGGCACGACCGAGACGGCGGTGCCGCTCGGACTGACGGCGCGGGCGCGGTCGATCGTACCGACTGCCATTATCGACGCGCATGCGCCTACGGCAGCGAATAGCCCTAGATACGTGTCTGATCGAAAACGCATGACGAAGCCCCCGTTCTAGTCGCCGTGCTCAGAGGGGACGGAGCGTGCGCGCGCGCTCGCGGCGCTGGTCGCGCTCGGCCAGTTAATATTTTAGCAAAGAATTAGCGGCAAAGCCATAATATTATTGCCTGCCGCCGCACCA
>JAQSWY010000076.1 GCA_029266425.1 Xanthobacteraceae bacterium
GCCGTTGCCGCCGGTCTCGCCGCGCCGCTGACCAAGGGCTCGGTGGTCGCGTCCGACGCCTTCTTCCCCTTCGCCGACGGGCTGCTGGTGGCGGTGGAGGCCGGGGCGACGGCGGTGATCCAGCCGGGCGGCTCGATGCGCGACAACGAGGTGATCGCCGCCGCCGACGAGGCCGGCCTCGCCATGGTGTTCACCGGCGTGCGGCACTTTCGGCATTGAGGCGTTAAAGCCGCCCGCGCGCTTCGCGGCGCGCCTGCGGCTCGCACCTCAGCATGAGGGCTGGAGCAGGCCTCCTCATGCATGGTCACTACCGCACCGTCATCTCCACCAGGCCGTAATCCTCAACTCCGGCTTGGCAGCGTGACGTCTCCGTGCGAGCCGTTGACGCTCATGCTGAGCGCGATCCCGGTTCCTTGCCGGACCTCCACGCCCTCGAGTCCGAGTTGGGCATAGAGCGCGCGGACACGAACCGGGTCCGGGTGCTGGACAGTGAAGCTCGCGAGGCGGCATCCGGCCGGACTGTCCACTGAAGGATGGTGGTCGGTCTTCCAGCGCATGACATGCGGCAGGGCGATGCCGAATCCCTCGTCCGTGCCCTCGAGGAAATCCCAGGCGATCAGCCGTCCGTCGCCCGTTCGGCGCTCGCCGGAGACGAGCTTCGTCGCGACGCCATGCCCGGCGAGAACCCGTTGTGCCCGCTCGATGTCGTCGGTAGCGACGGCGAAGAGGAACAGGAAGTAGCCGTCGAGCTCTGCCATCCTGGCGCCGTTGTTGCCGGCGAGCCGTTGCGCCGGGTCCGGTGCGTCCAGCGCCAGATAGAGGCCGGGCCCCAGCGAGACCAGCGCATTGCGCGTGCCCTTGCCCGGATGCGAGCCGCCGGGGGTCGGCCGCACGCCGGTCCAATCTTCGAAATCGGCGATGGCCTTGTCGAGGGACGAGGACGCATAGGCGAAATGGTCGAGCTTCATGATGCCGTTCATGGTCAGAGGACGTTCTGGGGCGCGGCGAAATAGCGTTCGGCGAAACGCTCGATGCGGAAGGCGTCGAGCGGGATGGTCGAGCGGCCGGTGGCGACGAGTTCTGCGATCGCTTCGCCCACGCCGAGCGAGATGCCGAAGCCATGGCCGCTCATGCCGGTCGCCACCACAAGCCCGGGCAGGCCGGGAACATCGCCCAGGACCGGCACCGCGTCGGGGGTGACGTCGATCCTGCACGCCCAGCTCTCCACCAGCTCGGGCGGTCCGGGAAGGGTGAAGTCGGCCGCGGCGGCCGTCCGGCTCGCGTCGAGCACCGCCATGTTGGGCGGGACGTCCGGTACGCGGATCTCGTCGTAGCGCTCCCGCCGCGCGCCCGTATAGGTCGCCACCCAGCGGCGGTCTTCGAGGAAGCGGCCGCCGAGGCGGATACGCGTCGCCTCGCGGTTGGCGAGGAAGGTCGGCAGGAAGCGCGGGGCAGGGACCAGGTTGCGCCAGGTGGGCTCGAAGTCGAGCGGCCCCATCGTGCCCAGCGATATGGTCAACCCGCCATCTTGGCGCGGGCGCACCAGCGTCCCCGACGTCCAGGCCGGCACCGTCAATCCGTGGTCGAAGGGGGCTGTGCGACCGACCGAGACCTTCAGGTCGCTCTGCGGCAGGTCGACGCCGTATCGGCCCAGGAAGACGCGCGTCCAGAGCCCGGCGGCCACGATGACCGTGCCGGCCCGCACCTCGCCCCGCTCGGTCCTGATGCCGGTCACGCGGCCGCCCTCGCGGATCAGCTCCTCGACGACGACGTTCTCCTGCACGTCGGCATCCGCCCGCTGCAAGGCGCGCGCGAGGGCCGGAGCGGCGAGCGTAGGTTCGGCCTGTCCGTCGCTCCGGGTGAACAGTCCGCCGGCAAAGCCCGGGCGAAGACGAGGGAACGCCGTGCCGAGCTCGGCGGCGCCGAGAACCTGGCTGTCCACGCCGAAGGCGCGCGCGATGGCGAGCCACGCCTCCATTCGTCCCAGCGCGTCCTCGTCGGCCGCGACGGCGAGGTTGCCGCGCGAGACGAAGCCGGTCTCCTCGCCGATCTCCGCATTGATGCCGCGCCACAGTTCGAGGCTGCGGACGATCAGCGCCATCTCGCGCTCGTCGCGCCCCTGCTTGCGGACGAAACCGGAATTCTTGCCGGACTGCTCGCCGGCGATGCGGCCCTTCTCGTAAAGCCCGATACGAAGTCCGCGGCGGGTAAGATACCAGGCAATGGCACACCCTATGATACCTCCCCCGACGATCGCCACATCGACGCGGGGCTTCAAGTTCGTCATTGGACCGGGCCTTGCTGTTCCCTGATGCGGTTGCGCTGGCGAAAGCGCATTCCGTGCATGCGGTTTCCGCAACTTGCCGGGTCGCAGAAGATCTTCGACAGGTTGCGCGTGGTATCGAGGAAGACGTTGTCGCACCCTTCTGCGGTGCATACCCGCAGCCGGCGCGCCTCGCTGCGCTGGACGACATCCATGGCGGCCATGGCCGTGGAACCGCGGATGCGGTCGGCGAGGGGGGTGTCGGCCTCGAAGTAGTGGATGTGCCAGCCGAGATCGTCATGGGTGACGATCTGCGGATAGATGCGCAGCTGCCTCACCGTCTCGTTGGCCCAGTCGGCGAGCTGACTTTCCTTCATGTCGAAGAGCGGCCGGAACTCCGGGCCGAGGGCCCGCAGCTCGCTGCGCACGCCTTCGTCGAGCGGGCCGACATAGGACATCTTGTAGCGCCGGATCATGGATGCTGCCCATTCCCGGGCGACCATGCCGCTTCCTTGCCCGTCCTCGTAGTTCACGAGCTCGGCGCTCACGCTCAGCGAACGGACGGTATCGGGGATCAGCATCGACATTTTCGTATCTTGTGGCTTGTCAGGGCATGAACATCTGGCGGGGAACCGAGGAAGTAGAGCGCCCCGGCGGAATGGCGAAGGGTGCGAGATCGAAGGCCGGCGTCACGCCTGTGACGAGATCGGCCGCGATCTCACCCAGCGCCGGCGCCATCTTGAAGCCGTGGCCGGAGAAACCGTACATGCTGAACGTGTTCGGCAGCTCCGGCTGGGCGCCGATGAAGGGATCGCCCGAATCGGTCCAGCCGTCCATGTAGACGCCGATCCGCACCGGATGGGGATGCAGTTCAGGCAGATAGCGCTCCACCATCCGCTTCCATCGCACCATCCAGGCCGGATCCACCCAGCGCTCGACCGATTCGGCGTCGGGATAGACGCCATGCGAGCCGTTGCGGCCGATCTTCACCGACGTGCCGTTGATCATCGGCCAGCCGCAGAAATCGATCTCGTCGTTCTCGCGGATGAAGATCGGGAACGCCTCGGGGGTGAACAGCTCAGGGCGCTTCGGCACGTACCAGCCGAGCACGATGCGCACCACCTCGTGGTCGTCGACGCTGTTGACCAGCAAGTTGCGCGTCCAGGCGCCGGCGGTGACGAGCAGCTTGCCGACCCGCCAGGAGCGGTTGTCGGAATAGACGGTGACGCCGTTCGCATCGGCCTCGATGTCGCGGATCGCGGTGTAGCGCAGGATGCGGGCGCCGCGCCGCTCGGCCTCCGCCGCCGCCGTCAGGACGGCAAGTTCCGGCTTCAGATAGCCGGCCGCCTTGTCGAGCAGGGCGATTTCGCCAGGATCGAGCTGGTGCACCGGGAAGCGCTCGATCACCTGCGCCGGCGAGAGAATTTCGTGATCAAGACCGAACTGCTCGACCGTGGCGAGCACGTTGACCATTCCGGGCAAGGTATCGCGTCCGATCATCAGCCCGCCGTTCAAGGTCAGCAGCGGCACGCCGGTCGCCGCCTCCAGTTCCCGCCAGAGCTCGCGCGCCCGCAGCAGCAGGGGCACATATTTCGACCCCTCCTTGTAGGCGGTGCGGAAAATGCGGCTTTCGCCGCCCGCGCCGCTGCGGTCATGCCCCGGCGCATACTGGTCGAAGGCGATCACCGAGACACCGCGCCGGGCGATCTGCCAAGCCGCCATGCTGCCCATGGTCCCGGTGCCGATGATTGCTACGTCTGCATCCATTGTCGTTCTCTCATTGCCGGCGCTTTCCTGCCGGTCGTCCTGCCCGGGCCGTGGCCCGTTCAAAGCACTTGATCGAGGAAGGCCTTCAGCCGCTGGGTCTCGGGTGCGCGGAACATGCGCTCGGGAGGACCCTGTTCGACGATCTGGCCGGCATCCATGAAGATGACGCGGTTCGACACGCCGCGGGCGAAGCCCATCTCATGGGTGACGACCACCATGGTCATGCCGTGCCCGGCGAGGCCGGCAATGAGCGAGAGCACGCCCTTGACGAGCTCGGGGTCGAGCGCGGAAGTCGCCTCGTCGAACAGCATCACTCTGGGGTTCATGGCCAGCGCACGGGCGATGGCCACGCGCTGCTGCTGTCCGCCGGACAGCCAGGCGGGACGGGCGTCGAACTTGGCGGCCAGCCCGACTTCCGTGAGCCGCTCGACGGCGATGCGACGGGCCTCGGCGGCCGGCATGCGCTTCACCTTGCGCAGCGCGAAGACGACATTGTCCATCACCGTCATGTGCGGAAACAGGTTGAAGTGCTGGAATACCATCCCGACATCGGTGCGCAGCGCGTTCTGCGCGCGGTCGGGGCAGGGCAAATGGTGCCCAACGATCTCGATGGTGCCCTCGTCCACGCTCTGCAGGCCGTTGAGGCAGCGCAGCAGGGTCGACTTGCCGGAGCCCGAGGGGCCGATGATGCACACCACCTCGCCGGAGGCGATGTCGAGCTCGATGCCGCGCAGGGCAGGATGGCCGTGGAAGGCGACGTTCACGCCGCGCAGGCTGATGGCGGGTGCGTTCACGAGACCTCCCCGCTTGGGTCGGCGGCGACGGGGCGTCGGCCTTCCCTCAGATGACGGTCGAGATAGTTGACGAGATAGGTGAGCGGCACGGTGAAGGTCAGATAGGCGATGCCGACCATGGTCAGCGGCGACAGGTTGCCGGTGCGCTGCGCATAGTCCTGCCCGATCCGGTAGATCTCGCGTTGGTCGACGCCGAGGCCGAGGACGAAGATCAGGCTGGAATCCTTGATGGTGTTGATGAACTGGTTGGTGAGTGCCGGCAGCACGCGCCGCAGCCCCTGCGGGAACACGATCTGGACCATCGTGCGGGTATGGCTGAGGCCGAGCGCGCGGCTCGCCTCGAACTGGCCGCGATCCACGCTCTGGATCCCCGATCGCAGGATTTCCGCGACATAGGCGCCGGTGACGATGCCGATGGCGAGGATGCCGTAGGGATAGGGATTCTGTCCGAAGATCCGCAGGCCGGCAAAGGGCAGGCCCTGGCCCACCAGGAAGATCGTCACGATCACCGGCAGGCCGCGGAAGATGTCGATATAGGCCCGCGCCAGCGCCCGGACCAAGGTGATGCGCGACAGCGCGAGAAGCGACATGGGCATGCCGATGAGGAT
>JAQSWY010000077.1 GCA_029266425.1 Xanthobacteraceae bacterium
GACGACATGAGCAGCGAGAAGTCCCTGGCCGGGGATTCCGGCGAGCCGCCACGGGCGGGGTGGGAGGCGCGTTGGCTGGCGCGTATCTCGCCGACCCGGTCCTTCCTACTCGTCGTCGCCATCGGCAGCCTGGCCGTCGGACTGGCCGGGTGGATGTCCGGCATTGGATGGCCCGGCTGGGCCTGGACCGCGGGTACCTCTGTCATCCTGGCCGCGCTGGTCGTCGAGATCGTCACCAGCCTGCGGCGCGGGGACGTCGGTCTCGACGTGGTGGCCGCACTTTCCATGTCGGCTGCGCTGGCCTTCGGCGAGCCGCTGGCCGGCAATGTCGTGGCGCTGATGTATGCCGGCGGACAGTTCCTCGAAGCCTATGCCGAGAGCCACGCGCGTGGCGAGATGTCGGCGCTGCTCGGCCGCGTCGCGCGCACCGCCGCGCGCTATGTCGACGACCGGCTGGAGAACGTGCCGATCGAGGCGCTCGTGCCGGGCGACCGCATCCTGGTCCGCCGGGGCGATGTCGCACCGGTCGACGGCACGCTCATCTCGCAAACCGCAGTGCTCGATCGCTCGGCACTGACTGGCGAGAGCCTTCCGGTTCGGCTGGGCGCCGGCGACGAAGTGCTCAGCGGCGCCGCCAATGCCGGCGATGCGTTCGATCTGCGCGCCACGCGACCCGCACAGGACAGCACCTACGCGCATATCGTCCGGCTGGTGCGGCAGGCGCAGGAGCGCAAGGCGCCGAGCGTGCGCATCGCCGATCGCTACGCGATCTGGTTCCTGCTCCTCACCGTGCTGATGGCCGGCCTCGCCTGGTGGCTGACCGGTGACCGCATCCGTGCGCTTGCGGTGCTGGTGGTGGCGACGCCCTGTCCGCTGATCCTGGCGCTGCCGGTCGCGATCATATCCGGCATGTCCCGCATGGCGCGCAGCGGCGTGCTGGTGAAGGACGGCGCCGCGCTCGAGGCGCTGGCTACGGTGAGAACGGCGCTCCTCGACAAGACCGGCACGCTGACCTTCGGAGAGGCCCGGATCGTTCGCATCGGCACGGTGGAAGGCCGGCAGGCCGACGAGGTGCTGCGTCTTGCGGCCTCGCTCGACCAGGCTTCCGGCCATGTGATCGCCCAGGCGCTGGTGGCGGAGGCGCACCGCCGGCATCTCGCCCTGTCCCCGCCGACCGGGATGCGCGAGACCGGCGGTGTCGGCATTCAGGGCATGGTCGAGGGGCGTCGCGTCGTCGTCGGCGGCAGCCGCTTCGTGCGTGATTCCATGGATAGCGGCGATCCTTATCTGCTGCGCGAGGGGCTGCCGGAAGGAAGCGTCGTCGTCGCCGTCGGCGTGGACGGGAGGCTCGCGGGCATCATCGTGCTCGCCGACGAGATCCGGCCGGACGCGACCGCGACGCTCGACATGCTGAAGGAAGCCGGGATCGACCGGGTAGTGGTCGCTTCCGGCGACCGCCAGGACGTGGTGGACGCGATCGCCGGCCGGCTGGGCCTCGCCCAGGCCTATGGCGATCTCACCCCGGCGCAGAAGGTCGAGGTGGTGGCGCGTGAGCGCGGCGGGTCACCCGTCCTCATGGTGGGCGACGGCGTGAACGATGCGCCGGCGCTCGCCAGCGCCGATGTCGGCGTGGCGATGGGCGCGCGCGGCTCGGCGGCGTCCGCGGAGAGCGCCGACATCGTGCTGCTGACGGACCGGATCGGCAATCTTGGCCTCGCCGTGCGGATCGCTCGCCGCACGCGCCGGATCGCGCTCCAGAGCGTCCTGGCAGGGCTCGGTCTTTCGGTGGTGGCGATGGTGGCGGCCGCCTTCGGCTATCTACCGCCGCTTGCCGGAGCGCTGGTGCAGGAGGCGATCGACGTCGCGGTGATCCTCAACGCGCTGCGGGCGCTGCGATAGGCGAGGGCGGTTCTTCTCTTAGGCTGTCCGCTCGGCCAGCATCCGCGCCGCCCACATGCCAGCGAGCATGGCCGGCACAAAGACGAGCGTGCCGGCTGCGCCGAGCCCGAGCGCGGTGAAGGCAGGACCGGGGCAGAAGCCGCCGAGACCCCAGCCGATGCCGAACAGCGCCGGCCCGACGATGAGCCGCGCGTCGATGTCGCGCCGCGTCGGCAGCTGGAAGGCCGGGGCGAGAACGGGTGCCGCCCGCATCCGCGCCAGCCGGAAGCCGATGAACGCGACGATCACCGCGCCTCCCATGACGAAGGCGAGCGAGGGATCGAAGCTGCCGAAGAGATCGAGGAAGTTGAGCACCTTGGCCGGGTTGCTCATCCCTGAGACGACCAGCCCGACGCCGAACAGGAGACCGAGCGCGAGGTTGACGAGGATCGGCATGGTTCAGCCCCCGATCACGTGGCGCATGACGAGCACGGTCAGGAAGCCCGTGCCCATGAAGACGAGTGTCGCCACGAGCGAGCGCGGCGAGAGGCGCCCCAGCCCGCACACACCATGGCCGGAGGTGCAGCCGCCCCCCCAGACCGAGCCGAAGCCGACCAGCAGCCCGGCGACCGTCATGAGCGGCAGGTTGGTGGAGACGGTCTGCATGACCGGCGTTCCCGTCACCGCGGCGACGAGGAAGGGCGCCGCGACAAGGCCGGCGATGAAGGCCAACCGTTGCGCGAACAGGCCGTCGCGCCAGGGCGGGAGCAGCCGGCTGGCGATGCCGCTGATGCCGGCGATGCGCCCTTCGAGCAGCAGCAGCAGGGCGGCGCTGAGGCCGATGAGCGTGCCGCCGACAAGCGAGGCGATGGGCGTGAACTCGGTCATGACGAGGTCTCACGCACGTCCGCTTTCGGTGCGTTGGGCGCGCAGAACAGCCCGTGCATGGTGGTGATGAAGGTTTCGACGCGCGGATCGGCAAGGCGGTAGAACACCTGCTTGCCGTCCTTGCGGCCGGTGATCAGCCCCGCCGCGCGCAGGCCGGCGAGCTGCTGGGAGAGGCCCGGCTGGCGGATGCCGAGCATGTCCTCCAGTTCGCCCACCGAATGCTCGCCGTCGACCAGCGCACAGGCCACCAGCAGCCGGTCGGGATTCGCCAGCGTCTTGAGGAAGGCGGAGGCCTCGCCGACCTTCGCCTTCATGTCGGCGGCGTCCGGAGCCAGCGTCTCGGTACTCATTCCACGCATCTCAGTTCCAGGTCGCTCCCTTGAGCAGGTCGAGCGGGATTTTGAGATAACGGACCCCGTTCGCTTCCGGTTCGGGCAGCCGCCCGCCATTGGTGTTCACCTGCAGCGACTGCAGGATGAGCTTGGGCATGGCGAGGCTGCGGTCGCGCGCCTCGCGGACCGCGACGAACTCCTCCTCGGTCCTGCAGCGTGCCATGTGGATGTTCGTCGCCTTCTGCTCGGCGACGGTCGATTCCCACAGGGGCTTGCGCCCGCCCGGCTGGTAGTCATGGCCGGTGAAGAGGCGGGTCTCGTCGGGAAGCGCGAGGATGGCCTGGATCGACCGCCACAGCACATTGGCGCTGCCGCCCGGAAAGTCGGCGCGGGCCGTGCCGCTGTCCGGCATGAACAGCGTGTCGTGGACGAAGGCGGCATCACCGATCACATAGGTGATCGAGGCCAGCGTATGCCCCGGCGAGAACATCACCTTCGCGTCGATGCCGCCGACCTTGAAGGCCTCGCCATCGGCGAAGAGACGGTCCCACTGCGAACCGTCGGCGGGGAAATCCGGCCAGTTGTAGAAGCCCTTCCAGAGCTTCTGCACGTCCTTCACGTGCTCGCCGATGGCGGTCGGCGCGCCGGTCTTCTGCTTGAGGTAATGCGCCGCCGAGAAATGGTCGGCATGGGGATGGGTGTCGAGGATCCACTCGACCTCGTAGCCCTTGCCGCGCACGAAATCGAGCAGGCGGTCGGCATTGGCCGAGCCGGTCTGGCCGGACTTCTCGTCAAAGTCATGGACCGGATCGACGATGGCGCAGCGCTTCGTCGCCGGATCGGCGACGACATACTGGATCGACCAGGTCCGCGGGTCGAAGAAGCCGGTCACTTCGGGCTTGCGAGGCATGGGTCACTCCCAATGCGCGGCAGAACCGTCGCGCCTCGCAATTCTCTATATCAATTGCATAAAAATGCAATCATAATTTTGAAACTATTCAGCGACGCCGGCTCGGGTGCGCCAGACCACGAGATCAGGCCGTCCGCCGCGGCCGGCGGATGGCGCGCACCCTTCCGCTATTGCCGCCGCCGCAGAAGAAGCGGTCGGCGCCGTCGGCTTCGAGGCCGGATACGCCCACGCCGTCCGGCATCTTCAGCCGCTCCAGTACCTCGCCGGTCGCGGGATCGATGTGCCTGACATCGCTCTCCTCGCCTTCCCAGGTGGCGTGCCAGAGCTCGCCGTCGACCCAGGTGACGCCGGTGACCATACGGTCGGACTCGATGACGCGCAGCACGGCGCCGGTGTCCGGATCGATCTGGTGGATGCGGCGGCCGCTATACTGGCCGAGCCAGAGCGTGCCTTCCGCCCAGGCGAGGCCGGAGCCGCCGTCGGGGGCGGGGATGGTCGAGAGCACGCGGCCGGTCGCCGGATCGATCTTCTGGATCCGGTCCTCGGCAAGCTGGAACAGGTGCGTGCCGTCGAAGGCGGTGCCGGCGTGGGCGGCCACGTCGTGGCTGCGCACGATGTCACCGGTGGCCGGATCGAGGGCGTTCAGCCTGTCACCGGAGGCGAACCAGACGTGGCGGCCGTCGAAGCTCACGCCGGCGACCTGGTCAACGCCGGGGAAGGGGCCGTACTCGTCGAGGATGTCGGCTGCTGATGTTTTCATGCCGTCAGCCTAGCTGCCCGGCAGCGGGCCGGGGAGTAACAAGGTTGTCGTGAAACCCGGCAAGGGCGGAGTGGTCCAGCGGCGCGCCCTTCCGCGGCCATAGGACTGGACCTTGCCCGCTGCGGCAAGCTCCTCCAATGCGCGCTGCACGGTGCGTTGGCTGGCGCCGAGCACAAGCGCCAGTGCCGAGCTCGACCAGGATTCGCCGTCCGCCAGGAAGGCGAGCACGTCGGCATGGTGCTCCTCCATGGGTGGCGCCATCACCGCGACCGTGCGCCCATCGTCCGGGACCAGCGCGAAACCTTGTTTCGTCGCGACGATGTCCGCGAAGGGGCGGAGCTCGGCGCGAAGCCGCCCAATCTCCACCCGCAGCCGGGCGCGGTGCGATTCATCCGCCTCTTTGCCGCGGAAGGCGCATCGGACGAGCGCATCGCGTCCCACATCTTCCGGCCACGCTTCGCCCAGCGCGCGCAGCAGCGCGAACAGCACCGGGCGCGTCGCCAGCGACACCGCCCTCTGGCCGTCCCGCACCGCATAGCGGCAGGCATCGACGACGAGCACGCAGGAGGCGAGCAGGGCCTCGACATCCTCAAGCTTGAGGAGGCGCTCCTTGCTGGGGCTCACAAGACGCGCCGCCGGCGCCTCCAGCA
>JAQSWY010000078.1 GCA_029266425.1 Xanthobacteraceae bacterium
GCGTTGATGGTGACGCCGTGGAGCGGGCCGTCCGGATGGGCGGTGGTGACGACGGCGACGCCGGTGGGGAAATGACCGGCGAAGGCGCGCAGCTCGCCGGGCGAGAGCGGCGGCGTGGCGTGCGGTTCGGACATGGTGGCCTCCTTTGAGTTCGATGCGCGCTCAGGCGGCGGCGGCGAGCGGATGCTCGAGGCGCAGCCCGGCTTCGCGCATCAGCGGCAGCACGCGCGCACCGAAGAAATCGAGGTCGGGGATGAAGTCGTAGAAATTGACCTGGACGCCGTCGCAGCCGGCCTGCTTCAGCCGCTGGAATCCTTCGACCACCTGGGCAGGAGTGCCGACGATGTGGACATTGCCGCCGACGGTCCATTGCTCCCGCGTGGCCGCCTTCCACGACGTCTGATCCCCGCCGACAAAGGTCCGGTAGAAATTCTCCGCCGCGACCGGATCCTGATGGCGCAAGATCGCATCGTATTGCGCCCAGGCCTCCGCCTCGGTCTCGCGGCAGATGACGTGCGGGTTGATGAGCGTGCGCACCTCCCTCCCCTGCTCGGCCGCCGCTTTCTTGATGGCGGCGTTGTGGGCGGGCAGCGCTTCGCAGGCGCGGTCGAGATTGGCGCCGGCCGGGCTGGTGACGAAGATCAGGTCCGAGTGCTTAACGGCATAGGCGAGGCCCGCGCCGGAAGAGGAGGCGTTGACCAGCAGGCACTTGTTGCCCGCGGGCTTCGGCGCCACGAAGGCCCCCTTGGTCTTCCAGAAGCTGCCGTCGACGGTGAGGTTCTCGTCCTCCGCCCAGAGCCGCTTCATCATGGTCACGAATTCGTCCGCCATCACGTAGCGATGGTCGTGCTCGATCGGCTCGAGCCCGAACATCTCGAACTCGCTGCGCTTGTAGCCGGTGACCATGTTGAGGCCCCAGCGGCCGCCGCTCATCTCCGACAGCGTCGCGCCGAACTTGGCCAGTTGCAGCGGGTGCCAGCCATAGAGGATGTGGACGGTGGAGACGAGCAGGATGCGCTTGGTCAGCGCGGCGAGGCCGGCAGTGACCAGCAGCGGGTCGGTCGCCATCTCGCGGAACTTCATCTCGCCGCCATAGCCGCCCTTGCCCATCCATTGGGCGAGGCCGAAGACGAGGTCGAAGCCCAGCTTCTCCGCCATCACCGTGCAGCGGGCATTGTAGTCGAAGGTCCAGGACGTGCCGCGCGGCGCGGTGGACGGGCTCCAGGCACCCGACTGGATCGGCAGAAACAGCCCGAGCATGAGAGGCTGGCGCTTGGCGGCTTCGATCGGTGAAAGTCGGGAGGCGTTGTCCGACAGCGTGTCCAACATGCGTCTCTCTCCTTTTTGACTGAGTGTCGGGTTCGTCGAGCAGTTGCCGGCAGCGTTTCATCGGCAACCACGGCGCTATGGAAACGATAGAGTGCAAGTAAATCGATTGAAAACGATAGTTTTCGATCAGATATATTCGATATAGTCGATGTTCTCGTCTCGAGAAAAAGGGTCGAGGGGCGAACGGATCGACCCCTCGACCGAAGACCCGCGCCGAGGATCAGGCGGAGGGCGAGGCGACGCGGGGGGCCACGAGGGAGCGGTCGTCCCGCACCCAGCCTTCATTGGTGGCGTAGTCGTCCTGCGACCGGTCGCGCAGGAACAGGGCCGAGGTGAAGCTGATTGCGGCGATGATCGCGATGTAGGTGCTGATGGCCGCCGACGTGCCGTAGGTGTGCAGCAGGAAGGCGGCGATCATCGGCGCAGGACCGCCTGAAGTGATCGAGGCGAGCTGGTAGCCGATCGACGAGCCCGAGTAACGCACGCTCGGCGGAAAGCTCTCGGCGATGAAGGCGGCCTGCGGGGCGTACTGCATGTCGTGGATCGGCAGCGACAGCAGGATCGCCAGGACGATGAGGAAGGGTATCCGCGTATCCAGCATCCAGAAGTACGGGAAGGCGAAGGCCAGCATGGTGAAGGCGCCGATTAGATACATCCGCTTGCGGCCGATGCGGTCGGAGAGATAGCCGAAGAACGGCGTGGTGAAGAGCGAGAGCGCCGCCGCCGCCAGCACGCAATTGAACAGGAACGAGCGTTCGAGCTCGAGATTCTTGGTGCCGTAGGACAGCAGGAAGGTGGTGAAGAGCACGAAGGGTGCCTGCTGCCCGGTGCGGATCAGGCAGGTGAGCAGGATCTCACGCCAATAGCCGCGCACCGCTTCCAGCACCGGCGTGCGGGCGATCTGCTTCTTCTCCTGCATCTGCTGAAAGACCGGGGTCTCCAGCACGCCGAGACGGATATAGAGGCCGACGGCGATCAGGAGCGCGCTGATCAGGAAGGGAATGCGCCAGCCGATGCTCTCGAACCATTCCGGCGTGCCGGCATAGGAGGTGATCGTCAGCGCCGCCACGGCGAGCAGCATGCCGAGAGGCGAGCCGAACTGCGGCCAGGAAGCCGCGAGGCCGCGCCGCTTGTTGAACTTCGACCATTCGGTCGCCACCGCGATGGCGCCGCCCCATTCGCCGCCGACGCCGATGCCCTGCAGCATGCGCAAGGCCGTCAGCGCGACGGCTCCCCAGATGCCGATCTGGTCATATGTCGGCACCAGGCCGATGAGCACCGTACTGACGCCCATCAGCAGCAGGGTGGCGACCAGCGTGCCCTTGCGGCCGATGCGATCGCCGAAATGGCCGAAGATGATCGCGCCGAGCGGGCGGGCGGCGAAGCCGAGGAAGAAGGTGGAGAAGGCCAGGAGCGTCGCGGAGTACGGATCCTGCGACGGAAAGAAGAGCTTTCCGAATACGAGCGCGGCAACGAGGCCGTAGAGATAGAAATCATACCATTCGATCATCGTGCCGACGGTCGAGGCGATAACGGCGCGGCGCGCATGACGCGCGGAATCGACGTCGCTCGAGGGCGACGTCCGCAGCTGCGAGACCATCTGTTCCTCCCAAAGCGCTCCTTTGCGGAGCGTGTTTCTCGTCCCAGGCACGCTGCCGGCGCCGGCCCTCCGTTCGTCGGAGCATAGGCTGGCCTTTGACGCTGTGTCCGCGTTGGCGTGCGCGGACATGGCGCCTCGCGACGTCGGCGAGCGCGTTTTCATCTTGTTGTTGTTCAGACGAGATGCGCGGCAACCCGTCCAAACACAGCCTAGGCAGAGGAGTTTTTTATTGAAAGCGATTGATTTCGATCAATACTGTACGGGATATTCGATGATAGGGGGCGCGCTTCAATGAATTTCCGCCAACTGGAGACCTTCATCGAGATCGTACGCCTCGGAAGCTTCGCAGCTGCAGCAAACAAGCTTCACGCAACGCAGTCGACGATTTCGGCCCGCATCCAAGAACTGGAGAGCGATCTCGGCGTGGTGCTGTTCGATCGCAGCCAGCGCAAGGCCACGGTGACGGCCAAGGGACGGGAACTGGTGGGCTATGCCGAGCGCGCGCTGCATCTGCATGACGAGATCCGCCAGCAGATCGCGCCGCGCCAATCGCTGTCGGGCACGGTGCGGGTGGGCGTGGCCGAACTCGTCGCCATGACCTGGCTGCCGCAGCTCGCGGCGACGGTGCATGAGCGCTACCCCAACATCAGCCTGGAGCTCGACATCTCGCTGACTGCCCCGCTGCGCGCCCGGCTGCTTTCGGGCGAGCTCGACATCGTGTTCATTCCCGGCGACGCCTTCGACCCCTCGCTGGTCGCCCATCCGCTCGGCTCCGTCGCCTTTCGCTGGATGGCGGGTGCCGACTATGCGCTGCCCGCTCGGCCGCTTGCGCCGCAGGACTTCGTGGATCTGCGCATCCTCTCGCTCGGGGAGAACTCGATCCATTACCAGACCATTTCGTCCTGGATCGACGAGAGCCGCTCCGCCCAGCGCCCCGACCTGTGCAACAGCATGACGGTGGTCTCGACACTGACCGCCGCCAATGTCGGCGTCAGCCTGCTGCCGCCCTGCTGCTATGGCCCGGAGATCGAGGAAGGGAAGCTGCGTGTGCTGGCGACCGATCCGGAGCCGGCGGCGGTGCCTTTCTCCTGCGTCTACAAGCGCCGGCGGCTCGCCACGCTGCAGGAGATCATCGCCGAGACCGCCATGGAGATCAGTTCCTTTCCCGGCGCCGGGGCACCCCTTCCCTCGTAATCGGATGCGTGACCTCCAAGACGCCAGCGCGGGCGGCTCGCCTCCTCCGTGGCGAAGGTGATCGGGCGAAGCGAGCGCGTCGTCGCTGCAATTGTCGTCCAGGGGCTAAGGAGCAGCGCTCCTGCTTCAGCCCGCATCCGCCGGCTTGCCGATTGCGGCACCACCGAGCATAGCCCGTCCCACACGACAATGCGCCGCCCGGCCGAAGCTGCCGGCATGCCGCCCCCGCACTCGGACAGCCTATGAGGAGCAAACGGGATCTCATGGCCCCTACCAAGGACGGCCGTTTGACAATGTTTTATGTAATGATATTATTCATTGAATGACCGATCTCAAACGCTCGCAGGCGAGCGGCGGAGTGGGCGTGCTGTCACGCGCTTCTTTCGTTGTCGGCGCCCGTTGTTCCAGAAGGGCAGTTTATGAGCTTGATCGATATCCGAAACCTGTCGAAATCCTTCGTTACGCGAGGACGATCGCCCCTCTTCGCCATCGAAGGCCTTAATCTTTCGATCGAAAATGGCGAATTCTGCTGCCTGCTCGGCCCGTCCGGCTGCGGCAAGAGCACCGTGCTCACCATGCTCGCCGGCTTCGAGCAGCCGACCGGCGGCGAGCTCCTCCTCGCCGGCCGCCCGATCGCGGCGCCGGGGCGCGACCGGGCCGTGGTGTTCCAGGGCGACGATTCCCTCTACTCCTGGCTGACGGCGTTGGAGAACGTCGAATTTGGCTTGAAAATACAGAACGTTCCGAAGGCGGAACGTCGCGAGCGGGCGCTCAAATACATCGACATGGTCGGCCTGATGCGGGCGAAGGACCGCTATCCCAGCGAGTTGTCCGGCGGCATGAAGCAGCGCATCCAGATCGCGCGCGCTCTGGTCGGCGAGCCGAAGATCCTGCTGATGGACGAACCGCTCGGCGCGCTCGACGCGCAAACCCGCGAGGTCATGCAGTTCGAGCTGCGGCGCATCTGGGAGCAGACCGGGACGTCCGTCGTCTTCATCACTCACGATATCGACGAGTCGATCATCCTTGGGACCCGGATCGCGGTGATGACCGCGGGCCCGTCGGCGCATCTGCGCGAGCAGTTCGACGTCACGCTCGGTGATGATCGCTCGCGTACCAATCCCGAATACACGCGCCTCTACGAGCGCATCCATACCATCGTGCGGGAAGAGGTTGAGAAATCCCGCCGCGCGGACCTGCGGTGATCGACATGGCCAGTTCCTCCAGCACTTCCTCACGCCC
>JAQSWY010000051.1 GCA_029266425.1 Xanthobacteraceae bacterium
CGCAGATTGGCCAGCACCGGCGTGCGCCGCGAGATGCGGTCGAACGTTTCGAGATCAAGCGGGATCGACAGCCGCCGTGCCATGGCGATCAGGTGGATGACCGCATTGGTGGAGCCGCCGAGCGCCATCACCACGCCGACCGCGTTCTCGAAGGAGCGCATGTCGATGAAGTTCTTCGGCCGCTGATCCTCCCACACCATCTCGACGATGCGGCGGCCGGAATCCGAGGCCATGCGGACGTGATTGGAATCCGGCGCCGGGATCGAGGCGGCCCCCGGCAGCGTCATGCCGAGCGCCTCGGCCGCGCTCGTCATGGTCGACGCCGTGCCCATCGTCATGCAGTGGCCGGGCGAGCGGGCGATCGATTCCTCCATGCTCTGCCACTGCGCGTCGGTGATGTTGCCGGCGCGCTTCTCATCCCAGAACTTCCAGTTGTCGCTGCCGCTCCCCAGTGTGTGGCCGCGCCAGCGCGCGTTCAGCATCGGTCCGGCCGGCACGAAGATACAGGGCAGGTTCATGCTGAAGGCGCCCATCAGCAGGCCGGGCGTGGTCTTGTCGCAGCCGCCCATCAGCACGGCGCCGTCGACCGGGTGTGCCCTCAGCACCTCTTCGGTCTCGATGGCGAGCAGGTTGCGGTAGAGCATGGTCGTCGGCTTCATCATCGGCTCGCTGAGCGAGATGGCCGGAATCTCGATCGGAAAGCCGCCCGCCTGCCACACCCCGCGCTTCACCTCTTCCACGCGCTGCTTGAAGTGCGAGTGGCACTGGTTGAAGTCGCTCCAGGTATTGATGATGGCGATGACTGGCTTGTTCTCGAAATCGGCTTTCGAATAGCCGATCTGGAACGTGCGCGAGCGGTGGTTGAAGGTGCGCATGGCCGGCGCGTTGTACCAGCGCTGGCTCCTGAGGTCCGAGATCGCGATCTTCGTCAAAGGGGCCCTCGTCCGCAGGTGTCATGCAACAAATTGCTCGCCAAATTACGGACGCCTTCCCTGTTGTCAATTTATTTGTTCCGTATTTGTTGAAGTGCTTGCCCAATTTCCACAAAATGTGTTAGCAGTTGCCGCATGGATTCGAGCCCGCCCGTGGTCGTGACCGACCTTCCCGCCGTTGCCGCCCCGCTGCGTGAGGGGAGTCGCAGCGACGTCGTATATCGTTCGCTGCTTGCCTGGATCGAGGAGGGGCGCATCCCCGTCGAGGGCAAGCTGCCGACCGAAAACGAGCTGACCCAGCAGTTCCAGGTTTCGCGCTCGGTTGTCCGCTCGGCCATCGCCAAATTGCGTGACAGGGGGCTGGTGCGCTCGGTGCAGGGATCGGGCACCGTTGTCATCCACGAGGGCGAGAGCGGCGCGACGAAGCGCAAGGAAGTATTGCAGGGGGCAAGCGTGCGGGACCTGCAGCGCTGCTTCGAGTTCCGCCTGCTCATCGAGAGCGAGGCGGCCTATTTCGCGGCGCTGCGCCACGGCCCTGCCTCGCTCAAGCGGATCAGCGAATGCGTCTATCCGCCGACCTATGATTTTCCTGCATTCAGCCAGCAGCCGCTCGAGGCGTTCGACTTCCATCAGGCAGTGGTTGCTGCGGCCGACAATCCGTTCCTGGAAAAGTCGATGCAGATGGTCATCTCGCAGCCGGGCTTCCAAGTCTATCTGAGGCTGTGCAGCGCCACCAAGGCGCCGGACCCGGTGGCCCACCGCACCCGGATCAATGGCGAGCACCGCGAGATACTGCGCCTGATCGAGCGCCGCCTCGCCGATGATGCACGCGAATACATGCGCTATCACATCCAGAGCGCCTACGAGTACATGATCAACCGGATTCCCGTGACCGGCGACATGTGATCGGGTACAGGCCGCCGCCCGTGGGCCAGGATTCCCGGCCGCCTTAGGCGTCCCCGCGCAGCCTCTCCACCAGCGCATCCACCATGGCGCGGGCCATGGCGTCCCGGGTCTCCGTCGTCGCGCTGCCGATATGGGGCAGAAGCACCGTTTTCGGGCAGCCGAGCAGGGCGGGATGCGGGTGCGGCTCGTCCTCGAACACGTCGAGGCCCGCTCCCGCGATCACGCCCGCCTGCAATGCCTCGGCCAGCGCCGCCTCGTCGACGACCGAGCCGCGCGCGACATTGATCAGGAAACCCTTCGCCCCGAGTGCGCCAAGCACCTGCGCATCCGCCAGCCGGTACGTCGCCGGGCTCCCGGGACAGCACAAAGCGAGGAAATCGCACCAGGCCGCGAGATCCGGTAGGCTTTCGAAATGCGGGTGCGGCGAGCGGGAGACAACCCGGCGCGTGTGGTACCCGATCGCCATGCCGAACGCTTCCGCGCGACCGGCCAAAGCGCTCCCGATCGCGCCGAGCCCGACAATGCCGAGCCGCGCACCCTTGAGCGAGCGCGCGAGCGGATATTTTCCGAGGGTCCAGCCACCCGACCTGACGAACTGGTCGGCGCCAAAGAGATCGCGCGCGGTCGCGATGATGAGGCCCATGGCGATGTCGGCGACGTCGCTCGCAAGGACGTGCGAGGTCGTCCTCAACTCGACCGCTCGCTCTCGTGCCGCTTCAGTGTCGATAGCTTCGGTGCCCGCCCCGAGGCACGAGATGATCTTGAGCTCGGGCAGGCATTCCAGGAGGGCAGCGCTAATTGTCGCCTTGCCGCTCGTCGCCATCCCCTGCACGTCGGCGAGCCTCGGTATTGCCGAGATCGCTGCTCCCTCATCGGCGAAGGCGACAAGCTCAAATCGGGTCTCGAGTTCTGCAATCGCATGGTCCGGCAAGGCCCCGAGCTGCAGCACACGACCATTTCCGCGCATCATTCACCCAATTTGTCATGATTGGTTCCTACGGCGCCGTGTGCAGCGCGGCGAAGTATCGTTGCGCAGCGGCATCTGGCGGCCCATGTCATGCTTTGCTTCCCATTAGATGGCCATATTACAAATAACAACCAAATTTTGGTCCATAGCTTGACATCTCCGTTACAAATACGTTTCAGTGCGCTCCTCGCCGAACGCAGGCGACAAGAATCCGCTGGGAGGAACACGATGAGGAGGCTTCTGTTCGCCTTGGTTGCGGCACTGGTCTCGACCACCGCCTCGGCCCAGGTGGTCAAGGTGTCGCCGCCGCGCACGATCATCGACATCGATCCGCATGGCCCGAACGCGCTGCTGCGCGAATCTGTGCTCGTCGCGCGCCAGATCTTTGAAACGCTGGTCAAGTTCGACGGCGACCAGCCCGTCCCGGTTCTGGCCGAGAGCTGGAAGCAGATCGACGACAAGACCTGGGAATTCAAGCTGCGCTCGGGCGTGAAATTCCATGACGGCAGCACGTTCGATTCCAGCGACGTCAAGGCCTCGGCCGAACGTCTGTCGCGCGCCAAGGGTGGCCTGGCCAGCCAGTGGAAGGTGCTGGAAAGTGTCGATACGCCGGACCCGCAAACCGTCGTCATCCACCTCAAGAATCCGGTCGGTCCGTTCCTGCGCATAACCTCTTTCCTGTCGATCGCACCTTCGGAAGTAGTCAATGCCAAGGGGCGGGACGAATACGGCGCCGGCGTCGTGCTGCCCGGCACGGGGCCGTTCAAGATCAAGAACTTTTCACCGGGCGACAGCCTGACCGTGACGGTGTACCCGGACTATTGGGGCAAGAAGCCGAAGATCGAGGGCCTGCAGTTCGTCAACATCCCCGAGCAGACCGCGCGCGTGACAGCGATCCTCAATGGCGAAGTCGACATCGCATGGGCCTTCTCCGACGACGAACTCGCCCAGCTGCGTGGCGACCGCGCGGTGAAGGTCGACGTGGTGCCGAGCGCCACCTATGGCTATGCCTGGTTCAACGCGGCCCGCAAGCCGTTCGACGATGCCCGGGTGCGCCGGGCGATGTGGCACGCCATCGACACCACGAAGGTGCTGCGCGATCTCAAGCCCGAGACGGGCACGCCCGCGCGCAACGTGATCCCGGAGACCGTGTTCGGCTTCATGCCGCTCGATCCCTACACCTATGATCCGGCGAAGGCGAAGGCGCTGCTGGCCGAGGCCGGCCTGCCGGAAGGCTTCCAGACCAGCATCCTGTTCGGCCAGAATTTCTTCCCCGGCATCTCCGATTTCGCCCAGACCTTCATCTCCTACTGGGACGCGATCGGCGTGAAGGTGCGGCCGCTGGAACAGGAGCGCGCCATCTTCACCCAGAACTTCCGCGAGATGAACTGGGACATGGTGCTGTCGTCGAATCCGGCGCTGACGCTGGACGCAGACTATACGGTTGGCCGTCTCTATTACTCCGCGAACAAGGAGATGAACTACGCCAATCCCGAACTCGACAAGGTGCTGCTGGCGGCCAAGGCCGAAAGCGACCAGGACAAGCGCAAGAAGCTCTATGCGGAGGCGACCAAGATCATCTGGGACGATGCGGTCGGCATCTTCTGGGGCGACCTGAAGATCGTCTACGTGGCGCGCTCCAACATCTCCGGCCTGCAATTCTCGCCGATCGAGGCACCCTATCTTGCCTCGATCACCGTGAACTGAGCAGCGCCTCCGCGGCGCCGGCTGCGGGCAGGGCGTCCTGTCCGCGGCTCGGCATCGCGATCAGGCGCCCGGCCGCCGCGGGAACCTACCGGCGCCATCTTACAGGAGCCTCATCGTGGCGACGCCGAACGTCCTCGTCGACGAGACCAAGCTGCACGACTTCGTCGTAGACATCTTTACCGCCGCCGGCTCCTCCGAACGCGAAGCGTCGCTGATCGCACGGCACCTCGTCACCTCCAATTTGCGCGGTCACGACTCGCACGGTGTCGGCTCGATCCCGGTCTATATCCGCAATCTGAAAAGCGGCGACCTGCTCGCCAACCAGGCGCTCAGCCGGGTCAATGAAACCGACAGTTTCCTGATCTGCGACGGCAATGGCGGCTATGGGCAGGTGATGGCGCATGACGCGATCGCGATCGGCATCGCCAAGGCGCAGCAGAACGGCGTCGCGCTGGTCGGCCTGCGCAACAGCCACCATGTCGGTCGCATCGGTCACTGGGCGGAGCAATGCGCCGAGGCCGGGCTGGTGTCGATCCATTTCGTCAATGTGGTCAGCGACCCCTCCGTTGCACCCTTTGGTGGCGTCGCGGCGCGGGTCGGCACGAACCCCTTTTCGGTCGGTATTCCCCGCGACGGCAAACGCCCCGTCATCCTCGATTTCGCGACCAGCAAGCTGGCGGTCGGCAAGGTGCGCGTCGCCATGAATCAGGGCAAGCCGCTGCCATCCGGAGCGCTGCTGACCGCCGCCGGCGAGCCGACCACCGATCCGTCGATCCTGTTCGGCCAGCCCAAGGGCATCCTCCTGCCGTTCGGCGACCACAAGGGCTGGGGCCTGTCGTTCGCCTGCGAGTTGCTCGGTGCCGCGCTGACCGGTGGGAAGACGCAATGCGGGCCGAAGCGGCGCAACGCGACCATCAACTGCATGCTGTCCATCCTCATCTCGCCGGAACGGCTGGGCACGGCAGACACGCTCTCGCCCGAGATCGACACCTTCGTCGGCTGGGTGCGAAGCGGCGATAATGCCGGTGTGCTGTTGCCTGGCGATGTCGAGGCCGCGACCACGGCCGAGCGTCGCGCCAACGGCATACCCATCGATGCGAAGAGTTGGTCCGACATCGTCGCGGCTGGGCGCGCGGTCGGCGCCGAACCACCATCGGCTATCGTCGAGCCGGCGGCCCCGGCGAAAGTTTGGTCGGTCTCATGAGGATCACCGACCTCACCGTTACGCAGTTCGAGCAGCGCGACATCCGCAAGCTGACCTTTGGCCCGCACAACGCGCCAACTGCGGGCACGTCGACGCTCGGGCTGGTGACGATCAGCACCGATGCGGGGCTCGAGGGTCATGCCTTTCTCGGCTCGATCACCAAATCGTCCGAGCTCGATGCCCTCTCGCTGGTGCAGACGCTGAAGCCCATTCTCCTGGGCCGCGATCCGCTCGATCGCGAGGCGCTACACCAGGCGATCTGCAAGCGGTTCCGCTCGACGACATGGCGCTGCATAGGCGCGGTCGACGTGGCCCTGTGGGACCTCGCCGGCAAGATTGCCGGCCTGCCGATCTACAGGCTGATCGGCGGCCATCGCGCCGCGGTGCCGGCCTATGCCAGCTCACCCGGCCACGTCGAAATCTCCGAGTACGTCGAGGAAGCGCTGGAGACCAAGGCGCGTGGCTACCATGCCTATAAGATCCACCCGCCGCGCAAGGGCTGGCACGGTGACATCGAGGTCTGCGCCGCGGTTCGCAAGGCGGTCGGCGATGATTATCGTCTGATGCTCGATTCAACCTGGATGTACACTTACACCGAGGCAGTGCGCGTCGGTCGGGCGATCGAGGAAATGGGCTTCTACTGGTTCGAGGACCCGCTTGCCGAAGAGGACATCTACAACAGCGCGAAGCTGCGCCAGAAGCTCGACATTCCTATCCTTGCGACCGAGTTCTCGCCTGGAGGCTTTCACGCCTACGCACCATGGATCATCGCCCAGGCCACCGACTATCTGCGCGGTGACGTCGCGGTGAAAGGAGGCATCACCGCCTGCGTGAAGGCGGCGCATCTCGCCGAGGCGTTCCGGATGACCTTCGAGATCCACCACGGCGGCAATTCGCTGAACAATGTCGCCAATCTCCACATCATGTGCGGCATTTCGAATTCGGAGTTCTTCGAGGTGATCCTTCCCGATGACGTGCAGAAGTACGGGCTGGTCAATGATCTGGTCGTCGATCAGAAGGGCATGGTCCGCGTCCCGGACTCGCCGGGCCTCGGCGTCGAGATCGATTTCGAAAGGATCGGTACGACGACCACAGCCATTCTCCGGTGAGCCGCAGACCGGCGGCGTGCCGTCTTGTCGGCCTGCCACGTGGCGAAAGGCGGGGGGTGGAGGAGAAGGTTGCCGAACGAGGGCGATCACCTGCTCGAAGCCGTCAGCGATTACTCTCTACTGTCCCACCGATGCGAAGAAGTCGCGAGGTCCCATCTGGCCGCCTTTCAGGATGATTTCCATCCTGTCGAGCCATTCATGATCGGCGTGCGCGCTGCATAGCGGTGCGCCGGGGACGCATGCGGCGCGATAAGAGAGACCCCAGATCGGCAGGGCCCGCAGGGCCATGGTCGAGGTATCGCCGCCGGCAATCACGAGCCGCGAGATCCGAGCGCCCTTCATGATGGCTGCGAGCAGCCTTCCCGTGGCCGTCGCCACCGCGCCCGCCGCAATGGCCGTGCCGTCTGGGCGATCGGTGACCAGCATCGCATCGCCATGTCCCAGCGCCTCGATCGCCTGCCGATGCAGACTTTGCCGATAGGCTTCGTCGGAGAGGAGCCGTGCCGGGTCGACGGCGATTCTCGCATAGCCGTGCGCGACCTCGACCTGGGCGCGGGTGACCGGCGACAGGCTGCCGACCAGCGCGAGCACCGGGCCCTTCGCCCGGCTGCGGGACGACGGCGCGGCCCTCGGGCTGGCGTCGGCGGGGGCGATTGCCGCGCCGGTTCCGGCAAGGATGCGTGCGACCGAGCTGGGGCCGACGGCCAGCATCGGCCGTTCGTCCATGCGCGAGGCGACTATCCGGCCGATCGCCGTCAGATCGGCCTCGCGGGCGACATCGAACAGCACGACGCCGGCCTTGTCCGGCAGGCGCGTCGTGCCGGCCGTCCCGTCATGAGTGCGGTAGTCGACCAATCCGACCGGCTCCAGTCCCTGCGCGGCGAGGTGGAGGCGCAGGTCCGCCTCCGTCATCGGCGTGACGGGGTGCCGGCTCATGGTGGGATGGCGGTCGACGCGATGCACCGTGCCGTCGCCGGCCGCAGCGAAGAGCTGGCCGAACAGGCAATAGCGACCGAGATTGGGCTGCCCGCCGACGATCGGCACCAGCGGATTTGGAAAGAACGCCCGCAGCGCACCGACCGCCGCCCCGATACTGCCGACATGGGGCGCACTGTCGAAGGTCGAGCAGCATTTGTAATGCAGGAGCGCCACGCCGGCCGCCGCGAAGAAGCGCCCGGCGGCGTCGAGCTCGCGCGCCATGTCGGGCGGCGCCATGGTGCGGGTGGCACCGGCGACGCCGATGGCGTCGAGCGGTCCGGCGGCCGCGAGCTGCCCCGGTGTCGGAAGGCCCAGGAACAGCAGCGCGTGCCAGCCGCGCTCGGCGAGCGTCGCGAGCGTGTCGGTCGCGCCGGTGAAGTCGTCGCCATACCAGCCATACCGCGGCGTGTGGGTCGCCATCGCCGCTCTCACGCCGCCTTGCCACCGAAGAAGGCCAGCGCCTGGCCGAGTTCGGCATGCGTCCGGGCCGCCTCGGAGAGCTGCACGCCGGCGGCAACCGCCGCCCAGGCCTGGCGGATGCTCGTCACGCCCGCCTTCGTGCCGCCGGGATGGGCGAGGATGCCGCCGCCGGCCATGAACAGCAGATCGTTATGGCCGAGGGCGTCCCAGGTCGGCTGCGCCGTGCCGGCCCACTGGCCGGAGGAGAAGGCTGGCAGCACGCGGTCGTCGATGCCCTGCGCGAGCGGCGTCAGGCAATCCTTCGCCGAGGCGACCACCTCCTCGTCCTCCTGCGCGAACTTTCCCCGCACGCCGTGAACATGCATGTGGTCGACGCCGGCGAGCCGCCAGAGCGCCTGATAGGCCTGGAAGGAGATGCCGAGCCAGGGATGGCGCGAGAAGGCGCCATAGCCGTTGCGATGGCCGTGCAGCGCGAGATCGGTCGAGCGGCGGAGCGTCTCGATGGCCGAAAAGCCGCACCAGTTGAGGCTCGCCATCACGCAGGTGCCGCCCTCGCGCGCCACGAGGTCGGCATGCCGGCGCATGGCATCGGTCTCGTCGGTGATGTTGAAGGCAACCATGACCTGCTTGCCGGTCAGGTCGGCATGCCGGCGTACGGCCGCCATCACCGCCGGCACGCGCTGCGCCAGCGGGGCATGGTCGGGGTCGGCCGAGATTTCGTCGTCCTTGATGAAGTCGAGGCCGCTCGCGCAGAGCTCGGTGACCAGCGTTGCGGTCTCCTCCGCGCTCAGCCCGACATTCGGTTTGATGATCGAGCCGACCAGCGGCACGCCCGCGACGCCGGTGAGCGCGCGGGTACCGGCAATGCCCTGGCGCGGCAACGGGAAGCGCGCGCGATAGCCGGCCGGCAGCGCGAGGCTGTCGAGCCTGAGACCCGTGACCTCGCCGAGGTCGAACAGATTGCCCGCGACCACGGACGCCAGCGTCGGCAGGTTCGCCCCGACATTGGCGGTGGGGAACGAGATCGTCACGCGGGCTCGGCGCCACGGCCCGTCCACTCGCTTGCGCGCCAGCCAGGCATTGGGCAGGCTCGGCTGGCCGGCGCTTTCAAGTTCGTCGACACGGGTGACGACGGCGCGCGTGCGGGCGCGCAGTTCGTCGGTCTCGCCGGCTACGCGGGTGAAGGTGCCGCTGGATTGCTCGCCGGCCATCACCTCGGCGACCTTGGTCGGATCGAGCGGCGTCTCGATCAGATAGGTCGCCTCGAACCGTTCGGAGGAAGTTGGGAAAGACATTGGTTCATCCTTCGCCGGGTCACCCCGGTCAGGCATCGCAGGCCACTTTCCTGTCGCGGCGGGAATCGGCGGAGATGACGTCGTCGGTCTCGGCGGGTCGCGAGGGTGCCCGGTCTTGCTTCAGGCCGCCGCCGGACTGCCGGCCAGCCGGGCGAGGTCGGGGAAGGGCCGCACCGGATCGAGGCCGTCCCAGCTTTCAGACGCTTCCCGGATCAGGCGGAACATCTCGCCCTTCGGACCGGCGACCTCCGACAGTTCGATCACCGTTCCCGGATGATAATGGGTGTCGAAATAGACGAACCGGCCGCGCTCGCCGACCTCGCCGCTCATGACGGCGGTGAAGCCCTGCTCCAGGAGCCGCTGGAGATCGGCGTCGTAGTCCGACGTCCAGTAGGCGACGTGCTGCAGACCGGTGAGGCCGGCATCGGTGAAATCCCTGTACATGGATGGCACGTCGTTGCGGCACTGAATCAGCTCGATCTGCAGCGGCCCGGAATTGGCCAGCGCCACCGAGTTGTGCGGCTCGTAAAACTCGCCCTTGTAGCTGAAGTTCCGTATCGGCACCTTCGGATTGTAGAAGAACGGGCCGACGCCGAGCACCCGGCTCCAGTAATCCATCGCCGCCTCGATATCCGGGACGACGTAGCCGGCCTGACGAATCTGGCCAAAGAAGCGGCTCATCGATGAGTTCTCTCGCTGTGAGATGAAGAAAGGTCAGGAATTGAGAAAGCCGATGGAGATCCACGGCACGGCCGCCACCACGAGCAGGCCGAGCAGAAGCGCCAGCAGATAGGCCCAGATGAACTTCAGTCCTTCGTCCGGGTTAATCTTGCTGATCGCCGCGGCGCCGTAGTACCCGACCCCGAAGGGAGGGGCGAACAGGCCGATGCCCATGGCGAAGATCACCACCATCGCATAGTGAACTTCGTGGACGCCCACCTGCTTGGCGATGGGAAACATCAGCGGCCCGAACAGCACGATGGCGGGGATGCCCTCCAGCACGCTGCCGAGAATGATGAAGGCGACGATCGAGACCCCGAGGAAGCCCCAGGTGCCGCCGGGAACGCCCGCCATCAGCCGTGCGAGATCCTGCGAGAAACCCGATTGGGTGAGGCCCCACGCCATGGCAGTGGCGCAGCCGATGATGAAGATGATCGCGCCGGTGAGCGAGGCGGTCTCCACCAGCATGTGCGGCACGCGGCGCCAGTCGAACCGGCGGTAGATCAGCAAGCCGGCCACGACGGCATAGGCGATGCCGATGGTGGAGACCTCCGTCGCTGTGGCAACGCCCTCGACCACGGCGGCGCGGATGACGAAAGGCAGGGCGATGGCCGGCGCCGCGACGAGCGCCAGCCTGACGACCTCGCGCGCCGTCGGCCGCGGCACCCGGCTGAGATCCTCGTGGCGATAGCGCCACCAGACCACGATCCACAGCGCCGCGCCCAGCACCAGTGCAGGCAGCATGCCGCCAGTGAACAGCGCGGCGATCGACACTCCGGTGACCGAGCCGATGGTGATCAGCACGATGGAGGGCGGAATGGTCTCGGTCTGCGCGCCGGTGGCCGACAGCAGCGCGAGCAGATCGCCGGGTTGCGCGCCGCGCTTCCTCATCTCCGGGAACAGCACAGGCGCGATCGCCGCCATGTCGGCTATCTTTGAGCCGGAAATGCCAGACACCAGATACATCGCGCCGATGAGCACATAGGAGAGGCCGCCCCGCACATGACCCAGAAGCGAGGCGAGGAACTGGATCATCGCGCGGGCCATGCCCGTCATCTCGATCAGCGCACCGAGAAAGATGAAGAGCGGCACCGCCAGCAGGATAAGATGGCTCATGCCCTCGTCGAGGCGCCCGACCATCACCAGCATCGGCGTCGAGGTGGTGAGCGACAGGTAGCCGAAGCTCGCCAGCGCGAAGGAGAAGGCGATCGGGACGCCGGCGAAGACATTGGTCGCGACGACGCCGACGAAGAAGACCAGCAGGTTCAGCTTGCCGAGCGGCTTGAGCAAGGGGCCCGCCACCCAGAAGGCGAGCATGAGCAGCGCGGTCAGGCCGATCGCCGCGACCACTGGCCAGAGCGTGCCGGAGCGCATGAGCCGCAGGCAGCCGGCGACCAGCATCAGCGCCGCGCCGGTGGGCAGGGCGGCGGCACGCCAGGCATTGGAAATCTCCAGCGCCGGCGTGACGATGAACGATTCCTCATGCGCATATTCCAGCGCATGCGGCAGGATCAGCAGCAGGAAGCCGATCGAGGCGGTCAACGCGAACGCCTCCAGCAGCGCGCGCAGGCGCGGCGGCACGCGGGTGACGAGCCCGGTCATCCGCATGTGCTCGCCGCGCCACAGTGCCACCACCGCGCCGAGCATCGACAGCCAGAGGAACAGGATCGAGGCCAACTCGTCCGACCAGACGAGCGGCGCATGGAAGCAGTAGCGGGCGACGACGCCCGCTCCCAGGACTATCACCTCGATCGCGACCAGCGCCGCCGCCGTCATCCCGACAGCGCCGCCCAGGACGCGATCGATCGCCGCGGCCACGCCCGCGATGCCGAGAGGAGCCGGCGGTGCCGCAACGGCCAGGGGTGCTGCGTGTTCAGCCATGTTCTGTCCTTGCCAGTAGCTGCGACGCATCAGGCGAGCCGTCCGACCGTGCCCTCCAGCACGCTCCAGGCCTCGTTGCCGAAGCGGCCCTGCCATTCCTGGTAGAAGCCGGCCTCGCGCAGCTTGGCCTGGAAGCTCTCCGGTTGCGTCTCGTTGAAGGCAAGGCCCTTGGCGGTCAGCTGGGCGCGCAGCGTCTCGTTCAGCTTGCGCAGGTCCGCGCGCTGCTGCAGGCCGGCCTCGTTGAAGGCGCGCGAGACGATGGTCTTGTCATTGTCCGGCAGGTTGCGCCAGGAACGGCCGTTGAAGACCATGTGATAGCCGTCCCAGCTATGGTTGGTGAGCGAGCAGAACTTCTGCACCTCGTAGAGCTTGGCGGTCTCGACGATGGCGAGCGGGTTCTCCTGCGCATCCACGACCTTGGTCTGCAGCGCAGAATAGACTTCGCTGAACTGCAGGCTGGTCGGCGACGCGCCCAGTGCCTGGAACAGCGCGATGCCCATCGGGCTGACCGGCACGCGGATCTTCAGGCGGGCGAGGTCTGCCGGGCTGCTGATCGCCCGGTTGCTGGTGGTGATCTGCCGAAAGCCGTTGTCCCACATCTTCTCGAAGGTGTAGAGCCCGACCTTGGCGAAGGCGGCCCGGATCAGATTGCCCAGCGGACCATCGACCGCGCTCCACACCTGGTCGTAATTGGCGAAGGCGAAGCCGACGCCGGTGATCGCGCTGATCGGGGCGAGGGTGGCGATCACCAGCGTGCCGGCGTTGAAGATGTCGATGCCGCCGCTGCGGACCTGCGACAGCATGTCGGTGTCGCCGCCAAGCTGATTGTTGGGAAAAATATCGACCTTGATCCGGTCGTCTGTCTCGCGCGCGATGCGCTCGGCCGCTTCGGCGGCTCGGGTGTTCAGCGGGTGGCTCGCCGGCAGGTTGTTGCCGAACTTCAGCGTGATGTCGGCTGCGCGTGCGAGGCGCGGCAGGCTTCCGGCAAAGCCGGCAGCCGGTACAAGCAGCAGGCCCTTCATGAAGCGTCGGCGGGTGGTCGCGGTCATGGTCGTTTCCCCTGTTGTGTGCCTTGCCTTCTGGCAAATGCTCGAAGGGCCCGAGGCTGCGGGCCGGCTCGTCTAGGCTCGTCTAGTTGCAGCGCGCGTGCAGGCCGCCATCGACGAAAAGCTCGACGCCATTGATGTAGCGGGCCTCGTCGCTGGCGAGGAAGACGGCCGCATGCGCCACGTCCCAGCCGTCGCCCATCCGGCCGGTGGGCGACATGCGGTGACGTGCGGCGACCATCGCCTCGGTGTCCTGGTAGAATCCGGAGATCTGCTTGTAGATGTGCGGCGTGTCCATCACGCCCGGCAGGATGCAGTTGGCGCGGATGCCCTTGCCGGCATATTGCAGCGCCACGCTCTGGGTGAGGCTGTTCACCGCGCCCTTGCTGGCGGCGTAGGCGCAATAGGCGTAGCCGGTCCAGCGGACACCCCCGAGGGCGCCGATATTGACGATGGCACCGGCGCCCTGCGCCTCCATGACCGGCAACACCGCCTTGCAGGTCAGGAACATGCTCTTGACGTTCACTGCCATCACGCGGTCCCAGGTCGCCTCGCTGGTCTCGGCCGGGCCTCCTTGGGAGGTGATGCCGACATTGTTGTGCAGGATGTCGATCCGGCCGAACGCGGCCCGGGCGGCCACGACGCTTTCCTGCACCTCTTCGAGCCGCGTTGTGTCGGCCTTGATCGCGATGGCCTCGAACCCTTCCGAGGCGATGACGGCGCGCGTGGCCTCGGCGGCCGCGGCATCAAGGTCGACGGCAACGACGTGGGCGCCCGCACGGGCATAGGCGACGGCCGCAGCCTTGCCGTTGCCCCAACCCTCGCCGATCGAGCCAGCCCCGAAGACGATCGCCACCTTGCCGTTCAGACGCAGACCCGACACCTGTTTCTCCTGCTTCTCGCCAGCGTCGTCGCTGGCGAATGAGCTGATGTGATTGATGGTTTTTGATGGGAAGCGTCGGATCGAGGGTGTCACACCTCTCTGGTGTTTCCGCGCGCCTCGGCGCAACTAGCGCCCGCCGCGCCACCGATGGATAAGAAAAATCGTGCTCATCTGGGCCCCCCGTCCCGGTTGTTCTATTGCGCATTTCGCGCTTGCAGGAAATTTACGTTCGCCTAGAACTTGAGGTCAAAGCCCAATTTTGATGTTATTTGATGTATCCGATGACGATTGAGGACAACGCCAGGACCCGGCAGCTTCCAACCCTTGCCGATGTGGCCGCTCGTGCCGGGGTCTCCACGGCGACGGCTGACCGCGCGCTCAACGGCCGGCCAGGGGTGCGGCCCACGACGCTGCGCCGGGTGCTGCAGGCCGCCAACGAACTCGACTACATCACCGATGCCAGCGAGCGCGTCTCCGCCGGCCTGCGGCCGCTGCGCCTCGCCTTCCTGCTCCCGGCCGGCGAGAACAGCTTCGTGACCATGCTGGGTCGCCTGGTCGGCAGCGCGCAGGCGCAGTTCGCCGCGGTGAACATGTGCGCACGGGTCGAGCGCATCGAGAGCTTCCGTCCCGACCTGCTTGCCCAGAAGCTGAGGAAGACCGGGCGCGAGGTGGACGGCGTCGCTTTCATGGCCTTGGAGCATCCGCTGGTGCGCGAGGCAGTCAACAGCCTGGCCGAGCGCGATATCCCGACCGTCACGTTGATCACCGACGTCGGCAACAGCGCGCGCGTCGCCTATGTCGGGCTGGAGAACCGCTCGGCGGGCCGCACCGCCGGCTATCTGATCGCCCGCTTCATCGGGCCGAAACCGGCCAAGGTCGCGATGATCGCCGGCAGCCTGAGCTATCGGGCGCATGAGGAGCGGGAGATGGGCTTCCTGCATCTCTTCGAGGAGGCGTTTCCCGCGATCGAGGTGGTCGGGCTGCGCGAGGGGCTGGACGAGGATGCGCGCAACTATCGCCAGACCAAGACCCTGCTCGGCCGGCATCCCGATCTCGCCGGCATCTATAATATCGGCGGCGGCCCGACGGGCGTGGCGCGCGCGCTGAAGGAAGCGGGGCGCCAGCACGAGGTGGTCTTCGTCGGCCATGGCCTGACGCGCGAGACGCGGGCGCTGCTGCTCGACGGCACGATGGATGCTGTCATCACGCAGAATCCGCAGGAAACGCTGGCGAACTGCATCTCGATCTTCGCCAATCTGCGTGCCGGCCGCCCCGCGACGGAGGCGGTGCCCGCGCCCTCGATCGACGTCATCTTCCGCGAGAACCTGCCGTGACGTCACAGCCGGGCGGAATACCGCCTGTTGCGGTTCAGAAGAGTGCGAACCTCACCCGCTGCGCGCCACCTAGTTTGTTACGTGTCTGTAACGTCAGGATGGACGTGAGCCCTTGTCTGTCAGCAGCTTGAGCAATTTCACGGAGTTGATCTGGTCCTGCGAGAGGGGATTGAACTCTCGACCTCTCCCTTACCAAGGACGAATACTAGGTGGCACCTGATCCAGTGAAATCAATACTTTATACGAGGCTTCGTTTCTTCACGTGTTAATGACGTGCCAAAATCCTCGAAGCTTGTCACTGCGGCGCGGCGCGCCGCGGGCACGTCATGGACGTAGCCGAGGATGCTGCGCTCATCGAGCCAGCCGCCTTGCTCCATGGCGGCGCGCAGATCGTGCCGCATCCGCGTCGCCAGCAAATGCCGCCTCGTATAGAGCAGTAGCCGCGCGAGTGCGGCCACCCAAATTTTGACGACCGAGCAGCCGCCCTAGCGCGGCTTTTTCCGTTTCAGCTATGGAGAAACCGATGGTGACCATCACGGTCGACTAGCTGCGCCCGGCTCGCCGGGCGGCCTGGCCCGCATGCAGCGCGACGTGCTCAATGCCTTGGATGAGGTCGAACTACCGGAGATCTAGCCATCGCCTCGCGGAATGTCGGCAGCGCGCTCAGGGTGAAGCCGATGAGCGCCTCGCGATCTTTTATGCCGTAACCCGCCCCCTCTAATAGCGCCAGTGCCAGCCTCCGCCGAACGTCATGGTCCGGGACGAGATCGGCGCTGCCTCTGGCTGCCGCACAGGCGCTGTCGAGGCACTCCTCGAGAAAGGCGATCGTTTCAGGATCATAGCCGTCACTCGCGAAGGGCATGGCAACCCTCTTCACGATCCATGCGCGAATTGAGCAACGTTATGCTCGCGCCACGCTTTCGCAAGATCACCTAACGGCTGCCCCCTCCGGGCGGCTTCTCAATTGGGCGGTAGGAGGCAAGGCCCCGCGCTTTACCCGTCGGCCACCGCCGCATCGCAACCGCGACGCGAGCCCAAATGGCCCAACCTTTTTCATTTCAAGGATCCGAGCGCGCGCTTATCACCGCCGCCGAGGATGTCGACGCGCCCTAGCTCGCAAAGCTCTTGCGGAACTCAGGCATTGATCTGAGAGCGAAGTCGATAAGTTCGTCGCGACTTCCGATCCTGTAATCGGCACCTTCCATCAGAGCGATGGCAAGTCTCTGCCTGAGATCTTCGCCGGGCATGGCGCCGGTAACGCGGCAGACTGCTTCGGTGGCGACATCAAGGCATTGCTGAAGGAAGGCGACGGTCTCCGGATCATATTCCCTGCTACTGATTGCCATTCAGAGGATCTCCCTTTTAAGCGCGGCGGGTTGAATCAACGCATGGATGGCAATCACCACAACAACATCGGATAGGTCGCCGACCCCTCACGATTATTTGTGAAATCTAAGTATCGGCTTATAATGATGTAGGTGCTGGCCATAACGAGCCGGCCACCGATCGGCGGCTTGCGCAAAGCTCGCCCCGCAAGCGCCAGCTAGCCGAGACTGACGTTCGCAAAGCCGCCCCTTCGCAGGGCGGCTTTTTTCGTTTCAGCTATGGAGAAACCGATGGTGACCATCACGGTCGACCAGTTGCGCCGGCTTGCGCCGGGTGGCTCGTCCGCCATCCTCGATGCAATCGCCCGTGGAGGCGTGGTGCTCGATGAGTACGCTATTACGATGCCCTCGCGCATCTGCCACTTTCTGGCGCAGATCGCCCATGAGAGCGCCGGATTCAAGACCACGCGGGAATATTGGGGGCCGACTAGGGCGCAGAAGGGATATGAAGGCCGCACCGAGCTCGGCAACATCATACGTGGCGACGGCAAGCGCTTCATGGGGCGCGGGCTGATCCAGCTCACCGGCCGGGCGAACTATCGCACCTATGGCAAGCGTCTGGCGCTCGACTTCGAGGAGGCGAAGGGCCTCAATGCCCTGGCCGACCGTGACGACATCGGGGGCATTACCCGCAAGATCAACGGCGGCACCAACGGGCTCGCCGATCGCCGCCGCTACCTCGCCAAGGCGCGCGAGATCTGGGGCGGTGGTGCTGTGCCCGTGCCGGTTCCCCGCTCCAGTAACGAGGTGCGGGAGTTGGATCTTGTCGCGCTCGGCTACGACGTGGCGGTCGACGGCATCTTCGACAACGAGACGACGCAGGCGGTGCGCGATGTGCAGCGCCAGGCGAACATCCTGGTGGACGGCAAGGCCGGCCCGGCGACGAAGGATGCCATCGCCAAGCGGCTGGAGCGGCGCACCGCCGGCGGAGAGCCGCCGGCCGACAAGACCATCATGGATCCGCTGAAGACGCCGGAAGGCCTCGCCACTGGCGCAGCATCCTGACGACGATCTTCGGCGCCGCCTCCGCTCCTGGCCCCCTGCAGTGGGCGATAGCGGCGGCCGTCGTCATCGCGCTCGGCGTCGGCGTCTTCTTCCTCGTCAAGCGGTTGCGGAGGGCAGAGGCATGAGCCTGCTCTCCCTCGTCCCCTTCGAGCTCCAGGTGGCGCTGGCGGTGCTCGCGCTCGCCGGCCTCATCTACCTGGTCTTCATCTTCTTCGGCCTCGGCGCCGCGCGCACCGCCGCGATCTGGGGCTCGGCCGGCGCCGCCATCCTCCTTTTCGCCTCCCGCGCCTTCAGGAAAGGGCAGTCCTATGAGATCGACCGTGCAAACAAGGCTGCCGACAAGGCGATCCGCAAGGCTAACGAGGCTCGCGCTCGCGCTGAGCGCGACGCTGATGCTGGGCGGCTGCGCGACGACGACGGCTTCAAGCGGCGCGACTAGGGTCGCCTGCGGCTCGTTCCGCGCCATCAGCTGGTCAGCCCGCGACACGGACGACACAATCCGCGGCGTGAAGGCGCACAACGCTGCCGGCCGGGCGCTCTGCGGGTGGCGCTAGATACAGGGCACAGTGACGTGGAGATGATCGGCTTCGCGCTGGGCATGCTGGGCGCCATCGCCGGCATCTGGTGGCGGATCGAAACCCGCATCGAAAAGGCCAAGGAAGAGGCGCTGAAGGTCGCGCGCGAGGTGCGCACCGAGACCTCGACCGGGATCCAGGCCGCGCATGCCCAGGCGCGCCTGGCGGTGGACATGCTGGCCGAGCACAAGATCCACGCCGCGGAAACCTATGTCACGCGCGACAGCGTGCGCGAGATGAAGGACGAGATCATGGGCGCGGTCCGCGACATGAAGGCCGGCGTCGATCATCTCAACGAGCGCCTTGATCGCGTGATTGAGGGGCCGACCAAGAGGGTGACGCCGCGTGGGTGAGGCGGCGATCTCGGCCGGGCATGTCACGCTGCACAGCAAGGCCAGCCTGACCACCGTCATCAGCGGGTGCCGGGAGGTGACCGGCACTCACCGGACCGCATCCGTCATTGTTCGGCCGACGGTGCAATCGGCCGCAGCGGCAGCAGCAAAAGTGCCGCCAGCAGCCCCAGCGTGCCGCCGAGCACGGTTTCCCAGGCGCGCGCGAACAGCAGCGGCACCGAGTGTTCGCCGGTAGCGGCGAGCGTCACCACCAAGGTAAATGCGAAGGCGCCGCAGGCGATGTCGTAGCGTTCAGGCAGCGCCATCGCATAGACGACCATCGCGGCGGCCGCCGCGAGCCAGAGCAGCAGCGGCGCATGCGGGGCGAGCGGCAGGCAGGCGAGACCAAGCGGCACGCCAATTGCGGTGCCGAGAATCCTCCGCCGCACCCGGTCCATGGTGCCGGCCGCCGAGCCCGCAATGACATAGGTGCAGGCGGTTATCCCCCAAGCCGGCTCCTGCAGGCCAAAATGCGAGGTGAGCCAGATTATGAGCAATGCGGCGGTCGCCGCCTGCAGTCCCATGGCAAGTTCCGGGCGCACGTCGGACAGGCCCGCGACCTGAACCTGGCCGATCGTCGGCGCCAAAGCCGGCCGCTCCGCCGGCCCGCTCAGCACGCGCGGCACGATCGCGGCAACAGCCGCGATCAGGCCCGCGATCGCAATAGTCCAGACATCGCCTGGACCGAGGTTCGAGCCATAGGCGAGAAGCTGACCGATATAGATCTGCGAGCCGAGACCGGTGCCGAGAATGCCGTAGCGGCGCAGATAACCCGTCGAGAAAGCGCCGGTCACGAGTACCAGCTCCGGACCGGCGACGCTCATTGCGGCGAGCCCCGGCGCGACAAGCGCATAACTTGCCGCCCCGACAGCAGCCGCCATGCACAAGAGCAGCAGGTCCCGGCTGGAATCGGAACGCATGCTCCGGACTTCGGAGACGCTCGCCCACAGCGCGAAGCCTCCGGCCAGGACGCTCAGCGATTGGCCTGCATCGAGCCCGTTCACCACTTCGGGCATCCTTCCCGCCATAGCCGCCAGTCCGAATGCGGTGACGAGCCGCAGCCCCTTTATGCGGCGGTGAACGCCAGGGTCGAGCCGTTCCAGCCAGTCCATCATCCCGTCAGCCTACGAGAGCGCGTGGGGCAAGTCCGACGGCGTCGATCCAATGCAACTCGCCCCGCTCTCCTTCGGGAGGGTGGGGCTTTTTTGCGTTTAGCGGTTCTCGCTTGGCAGGCCGCCGTCATCAGGAAAACACTCGCCGGTGGATCTGTCGTAGCTCGGCATTTCCCTCGTGAGTGCGCGTCTCAACCTTTGGACACATTGATCTTGTCGAGCGCTTTCCGCAGGCCATGAGCCAGCTTGTCCACATCGTTGGTGGCCCAGAAGTGCATGAAAAAGAGCCGCGGCTCATCATCGAGCATGTGGTTGTGCACCGCCGTCACCTCGATCCCGTTCTCGCGCAGTGCCCTCAGCACCGGATTAACCTCCGAGGCGATCAGCACGAAGTCGCCGGTGATCGCGGCCTTGCCGTTGCCCGTCGGCTGGAAGTTGATGGCGATCGCCGAGCCCATCGCCTCCGGGACGTCCATGCCGCCGTCTTTGATCGTCTCTGCCCGCGGGATGCTGACTTGGTAGACGCCGCCGTTGACCTTGCCCTTATGCGCGAGTGCGTCGTCGATCACGGTCGTGTCAAGGTCGATGGCAGAAGGGGCAGGGGTGGCGCCGCCCGAAGTATCGGAAAGTGGTGTCTTACTCTCCTGCAGTGCGGCACGCAGGCTCGAAGCCAGCTTCACCAGGTCGCCATGTCCCAGGACATGCATGTACATGGTAGCCGGCTCGGAGCGGAGCAGGTGATTGTGAAGCGCGGTGACCTCGATCCCATTTTCGAGGAGCTTCAGCATCACCGGATTGACCTCTGGCTGAGTCAGGACGAGGTCGCCCATCACGACGGCGTCTTTGTCGTTCATCGACTTGAAGGTGAGCCAGCCGCCGAGCGCTAGCGCCGGCTTGATTTCCACGCCATCGAGGGAGACCTTCAGGTCGGATCTGGGTAACCCCACCCGGTAGACGCCGCCTGGCCCTTGTGTGCCGGCCTTCCCGAGGGTTTGTCCGACAGCCGCCCAATCGGTCTCTCCATGGGCAGGCGCTATGAGAGCGAACGCCAGAACGGCGCTTACGACGAGGTTGCTTTGCATCTCCTGGTCTCCGTTCGGCTGCCCCAAACGCGACCCCTCCCGTTTATACGCCTTGTCGCGGACGATGGCTTCCTGATTGGTGGTGATGTTGTAGAGGTTGCACATGGGCGCGCAGCCGCTGGAGTTGCTTGCCTGTCGGGTTTTCTACTTCTTCTTCAGCAGCCGGTCTTTCTTCAGCAGCCGACGATCCCGGACGAACTGCTCGAACTCGGCAAGCGCAGATGCGATACCCTCAGAATCCGCACTTCGTTCTGCCGCCTGCAGGTTCCTCGCCAGTGCGAGCGCGCGGTCATCGATCAAGGTCGTGTTGTAACCTTCCGATAAAAAGGCCAACGCATCTTCGATCGAACGAACCACTGTCATGGCTCGCTTGCTGCTCCTCCCGCGGATCTTCAATGGCCGTGCCAATTGGCCGACGCCACGCTCATTGCCCACGAAACGCTCGCTAGCCTGCGTTCTACTTCTTGCCATGTCCTTTAGAACCTGCTCGAGCCAATAGCGCCCGCCATAGACCCAGCAGCCGCCTTCCGTTTCGGTAAGATCAATGTTGGTTGTTTGAACCGGCCGTGCAGCTCGGGCGCCTTCGCGCCTGGCGCGAAGAAGCAGTGGCACGACGAGGTGCGCATATCGGCCGGCGGTTCAGCGGGATCTCGGCAAGGTGGCCGTTGAACACGGTGATGCGGTGGGTAGTGATGACATAGGGCTCCATGCCGCCGGTATCTCCGAGTCGGCGTGGTTGCGGAAGAGAAATGAAGGCCGATCGCACCACGCTCCGAGCGGCTTGTTACGGATGCGTCGCATCCAACGGCAAAATCTCTATGTGATCAAAGCGGGTCACGCTATCGGCCTTGGTCCAGAGCGCGACTTTGCCGGGCGACGAGAACGCCTCGTCCCGTGCATCAATCAGCGCCTGCCCGTCAAAGGACACGACAAACCGGCTTCCTTGCGCGCGGAGGGACAGGGTGTGCCACTCGCCGGCAGTGACCCTGGTATTCGCACCAGCAAGCTCCTCGCGGCGCCCGCCCTTCACGCGGTAAAAGCGTACGTTGTTCTCCAGCGCGTTGGCCCGTGCGAGATAGTAATTCTGAGCACTCTGCAGCCGAACCACGACACCGCCGGCCTGATCGACCGAGCCTGAAATCGCCTTGAAGCGGACGCGCGCTTCGAGATCGCTTGGGAGAGTCGGCATGTATATGGCGAGCGGAAAGCGGTAATTCGTAGTGTCCTCGCTCAACTGAGCCAGCGCTTGCCCACCCTCTGCGGAAGCATCTTCGACGACTTCCCACCGGCCAGCAGTGCCAGTGCCCGTCAGGGCCGAGACAAACTCCTTCGGGAGCGCGCCGGCCAGCGCATCACCAAATGTGATCGTCTCGGCCGAGGCCGGGCCGATCATGGCTGCGAGCGCCAGAACGGCGCTTAGGACGAGGTTGTTTTGCATCACCTGGTCTCCGTTCGGCTGCCCCAAACGCGACCCTCCTGCTTATGCGCCTTGTCGCGGATGATGGCTTCCTGATTGGTGGTGATGTTGTAGAGGTTGCACATACCGGCGGGGTACGGAGGCGGTCTTCGGCGAGACAAAGTAAACAAATGCGCGTGTACGCGCCAGCGCACGGGAATAACCTACGCGCCTCGCTCGTCTGAAGGATGAAGGTGTTGCGGGCTGATCCCGGCTTTACGATCCGCATTCGCTGAGAGAAGAGGGCTACTGTATCGAGTCTCTTGCCCGCTTGACTTCAGCGTATTGGTTGCTCCCGTATGAAACCCCCGGAAGCAGCCAAGAGCCGCCTGGTAAACCACCCCTGCCTTAACCAGGCGGCTCGCCCTTTTGTAACGACTGCACGGGCCGAGGAGAGCAGCGCGCCTAAGAGATGTTCAAGGTGGCGTTCGCGTCTCTGCTTTTACAAAATCGCAGCAGGCGCTCCGCCAACCGGCCAAGTTCTGCCGACGACGCCACGCCTAACTTTTCCATCATTTGCGCACGCTGCGCCTTCACCGTCCTCTCTGCGATGCCTAGTTCAGCGGCAACCTGCCTGTTGAGCTTGCCAGCGATGACACGGTCGAACACTTGCCGCTCGCGAAAGGAAAGGGACGCGAAGCTTGCGTTCAGTCGATCCACTTCTTCGCGTGCAACTCGCTGCTGCAAATCGCGTGCGAGCGCGCGTTGACGGCGGCTAGCAACACGTCTGACGACACGGGCTTTTCTAGGAAGTCCACCGCACGGGCCTTCATTGCCTGCGCGCAAGAAGGCACGTCAGCATACCCGGTCATGAACACCACCGGCAGTTCGACTCCGAACGTGCTGAGGGCTGCGTGCAATTGGAGGCCGGAAGGTCCGGCTGGAAGACGCACCTCAAGGATCAGGCAGCCATGGCGGCCCTTTGGCTTGCTGAGCAGGAAGTCGCCCGTTGAGGCATAGCCGATCGAGTCGAAGCCGGCCGCGCTGAGAAGGCGCATCAGCGCCGTTCGCCATGACGGATCATCATCTAGGATGTGGATCTGCGGCTTTGGATTCATTCCCCTTGCCCTCAAGGAGGCAGAGAAATCAGCGAGGTCGACATGAAAGACCGCCGCCCCCGTGATGTGCTGCTGCCCGCATGGGTTAGCTTGCATCTAGACGAGCGGTTGTACAATCGGCTGCCCGACCCGATGCATGCCCGCTCGAAGCGCATCGCTCGAAATGGCTAATTCACGGGGCGGAGTACGGCCATTAGGCCTAGCGCCGGTCAAATTCACGTATGCCGCTCATTGTGAGAAACAGGCTCCCCCGCTGTGGGATTATCGCTCCAGGAAGGGTGGCCAACCCTGGCTGCCCCAGCCAAGAGGAGACCTTCCATGTGCGATTACAGCCTTGAGTCTGTCGCCTCTCGACCAGCCAAGGTCGGAGACATGCTGGTTTCGAGCCTCTTTTCGAACTCGGGAACGCGCGGCTTCGCGGCCGTCGGAGAGCCAGAAGTGGCGGTGTGCCTGCTCCCCGGAACGGAACTGGCTTTTGAAAAGCCAGTCGAGTTTGAAGCACGATTTGGCTTCTTAACGACCCGCAGAATCAACCAGACCATGGCGCGGTTCCGGCACATCAATGAGAACGTTCCGCGCTTGCATCATGATGCGCTGGAATTCGCTGACGGAAAAATCATCCTGCTGACGCATCTGAGGCAAGGGCAGGTTGCACACGTGCTTCAACTCCCTGCGCATCCGCATGCGGTTGAGCCCGCGCCTGAGGAGACCGCTGCCCGATCCGTTGTTGATTGAGGAACGGCCTAAAGGGCATCGGCGGGCGCTCTCCGTCGATGCCTTCATACCAGCGAGCCGTTCGCTAGCCAGAACAAGACGCATGCTTCCCGATTGGTGCTCAGGCCGCGAAGATGCGCGGCACGGGAGGATAGAAATCGTTGCTGCCCGGTTCATCGCTGTGCCAAGCCGAGATCCTTCAGCGTGCGCTCCAGCCAGTGATGGCCGCCATAGACCCAGCACCCGCCGTCGACCTCCGTGACGTCGATGTGCCCTGCTTGATCTTCGGCTTCAGGTCGGCCGCCCTGGCGCCCGGCAAAAAGAAGCAGTGACACGACCATGTGCGTAGGGCTGCCGGCGGGTTCGGCGGGATCTCGGCGAGCTGGCCGCCCATGACCGTAATGCGGCGGGTGGTGATGACATAGGGCTCCATGTCTCTCTATCTGCGAGTCGCGCCAGCAAGAGAAGGTGAACGGCCCTCCTTCTTCCGCGTCGCCGCAGTGTCCCCTTCAATCTTCTCCGGGGCTTCGTGTGCAAAAACCGCCACCCTTGTTCGGGGTGGTGATTTTTGTCCCGCGGCGCTGCGGGGGCGGTCGCGGTGACATCCGGCGGCGCCGGGGCCGACACCTGGCGCCGCCGTGATCGATGCGCGAGGCCGCTAGATAAAGGGAACGTCTAGAGCATGACGAGCGTTGCTTCCTCATGAGAGGATTGCACATGCCAAAGTATACGTTCGAGATTGAAGG
>JAQSWY010000079.1 GCA_029266425.1 Xanthobacteraceae bacterium
GCGCGACCTGATTTCTGGACACATGTCATGGCTGACCGCGATACTTTCGATGAGACGACCCATGTGCCGGCCGTTGCGGCCGGTAGCGAGGTCGGCGGCGTCGTGGCCGACCGAACCCCTCGCTCGCCTCTTGTGCAGCGGGTCTACCAAGTGCTGCTCACCAAGATCACCAACGGTGACTATCAGCCCGACGAGAAGCTGCCCGGCGAGATCGAACTCGCCTCGAGCCTCGTGGTTTCCCGGCCGGTGATCCGTGAAGCGCTCAAACGCTTGCGGGATGAAGGGCTGATCTATTCCCGGCAGGGCGCTGGCAGCTTCGTGAAAGTGCATGTCGGGGCGGCGCGCACCGTCGGATTCTCGCCGGTCGAGACCATTGCCGATATCCAGCGCTGCTATGAGTTCCGCCTGACCATCGAGCCGGATCACGCCTATTACGCTGCGCTGCGCTGGAACAGCGAAGCACTCGCCGCCATCGCGGCGGCCCTGGAGCTGATGCGCGATGCCACCAACGCGCACCGCCACCGCGAGGACGCGGATTACGCCTTTCACTGCGCCATCGCCCAGGCAACGAACAACCATTATTACATCTCGTCGATGCAGGCCCTGAAGGACCACATCGCCGTCGGCATGAAGTTTCACGGCGTATCGCTGATGGGGCCGCACTCCGGTCTCGCCGGCGTGTTCGGCGAGCACCAGTCGATCTACGAGGCGATCCGCAGCCGCGATGCCCATGCGGCGCGGGATGTCATGCGCCAACACCTGGAAGGTTCGCGCAGCCGCATCTTCGAAGGCCGGACGCTCGATCTCTCGCTCTGATTCGCACGCCGGGCCGCTGCCGGCATCGGCAAGCGACGGGCGCTGCCGCATTGCCGCAGCCGTTACATCTTGACAAATAGTGGACAACTATTCAGGTTGCCCCTGCAGCGCCGCCCGGGTGCTGTCGCCATGCCGGCTTATGCCGGCGGCTCTGTCCAAGTGGCCGCGATAAGGCCGCGAACAAGATACACATGGAGGAAGCTGTGAAGCTTGCATCTCTTGCTGCCGCCGGCCTTTCGTTCGCGCTCGGCACCGCGCCGGTGTTGGCGGACACCGCCTACCCGACCAAGGCCGTGACCATCGTGGTGCCTTTCTCCGCCGGCGGCACCGCGGACATCATCGCCCGCATGGCGGCCGAGCACCTGCAGAAGAAGCTCGGCCAGCCCTTCGTCGTGGAGAACATCGGCGGCGGCGGCGGCGTCTCCGGCGTCGAGAAGGTGACGAAGTCGGCACCGGACGGCTACACGCTGGTCCTCGCCTCGACCTCCAACCTCGCGGTCCACCCCACGCTCTATGGCGAGAAGTTCCCCTATCAGACGCTGCGCGACCTGAAGCCGATCGGCCAGGTCAGCGTCGTGCCGAACGTCCTCGTGATCAATCCCGACAAGATTCCCGCGCGGACCGTTCCCGATCTCATCGCTTATCTCAAGGCCAATCCGGACAAGGTGAGCTTCGGCTCGGCCGGTACCGGCACCACCCAGCATCTGGCCGGCGAACTGTTCATGCAGAAGACCGGCACGCAGATGGTGCACATTCCCTACAAGGGCTCCAGCGCCATGCTGCCGGACCTGCTCTCGGGCAATGTCGAGCTCGCCTTCGACAATGTCCCGCTGCTGCTTCCGCATGTGAAGTCCGGCAAGCTGGTCGCCCTCGCGGTGGCGACGCCCGAGCGTGAAAAGTTCGACAAGAATCTGCCGGCCGTGGCCGAATTCGTCCCCGGCTTCGAGGCGACCGCCTGGCATGGCTTCCTCGCTCCCGCCGGTACGCCGGATGCCGTCACGGACAAGCTCTCTGCCGAAATCCAGGCCTTCATGCAGCAGCCCGAGACCATCAAGAAGCTCGAAGAGCTAGGCATCACGCCGGTGTCTTCCACGCCCGCCCAGTTCACCGACCTCATCAAGTCGATGACGGTGCAGTGGAAGGAGGTCATCGAGAAGGGCAACATCAAGCCGCAGTGACGTCTCTGCGAGGGGGAGGCGCCGCCAGTCGCCTTCCTCGTGTCTTCTGGTCCCGTTGAACGGACGACTGTGATGAACGGCAAATCCCCGCTGAAGGCTCTCGTGAGCCAGGACGCATTGTCCGGCCTGATGTTCATGGCCGTTGCCGGCGGCTTCGCCCTGCTTGCCAAGGATCTGTCCCTCGGGACCGCGCTGCGCATGGGAGCGGGCTATTTTCCGCTGGCGTTGTCGGGGCTGCTCGGGCTCATCGGTTTCGCAATCTTCGTGCGTGCGGTGCTCAGCGGCTGCGGCGGCGCGGTGACCCCGTTCGCCTGGCGCGGGCTCATACTGGTCGTGGCATCGGTACTGGTCTTCGGGTTCGGCCTGAACGGGCTCGGCCTCGGCCCGGCGGTCGCCATCAGTGCCCTGCTCGCCACGATGGCGAGCGGCCAGGTGGGGTGGCGCGGCTCGCTCGTCCTGTCCGCCGTGCTGGTCGTGTTCACCTGGCTGGTTTTCATCCTCGGTCTCGGTCTTCCCATTCCGCTGATCGGCACCTGGTTCTCGTGAACCGACCGGCTGCCGTGCGATGCGGCAGCCCTGACTAGGATTCGGCGCCGTGGATCTCTTCAGCAATCTGGCGCTCGGCTTTGCGACCAGCCTGAGCGTGCACAATCTCGCCTACTGCTTCGTAGGCGCCCTGTTCGGCACGCTGATCGGCGTGCTGCCGGGCCTGGGGCCGGTGGCCACCATCGCCATGCTGCTGCCCATCACCTTCGGGCTCGAACCGGTGTCGGCGTTGATCATGCTCGCGGGCATCTATTACGGCGCGCAATATGGCGGTTCGACCACGGCGATCCTGATCAACCTGCCCGGCGAGAGCACCTCCGTCGTCACCGCCATCGACGGCTATCAGATGGCGCGCAAGGGCAAGGCCGGAACGGCTCTGGCGACCGCGGCGCTCGGTTCGTTCTTTGCCGGCACGATCACCACGGTGTTCATCGCACTGTTCGCGCCCCCGCTCGCCAGGCTCGCCCTCGAATTCGGTCCGCCGGAATATTTCGCCCTGATGGTGCTCGGCCTCATCGCCTCGATCACGCTGGCATCAGGCTCGCTGATGAAAGCGCTGGCGATGATCCTGCTCGGCCTGCTTCTGGGGCTCATCGGCCGGGACATCTACACGACCGAGGCACGCTTCACCTTCGGCCTCGAGAATCTCAGCGACGGTCTGCAGTTCGTCGCGCTCGCCATGGGCATTTACGGCGTCGGCGAGATCGTGCGGAATCTGGAGACCCCGGAACAGCGCTCCGTCGCGGTCGCCAAGGTCGGAGGCCTCATCCTGACCCGGGAGGAATTCCGTCGCATCATCGCCCCGGTCCTTCGCGGCACCGGCATCGGTTCGATCCTCGGCATTTTGCCGGGCGGGGGCGCGCTGCTTTCCTCCTTCGCCTCCTATGCCGTGGAAAAGAAGCTGGCGCGCGATCCGAGCGAGTTCGGCAAGGGCGCGATCGAAGGCGTGGCCGGGCCCGAAAGCGCCAACAATGCCGGCGCGCAGTCCTCCTTCATCCCCATGCTCACGCTCGGCATCCCCTCCAATCCGGTCATGGCGCTGATGGTCGGCGCGCTGATCATTCACGGGATCACGCCCGGCCCCGCCTTCGTCGCCGAGAAGCCGCAACTGTTCTGGGGGCTGATCGCCTCCATGTGGGTCGGCAACCTCATGCTGGTGGTTCTCAACCTGCCGCTGATCGGCATCTGGGTCCGCCTGCTCACCGTGCCGTACCGCTACCTGTTCCCGGCGATCATAGTGTTCTCCGCCATCGGCGTGTTCAGTGTGAACAACAACATCGCCGACGTACTGGTGATGGCCGGCATGGGTGTACTCGGCTACGTCCTCTACAAGCTGAACTGCGAGCCGGCGCCGCTGCTGCTGGGCTTCATCCTCGGCCCGATGCTGGAAGAGAACCTGCGCCGCTCGATGCTGCTGTTCCGTGGCGATGCCCTGCAGTTCTTCGAGCGCCCGCTGACCGCGACCCTGCTCGGCATCGCGGCGGTCAGCCTCATCGTCGTGCTGTTGCCGAACGTCTCGCGCAAGCGCGAGGTGGTCTTCAAGGAATAGGCGGTCGACGCCTGCAACAGACCGGACGGCTGGGAGGAATGGGTGATGCGGCCGAGCTATGTGAAGCTGGTTGAGAACGTCAGGCTGCCGCGTATGGCCCTGGTGCGGCAGCATTTCGCGGCGCACGACATCGACGATCCGGCCCGCGCGGTTCATGACGCCATGGCCGGCGCCGCCTTCGTGCGCGAGCGCATCACGCCCGGCATGTCCGTCGCGCTGACCGTCGGTTCGCGCGGCCTCGCGAGCCTGCCGGAACTCGTCCGGGCCATCGTCGGCGAACTGCGTGCGCTCGGCGCCGAGCCCTTCATCGTGCCCTCCATGGGCAGCCATGGCGGCGCCACCGCGGAAGGTCAGCTCAAGGTCCTGGCGCAGCTCGGCGTGACCGAGCGGAGCGCGGGCTGCCCCATCCGCTCGAGCATGGAGACGGTGGAGGTCGGCGTACTCGACAACGGCATGTCGGTGCGCATCGACAGGCTGGCCTATGAGGCGGACGGCATCGTGCTGTTCAACCGCATCAAGCCGCACAGCGCCTTTCGCTGGGAGAACGAGAGCGGCCTCGCCAAGATGCTGTCCATCGGCCTGGGCAAGCAGTCGGGCGCCGACAATTGCCACGCCTGGGGCTTCAACTATGTCGGCCGCTTCGTCGTCGAGATGGCGCGGGTGAAGCTCGCCACCTGCAGGGTGCTGTTCGGCATCGGCACGGTGGAGAACGCCTATGACCGGCTGTCGAAAGTCGTCGTCCTGCCCACCGAGGGCATGATCGAGAACGAACGGACCTATCTCGCCGAAGCCATGCGCAACATGCCGCGCCTGCCGCTCGGCCCGCTCGACCAGCCGCTGGCCTCCGGCCCGCTGGACGTGCTGCTGGTCGATTACGTGGGCAAGGAGTTTTCCGGCAGCGGCATGGATCCCAACATCACCGGACGCCCTTCCACCACGGCGATCAAGGGGGGTCCTACGGTCTCGCGCATCGTGGTCCTGGACGTCACCGACAAGAGCCAGGGAAACGCCAACGGCGTCGCCCGCGCCGACGTCATCACCGACCGGCTATTCAATCGCTTCGACCGCGAGTCGGTCTATACGAATTCGCTGACCTCGGGCGTGCTGATCGCGGCCTCGCTGCCCATGGCGATGCCGGACGAGAAGACGGCGATCCAGGCCGCCGTGAAGACCTGCGAGTCCCATACGCCGGACGCGATCACCATGATCCGCATCCCCAACACGCTGCACCTGGAATATCTTTACGCCTCCGAGGCGTTGCTGCC
>JAQSWY010000080.1 GCA_029266425.1 Xanthobacteraceae bacterium
CAATAAACGTCCCACTTCCTCGCCATCCGAAGCACCTCCGGATCGCAAAGGAATCAGACACTCATGCCAACAGCAATCGCAATTGGGTTTCGACCCTAGTTCGCGCAGCTCGCCCGCGCCGATGCGTCAGGTCCGCCTTGGTCGGAAGCGGACATAGGCACCGGCGCAAACCGGCCAGTGCCAGTTTTTGTTCTGGAACAATGGAAATTTGGCGCGCCCGAAAGGATTCGAACCTCTGACCCCCAGATTCGTAGTCTGGTGCTCTATCCAGCTGAGCTACGGGCGCTCTTTGCAGTCGCCAAGGCGGCGCTGCGGGCGGGGGGTGAACCCCGCGAGGCCCGTCAGCTACCCCGTTTCGCCGAGCAATGCAATATCCCTCGTCAGCGTATCTCGAAGGGCAGATTGCCGGTCGCCGCCGCACCGCGGCCGTCGCGGAGCTCGACAAAGATGCGGTAACGGCCCGGCGGCAGCGCGCCGACGGTGGCGCCGGCGAGCCCGGCTTTTTCCACAGCCTTGGGAAAAGAATGTGGCTGCTCCTCGGCGTCGCCGCCGACGCTGCGCACCGTGGTCTCCGCCATGATCTCCCAGCGCACTTCGAGCGGATCGCCGTCCGGATCATTGGCGCCCAGAACCACCGCGCCCGCCTCCCCCGCCGGCCAGGAGGCGAAAGGCGCGCTCGGATCATGGGCGAACCGCAGCGCGGCGATGCGCGGTGCGTGGTTGCCGCCCGGTGTCGTCCCGCCCCAATTCTCCGCCATCGCCTCGGCGGTCTCGGTCCACTCGCCGGTGGCAAGGCGCAGGCTGTGATAGGAGGGCGTCACTTCCTGCTTCTGGCCCCAAAGGAAGACCAGCGCGCCGACATCCGCGTCGCCGAGCGCCTTCAGATAGCGGCGGAACTCGATCGCCTTCTGGGTTGAGGTCAGCTCGAACGGCGCGCCCCAGGGCGTGGTCGCGGCCTGCCAGTGGCCGCGCGCGCCCATTTCGGTGATGACGATGGGCCCCAGCCAGCCCTGCTCGCGCGCCCGGCTGCCGACGCTGTAGAGACCGTCGCCATAGGCATTGACGCCGAGCACGTCGATGTGCGGCGCCAGCTGCTTCAGCTTGCGCGCCTTGTCGTTGCCGACCTCGGCGATCACCGCCATGGTCGGATGCGCGGGATCGAGCGCCTTCACCCGCTGCGCCGCCTCCTCGACGGCCGGCCAGATCAGCGTGTCGTCGACAATGTCGACCTCCGGCTCGTTGCCGATTCCCCACATCAGCAGCGCCGGATGGTCGCGGTATTTCTCCACGACCGCCGAGATTTCGGCGAGCTGGCGCGCGACGAAGGCGCGGTCCTTGTAGTCCGCGCCCGCACGCGGATGGCCGAGCCATAGCCCAGCGATCACCTTCAGCCCGGCCTTGCCGGCGGCGTCGAGGACCTCGCCAGGGTCGCCGCCATAGGTGCGGATCGTCGTTCCGCCGAGTTGCTTCAGCTCGGGCAGCGGCCCGTCGCCGGCGGCACCGCGCACCGCGAAGGGCTTGCCGTCGACAACCACGCGGTCGCCGGAGATCGAGATGGTCGAGGCCTCCGCGGGGGTGGCGAGGGATACGCCGACAGCCATGGCGACGAGTATCCGCCCGATTACGCGTGAGCTCGCATCAACCATGCGCGCGGCGCATCCGACGGGCTTCGAGATCCACCGGACGATCCGGGACGATGAGCTGGAAGGTGGCGCCGATGGTGCCGGGAACCAGCTTGATGTCGCCGCCATGGGCGCGCATCAGCTCGGCAGCGATGGCGAGGCCGAGCCCGGTGCCGCCGCGCCGGGTGGAGCCGTGGAACGGCTCGAACAGGTGCGCCTGCGCCCGCTCCGGCACGCCGGGGCCGGTATCGGCCACCTCGATCACCACGGCCGCGCCCTCGCGGCGGCCGGTGACGCGGATCTGGTCGCGGTCCGGATCATTGGGAGCGCGGGCGGCGAGCGCTTCGCCGGCATTGCGGCAGAGGTTCAGAAGCACGCGGAACAGCTGGTCGGGATCGGCATCGACGGTCAGGCCGCGTTCCACCGATTCGACAAAGCGGATAGCGGGGACATCCGGCGTCTCCCCCTGCTCGGTCTCGCCGAGGCCGAGCGTGTCGCGCACGTCGCGCACCAGGCTCGCGACCTCGACCATGCGCCGCTCCGGCGGCGGCTCTTGGGCGCGGCCATAGGCCAGCGTGTGCTCGCAATAGGCGATGGCGCGGTCGAGCGCGACGACGAGCTTCGGCGCGAAGCGCTGTACCGCCGGGTCGCGGATGGCGGCGAGCCGGTCGGAGATGAGCTGCACGGAGGAGAGCAGGTTGCGCAGGTCGTGATTGATCTTCGACACGGCGAGGCCGAGCGCGGCGAGATGGTTCTTCTGCTGCAGCGTGTCGGCGATCTGGCTCTGCATGGCGACGAATTCGCGCTCCGCCTGGCCGATCTCGTCGAGCCGGCGCGGCTCCTCCGGCGGCACCGGCGAGCTCTCCGGGCTCTCGCGGAAGGCGATCATGCGCTGGGTGAGCCGGCGCATCGGGCGCACGAACATCATGGCGAGGCCGAAATAGACCAGGGCCGCGGTGAGCGCCGAGATCGCCAGCGAGACCAGGAGGATGTTGCGCGAGAATTGCAGCATGGCTTTGCGCAGCGGGGTCTCGTCGATCACGATTTCGACGAAGCCGCCGCCGCGCGGCGGGGTGCCGACCGCGCGGATGATGCGGCCATTGCCGGCGAACAGCGTGTCGAACGCCTCGGAAACCGCGGTGATCGGGCTGATGTCGCGCAGATCGGTATGGTGCGACACCTCGGGTGGCATGTCGGAGCTGGCGAGCAGCCGGCGGGTATTGTCACGCTTCAAGGCGACGGTGATGGCACCGACGCTGTGCAGCAATTCGCGGGTGAGCTGCGGCGAGACCATGCCGTCCGGCGAGGCATCGAGCACCAGGGCTGCGGTGCGGGCGCCGGCGAGCCGGTCGGAGATCCAGTTCAGGCGATAGACGGCGATGGAGGGCACATAGATCATCACCTCCGCCAGCAGCACGAAGGCAAGCGTGAAGAGCAGCAGCTTGCCGGAAAGCCCGACATGCAGGCGCCGCTTGCGGGCGCACGGCCTCCCCTCCGCAAGCGTGTCCGCCGCCGGCAAGGATTCAGTCGGGTTCACAGGCTCCGAACGAGCGTCCATCTCATCACTACCTAGGCGCCGGCCCGGCCGTTCGCCATATCGTGATCGCAGAGGTGGCATATTTTATTGGCGCGAGCGTGGCGCATGTGCCGGCGCACCCGGCTGAACACTCTTCGAGGCCGCCCGCGGCGACACCTCCGTATGAGGTTCATTCTTAAGAACAAGCTCATATCGACGTACGAGCCCGCGGGTCTTGCCTTGGGCAAGCCCGGGGACAGGCGCCGCCGGCCTCAAGGGATGCTTGCACGGAGCACCTTCGTCTTCATGTCCGGGACATGACGGGATGATTGACTTCAACCCACCCCACCCCTATAAGCCCGCCAACCTCGGCCGCCCAGCGACCGGGTTGCCCCCCGCATGTGCGTAGGTGCGTCGCGAGAAATCGCGGAGCCCCGCGCGTCGGATGGGCAGCCGGCGAAGGCGGGATAAACAACTGCGGAGACTGACCCGTGAAGCGCACTTATCAACCCAGCAAGCTCGTGCGCAAGCGCCGCCACGGCTTCCGTGCGCGCATGGCGACCCGTAACGGCCGCAAGATCATCGCCGCCCGTCGGGCGCATGGCCGCAAGCGCCTGTCCGCCTGATCTCGACGGAGCGCGCCCGCGATCCAGCCTGAGGAGCGGCGCCTAGCATGGACCGGCTCGTCAAGCGCAAGGACTTCCTCGCCGCCGCTGCGGCGTTGCGGGCGAACTCCGGTCCGATGCTGCTGCAGGCCCGCGAACGCGGCGACGATGGCGGCCTGCGCATCGGCCTCACGGTTTCCAAGAAGCAGGGCAATGCGGTCGAACGCAACCGCATCCGCCGCCGGCTGCGCGCCGCGGTGCGCGACGCCCTGCCGCGTGCCGGCCGCCCCGGTTTCGATTATGTGATCGTCGCCCGGCGGGCCGTCATAAGCACGCGCTTTGCCGACCTTATACGCGACCTGGAACGGGGAATCGCCCGCCTGCACGCAGGCGGCCGGCACAAGCGGGAGGCTGTCCCCTCAGGCCCCCCGCGCGCCGACGGAGATGCTGCGCATGACAAGTGAAAACCGCAACATGATCCTTGCGATCGTGCTGTCCATGGCGGTCCTGGTCGCCTGGCAGTACTTCTCCGGCATTCCGGAAATGGAGCGCCAACGGCAGATCGCGCAGGAGCAACAGCAGGCGCAGCAGCAGGCCGCCCAGCAGCCGGCGACGCCCGGCGCCCAGACGGGCACCCAGGCGCCCGCGCCCGCAGGCACGCCGCCGACCACTGCGCCGGCGGTGGCGAAGGCGCTCACCCGCGCCGAGGCGCTCGCACTCTCGCCGCGCGTCGCCATCGACACGCCGCGCGTCGTCGGCACCGTGGCGCTCAAGGGCGGGCGCATCGACGACCTGTCGCTCAAGGATTACCGCGAGACGGTCGACCCCAAGAGCCCGATCATCGTGCTGCTCTCGCCTTCGGCCGGGCCGAGCCCATTCTATGCCGAGTTCGGCTGGGTCAGCGGCGCCAATGTGAAGGTGCCGACGTCCGAGACGGTGTGGACCGCACCGGCCGGCGCCACCCTCACCAACAAGTCGCCGCTGGTGCTAACCTGGGACAATGGCGCGGGCCTGATCTTCCGCCGCACCATCTCGGTCGACGAAAACTACATGTTCGACGTGAAGGACGAGGTGCAGAACACCGGTGCTGCTCCGGTGAGCCTCAACCCCTTCGCCCTGGTCTCGCGCCATGGCACGCCGCACACGCTCGGCTACTACATCCTGCATGAGGGCCTGATCGGCGTCACCTCCGAGGCGGGCCTGCACGAGATCCACTACAAGGACATCGCCGAGAAGAAGAGCGAGACCTTCCCCTCCACCGGCGGCTGGCTCGGCATCACCGACAAATATTGGGCGGCGACCGTCATCCCCGCCAATGACGAGAAGGTGCAGGCGCGCTTCTCGGCCTCGGCGCTCGGCAATGATTTCGCCTATCAGACCGACTTCCTCGGCGATGCGGTCACCATCGCGCCCGGTGCCGCCGCCGGCGCGAGCGGGCGGCTGTTCGCCGGCGCCAAGGAAGTGCGCGTGGTCGATGGCTACCGCTCTGCGCTCGGGATCGATCGCTTCGACCTGCTGATCGACTGGGGCTGGTTCTATTTCATCACCAAGCCGCTCTTCCTGCTGATCGACTGGATCTACAAGGGCGTCGGCAATTTCGGC
>JAQSWY010000052.1 GCA_029266425.1 Xanthobacteraceae bacterium
CAAGGGCGGCAAGGTCGGCCTGTTCGGCGGCGCCGGCGTCGGCAAGACCGTGCTCATCATGGAGCTCATCAACAACATCGCGAAGGCGCACGGCGGCTACTCCGTGTTCGCCGGCGTCGGCGAGCGCACCCGCGAGGGCAACGATCTCTATCACGAGATGATCGAGTCCAAGGTGAACGTCGACCCGCACGAGAATGGCGGCTCCTCCGCCGGCTCCAAGTGCGCCCTGGTCTATGGCCAGATGAATGAGCCGCCGGGCGCCCGCGCCCGCGTCGCGCTGACCGGCCTCACCGTCGCCGAGCACTTCCGCGACCAGGGCCAGGACGTGCTGTTCTTCGTCGACAACATCTTCCGCTTCACCCAGGCGGGTTCGGAAGTGTCGGCTCTGCTCGGCCGTATCCCTTCGGCGGTGGGCTATCAGCCGACCCTCGCCACCGACATGGGCGCGCTGCAGGAGCGCATCACCACCACCACCAAGGGTTCGATCACCTCGGTGCAGGCGATCTATGTGCCCGCCGACGACCTGACCGACCCGGCACCGGCCACCTCCTTCGCCCATCTCGACGCTACCACCGTGCTGTCGCGCTCGATCGCCGAAAAGGGCATCTATCCGGCGGTCGACCCGCTCGACAGCACCTCGCGTATCCTCTCGCCGCTGGTCATCGGCGAGGAGCACTATGCGGTGGCCCGCCAGGTGCAGCAGACGCTGCAGCGCTACAAGTCGCTCCAGGACATCATCGCCATCCTGGGCATGGACGAGCTCTCGGAAGAGGACAAGACCACGGTCGCCCGCGCCCGCAAGATCGAGCGCTTCCTCTCCCAGCCCTTCCACGTCGCCGAAGTCTTCACCGGTTCGCCGGGCAAGCTGGTCGACCTCGCCGACACCATCAAGGGCTTCAAGGGCCTGGTGGAAGGCAAGTACGACCACCTGCCGGAGCAGGCCTTCTACATGGTCGGCACCATTGAAGAGGCGATCGAGAAGGGCAAGAAGCTCGCCGCCGAGGCCGCGTGATCCGTTCCTGATCGACGCAGCCTGACGCAGCCTCTGGAGGACCTATGGCCACCTTCCCGTTCGAACTCGTCTCGCCGGAGCGCCTCGTCTATTCCGGCGCGGTGACCGAGGTCATCGTGCCGGGCAGCGAAGGCGAGTTCGGCGTGCTCGCCGGCCATGCGCCCTTCGTCGCGACGCTGAAGCCCGGCGTGCTCATCATCAAGGGTGACGGCGCACCGAAGAAGCTGTTCGTGCGCGGTGGCTTCGCCGAAGCCAACCCGGCGGGCCTCACGGTGCTCGCCGAGACCGCGGTGCCGCTCGCCGAGATTCGCCACGAGCACCTTGCGCAGATGATCAAGGACGCCGAGGAAGACGTTGAGGACGCTAAGGGCGACGCCGCCACGCTGAAGGCGACGAGCTATCTCGACGCGCTGAAGACGACCGCCGCCGCAATCGAAGCGGACGCCCACACCCCGCGAATTGAGCGGCTTGGAATATCCTGACGACCGCAGGGGCCGCCATTGGCGGCCCTTCGCATATGTGGAGCTCGGAAGCCATGACCGAGACCTTCAGCGCCACCGAGACCTTCAGCACCACCGCCTGGGAGCGCAATCTCCCGGTGTTCGAAGCCATCCGCACCATGCCCTTCGTCGAGGCGCTGGCCGACGGCTCGCTCGGCCTCGATCGGTTCCGCCACTACATCATCCAGGATTCGCACTATCTCATCGGCTTCGCCCGCGCCTTGGCGCTGGCCGCAGCCAAGGCGGACGATCCCGCCGGCATCGTCCAGTTCTCGCAATTCGCGCACGATGCCGTGGTGATCGAGCGCTCGCTGCATGACGATTATTTCAATCGCTTCGGCATCTCGCCCGAGGATTTCACCGACACGCCGCTCTCCCCGGTGTGCGACCACTATGTGAATTTCCTCGTCGCCAAGGCGCATGCCGAACCCTATCCGGTGGTGCTGGCGAGCGTGCTGCCCTGCTTCTGGATCTATGCCGAGATCGGCCGCGATATTCTCAAGCGTGCGGTGCGGCCGAACCCCTATGATGCCTGGATCGACACCTATGCCGGCGAAGAATTCCACGAGGTGGTGCGCGCCGCGATCAACGCCACCGACCGCGCGGCGGCGAAGGCCGCGCCAGACACGATCGCGGCGATGCACGCCGCCTATGCGCGAGCGAGCCAGCTCGAATGGATGTTCTGGGATTCGGCGTGGCGGCTGGCCGGGTGGCCCGTCTAGAGCATGTTCCGCAAAAGTTGGAAGACTTTTGCGATCAGAACATGCTCCAGCTTATTGGATCGAGAGCCCTATTCGCTCGAATGATTCCGTTCGAGCGGATAGGGCTCTGAAAGGCGAATAGACCTATCCAGACGCCACGGTTTGGCTACGATCCAGAGGCGGAAACCGATGTGTTCCGCTGGATGATCGTGACCGATGCAGGATATGACGACTGAGGCCGTCGCCGCGCCCCGCGGCCGCTCTGAGGCGGTGATTCGCGCGCGCATCCTGCAAGCCATTTTCGAACGGCGTCTGCCCCCCGGCGAGAAGCTCACCGAAGATCGCCTTGCCGAATTGTTCGCGGTCAGCCGCACCGTGGTGCGCCAGGCGCTCGCCCGCCTCGCCCAGGATGGCATCGTCGAGCATCATCCCAATCGCGGTGCCTTCGTCGCGGCGCCGAGCCGGGGAGAGGCACGCCATGTGATGGCGGCGCGCACCGTCGTCGAGCCCGAGGTCGCCCGGCTGGCGGCCTGCGCCTGCGATGGCGCCGGCGCGACGCGCCTGCGCCGTCACCTCGCCGGGGAGGACGCCGCCCGTGCCGCCGGCGACCGCGCCGCTTTGGTGCGGCTCACCGGCGAGTTCCATGTCACGCTCGCCGAGATCGCCGGCAATCCGGTGTTCGCCCGCCTGCTCACCGAGCTGCAGGCGCTCTCCTCGCTCGCCATATTGCTCTATGCGCGGGGCGAGCACGCGAGCTGTCCGCCGCATGACCATGCCGCGATCGCGAGCGCGATCGAAGCCGGGGATGCCGATAGCGCTGCCCGGCTGATGCGCGAGCATATCGTCCATGTCGACGCCGACATGGATCTCAGCGAGCCGGCAGCGCGCCCGGACAGGCTCGCCGATGCGCTCGGCATGCACCCGCGGCGCCATATGCCGACCGCTCGCGGTCCCTCGCGGCAAGCGTAAGGGCATTTTCTCATCGCAAAAGTTGAATGACTTTTGCGATGAGAAAATGAGCACGCACCCGGTGTTCGGAAGAATCTAGCGACGACGTCCCGGCGGCGGCCTGCGCTGGCCGGAGCCGATCGGCGGGGTGGGGCCGCCGGTCTTGTGGCGGAAATTGATGCGTCCGCGCTCGAGATCGTAGGGCGACATCTCGACCACGACACGATCGCCGACAATGGTACGGATGCGGTTCTTCTTCATCTTGCCCGCCGCATAGGCGAGAATCTCATGTTCGTTATCGAGCACGACGCGGAAGTTCCCGTCGGGAAGCACTTCCGTCACCGTGCCGTCGAACTCGAGCAGTTCCTCTTTCGCCATTCCTGGCTCTCCTGATGATGGCCGTCGCTGCCTCTCGCTGGGGCCCGCCGACAGGGGACATACTCTGACGGCAGGCATTTGTCTCGGCCTAGTGCCCTTTCCGTTCCGATGCAACCATCCGAACGAACGGAAAAGTGCTCCAGTATCAAGACGCTGAAGCATGTTCGCGGCGCCAAAGCCTTACTATTTTTGCGCGAACACCTTGAGCCTTGTCGTTCGGATGGAACCATCCGAACGACAAGAAAATGCTCTAGCGCGGCGCGCGCGGCCCGCGACCGCCGCCGTCCTGGCGCCAGCGCTTCGGACGGCCCTCGCCGTTGCGCGCCGGCTGCTGCATGAAGCGAACGCCACCCAGGTCGCCGGCGACCTTTTCGCCGCCACGCTCCTGGTTCGGACGATCGCCGCGGCGCTCGCCGCGATGATGGTCCGTGCGCGAGTGATCCACCTTGGGGTGGTCCGCCCGCGCGTGCTCCGGACGACGATGCTCGGACCGCGGCTGCTCGCCACGCGGATGTTCACCCCTCGGCCGGTCGGCGCGCTCCCCGTCCGGGCGCGGCGGACGCGGGCCCGAGCGGAAATTGCGTTCGCCGTCACGACGCGGCGGCCGGCCGTCGGAATTGCGCGGATCATAGCCGCGCCGCTCCTGGCCGCGGCCGTCCTGAGAGCGCACCTCGACCTCGGCCCGCGGCGTGACCGTGCCGCGCGGCGGACGCCGGTCTTCCGAGGGGATCGAGATCTTGATCAGCCGCTCGATGTCGCGCAGGAAGGCCCGCTCTTCGCCGTCGCAGAACGAGATGGCGATGCCGTCGGCCCCGGCGCGCGCGGTGCGGCCGATGCGGTGCACATAGCTCTCGGGGATGTTCGGCAGGTCGTAGTTCACCACGTGGCTGACGCCCGGCACGTCGATGCCGCGCGCCGCGATATCAGTCGCCACCAGCACGCGGACCTTGCCCTCGCGGAAGGCGGCGAGCGCACGCTCGCGCTGCGGCTGCGACTTGTTGCCGTGGATCGCCTCGGCATTGATCCCGGCGATCGACAGCCCCTTCACCACGCGGTCGGCGCCGTGCTTGGTGCGGGCGAACACCAGCGCGCTCTTCACCGCATCGCCGGACAGCAATTCATTGAGCAGGTTCGCCTTGCCGTTGCGATCGGTGAAGATCACCTTCTGCTCGATCTTGTCGGCGGTCTTGGCGACCGGCGTCACCGCGACCCGCACCGGATTGGTGAGCAGCTGGTCGGCGAGCTTCTCGATCTCCTTCGGCATGGTGGCCGAGAAGAACAGGTTGCGCCGCACCTTCGGCAGCTTGGCGACGATGGCGCGGATGGCATGGATGAAGCCCATGTCCAGCATCTGGTCGGCTTCGTCGAGCACGAACATCTCGACCATGTCGAGCCGCACCGCATTGTTCTCGACGAGGTCGACGAGGCGGCCGGGGGTCGCGACCAGCACATCGACGCCGGCCATCAGGGCGCGGGCCTGCCGGCCGAGCGGCACGCCGCCAATGGCGAGCGCGGTCGAGGGTCGCACATGGCGGCCATATTGCCGGAAGCTCTCGAGGATCTGACCCGAAAGCTCGCGGGTCGGCGAGAGGATCAGCGCACGGGCGGCACGGCGCTCCGGCCGTTGGCGCACGGTAGTGATGTGATGCAGGATCGGCAGCGCGAAGGCGGCCGTCTTGCCGGTGCCGGTCTGCGCGATGCCGATGAGATCACGGCCGGCCAGCACATGCGGCACGGCCTGCGCCTGAATCGGGGTCGGGATTTCGTGGTTCGCTTCGGCAAGCGCCTTCAGGATGGGCTCGGCGAGGCCGAGCTCGGAAAAATTGTTCAAGTATCGTTCTTTCACAGGCGAAGAGCGGCGTCGCACCGGAATGGCGCGGCCGCGTGTCGCGGGGGTGGTAGACACCCCGCGTGGCCTGGGACGTCAGTGGATTATCCGATGATAAGGGGCCGAAGACTGCGCAATAATGAGCGCTGAAATTCGAGCGACGCGGCCCCGCTACAGGCGAAGCGCCCGTACACGACATCTATGTGGCGCAAATGCGTGGTGATTTCAAGGCGTCACGGCCCGCGCTATAAGGTTCAGTCATGTTTCCTGATGTTGTCGACCTGCGCAGCTTCTATGCCCAGCCACTCGGCGTGGTCACACGCCGGCTGGTCGGGCGTGCGATCCGCACCCGGTTCGACGATGTCAGCAACCTGTCGGTGCTCGGCATCGGCTATGCGACTCCCTATCTCGGCGTGTTCCGCGAGGAGTGCGAGCGCACGCTCGCCTTCATGCCGGGCGCGCAGGGCGTCACCCGCTGGCCCTCCGCCGCACCCACCCTCGCCGCCCTCGTCGACGAGACCGAATTGCCCTTGAGCAATGGTGTCATCGACCGTGTGCTCGCCGTGCATCTTCTGGAGATGACGCCGAATGCCGCCGAAGTCCTGCGCGAGGTGTGGCGGGTGCTGGCCCCCGGCGGCCGGCTGCTCTGCGTGGTGCCGAACCGGCGCGGCGTCTGGGCGCGTGCCGACACCACGCCCTTCGGCCACGGCCAGCCGTTCTCCCGCAGCCAGATCACCAGCCTGCTGCGCGAGGCGCTGTTCACCCCGGTCGGCTGGGACGAGGCGCTCTATGTGCCGCCGGTGCCCCGCACCTGGTTCCTGCGCACCGCGGTGGCATGGGAAAGGGTCGGCCACAGCGTCTCGGCGCCGTTCGCCGGCGTGCACATCGTGGAGGCCACCAAGCAGGTCTACAAGCCGGTGCCGATCCGCAAGCGCGAACGCCTGCGCGTGCTGGAGCCCGTGCTGGCGCCGCAACCGGCGGGCGGGTAAATGGCTTCTCACTTCGCTCCGATTGGCTTTGCTCCTCTCAACCGGAGGGCGTGATGAAGCGTTACGAACGTAGCATGTCGGTCGATGCTTTTGCCGAGCACGTAGACGGGTTGGTCGACGGACTGACCGGTGATGAGCTGCCAACCCTCATCACCGCGGACGGCAAGCCCAAGGCAGTGCTTCTGGATATCGCCCGCTATGAGGAACGGCGGGAAACGCTGGCGCTCGTCAGGAGCGTCGCGATGGAACAGGAAGTCCGTGAAGGGAAATTCCGTCCGCTGAAGACGTGCTTCGTAACATTCGCCAGCGCACACCCGATTAAGCGCTGACGCTTCACCCCTTCCGCGTCAGCAGGAACACCGCCTGCTCGCCGAGCAGGTTCCACACGCCCCAGGGCAGGTTGAACCGCACCTTCTGGCCGGCACCGTCCAGCGCCGCCGCGCGCTCGATCTGCGCGCCGACCTCCTCCACCAGCTCGACGAAGTCGCGGATGGTGCAGAAATGGATGTTCGGCGTGTCGTGCCAGCCATAGGGCAAATTGTCGGTGCGCGGCATCCGGCCATTGAGCAGCAGATCGAGCCGCATGCGCCAGAAGCCGAAATTGGGGAAGGAGACGATCGCGCTGCGCCCGACGCGCAGCATCTGCTCCAGCACCCATTTCGGCCGCCGCGTCGCCTGGATGGTCTGGGACAGGATCACATAGTCGAACGTGTCGTCGGGATAATCGGCGAGGTCGATGTCGGCGTCGCCCTGGATCACCGCGAGCCCGCGCGTCACCGCGGCATTCACGCCCTCGCGCGAGAGTTCGATGCCGCGAGCATCGCAGCCGCGCGTCGTCGCCAGCAATTCCAGCAGTTCGCCGTCGCCGCAGCCGACATCGAGAACCCGCGAGCCGGGCGCCACCATCTCGGCGACCAGCAGGAAGTCGACGCGCTTGCCGGAAGCCGCGCGCGCCGCCTCGCGCATGGTGAGGTCGGCAATGGCGAGATCGCGCGGGGACATCATGGCACGCCCACCGCCCGCGCCGCCGCGTCGAGGAAGCCGCGGGTGATGGCGAACAGCTCCGGCTCTTCCAGCAGGAAGGCGTCGTGCCCCTTGTCGCTGTCGATCTCGGCGAACGACACCGAGGCGCCGGCAGCGTTCAGCGCATGGACCACGGTGCGCGATTCCGAGGTCGGGAACAGCCAGTCCGAGGTGAAGGAGACGAGGCAGAAGCGCGTCTTGGTGCCCTTGAAGGCATTCGCCAGGACGCCGCCATAGTCCGCCGCGAGGTCGAAATAATCCATCGCGCGGGTGACATAAAGGTAGGAATTAGCGTCGAAGCGGTCGACGAACGCTTCGCCCTGATGGCGCAGATAGCTCTCCACCTGGAAATCGGCGTCGAACGAGAAGGTACGGCCCTCGCGATCCTGCAGCCGTCGTCCGAATTTCCGGTGCAGCGAGGAATCCGACATATAGGTGATGTGCGCCGCCATGCGCGCCACCGCGAGGCCGCGGCGCGGATTGGCGCCCTCGGTGAGATAGCGCCCGCCGCGCCAGTCCGGATCGGCCATGATCGCCTGCCGGCCGACCTCGTGAAAGGCGATGTTCTGGGCGGAATGGCGCGCCGCGCCCGCCATCGGGAAGGCGGCGAAGACCCGCTCCGGATAGCTCGCCGCCCATTGCAGCACCTGCATGCCGCCCATCGAGCCGCCGACCACGGCGAGCAGCCGCTCGATGCCGAGATGGTCGATCAGCATGGCCTGCGCCCGCACCATGTCGCGGATGGTCAGCACCGGCAGGTCGAGGCCGTAGGGAACCCGTGTCGCGGGGGCGAGCGAGGAGGGCCCGGTCGTGCCCATGCAGCCGCCGAGCACGTTCGAGCAGATGACGAAGAAGCGGTCGGTGTCGATCGGCTTGCCCGGCCCGACCAGCGTCTCCCACCAGCCGGGTTTGCCGGTGACGGGATGCACGTTCGCCACGTGCTGGTCACCGGACAGCGCGTGGCAGAGCAGTATGGCGTTGGAGCGCGCGGCGTTCAGAATGCCATAGGTCTGATAGGCGATCTGGAACGGGCTCAGCACACCGCCGGCGTCGAGCTTGAGCGGCGCCTCCGTGCCGAAGCGCACCACGGCCGAGTGCGGTCGGTCCGCCTCGCCGCGCGCGAGCTCGGGTGCCGCTATGTCGACGAAGGATGCCGTGCCGTCCGCCATGTGTCGCGTCTATGATCTCTGTGGGTCGTCCTGGGGGCGTGCCGCGCCGCAATCGTCCTACCGGACGAAAGGTTCGTTATAACGGACGCTGGAATTAAGCCACAGCGCGCCAATGTCAATATTGCTTTGCGTGCCGAAATGGTTTTGATCTTCGCTCCCGCGACAAGACTTCGCTCCCGCGCCAAAGACGATGGCTTGCCAATGAAGCCCGCCAACACGTTGCCGACCGAACTGCCGAGCCTTGCCCAACTGCGTGGCGAGATCGATCGCATCGATGCGGCGATGCACGCGCTTTTGATCGAGCGCGGCGAGATCATCGACACGCTGGTCGCGGTCAAGCGCACGCAAGGGTCGGAGGGCGGCTCGGCGTTCCGCCCGGCGCGCGAGGCCTCGATGATGCGGCACATCGTCGACCGCCATCGCGGCATTCTCCCGCTCGACACCGTCGAGGGCATCTGGCGCGTCATCATCTCCACTTTCACCTACGTACAGGCACCCTATGCGGTGCATGCCGATGTCGCCTCCGGCGAGGCCGCGATCCGCGACGCCGCCCGGTTCCATTTCGGGTTCACCGTGCCGTTTGAGGCGCATATGGGCTCCACCGGCGTCGTCGCTGCCGTCGCCGCCTCCAAGGGCGATCTCGGCCTGGTGCCGGCCTTCGCCCCGCCCGGTGCCACTGCCTGGTGGACGGCGCTGGAGACCGAGAGCGCGCCGAAGATCATCGCCCGCCTGCCCTTCGTCGAGCGTGCCGACCATCCGGCAGGCCTGCCGGTGTTCTGCATCGCCCATCCGGTAAGCGACGGCGCGGTCACCGAGGTCGAGGCCTGGAGCGTGCGCGTCGCCGGCTGGAGCGCCAATGCGGCGCGGGCCGTCGCCCCGCTGGCCGACGTCATTGCCGTGCCAGATCGCGGGCTCGACGGCGCGGCGCTGCTGCTCTCCGTATCGGTCGATGCGAATAGTGGGCCGCATGGCCTGGAAGCCGCCCTCAGCGCCTTGCGTGCGGCCGGTGCCTCGGTGCGCTCGGCGGCCCTCGTCGGCAGCCACGCGAACCGCTATACCCACGGCGCCTGACCGCCGCCTGATTTTCGAGAACTCCCGGAGCTGATCCAATGTCGTCCGCCGCTGCGCCTGCCGCCACCCGGCCTGTTCCCCGGCCGAGCGTGATGGAGATCGAGGCCTATGTGCCCGGCAAGGCGCATGCCGGCGCGGGCGTGAAGGTGTACAAGCTCTCGGCCAACGAGAACCCGCTCGGGCCGAGCCCGGCGGCACTTGAGGCCTACCGCGACACCACCGCCCTCGACCTCTATCCGGACGGCTCCTCGACCAGGCTGCGCGAGGCGATCGGTGCCGCCTACGGTCTCGATCCGGCGCGCATCGTGTGCGGCACCGGCTCGGACGAGCTCATCAACCTCATCGCCCATGCCTATGCCGGGCCCGGCGACGAGGTTCTCGTTTCGCAATATGGCTTCCTCATCTATCGCATCGCCGCGCTGGCGAGCGGCGCGACTCCGATCGTGGCGCCGGAGCGCGACTATCGTTCGGATGTCGACGCCTTGCTGGCCGCGGTGACGGAGCGCACCCGCATCGTCTTTCTCGCCAACCCGAACAACCCGACCGGCACCTACATCCCGTTCGACGAGGTGAAGCGGCTGCAGCAGGGCCTGCCACCCAACGTGCTGCTCGCGCTCGATGCGGCCTATGCCGAATATGTCCGGCGCAACGACTATGAGGCCGGCATCGAGCTGGTCGCCACCTGTTCCAACGTGGTGATGCTGCGGACCTTCTCGAAGATCCACGGCCTCGCGGCGTTGCGCGTCGGCTGGATGTATGGCCCGCCGGAGGTGGTGGACGCGGTGAACCGCATCCGCGGCGCGTTCAATGTCAACGCGCCGGCGATCGCCGCCGCCACCGCCGCGATCAAGGATGGCGCCCATGTCGAGGCCGCGGTCACGCACAATGCGCGCTGGCTGGAATGGCTGACGAACGAGCTGACCGCGCTGGGCCTCACCGTCACCCCGAGCGCCGCCAATTTCGTCCTGGTGCATTTCCCGCACGTTCCGGGCCGCAACGCCGCGGAGGCCGACGCCTTCCTCAGCGAGCGTGGGCTGATCCTGCGGCGGATGGATTCCTATGGCATCCCGGCCGCATTGCGCCTGACCGTTGGTACCGAGGAAGCCTGCCGCCTCGTCGTCACCACGCTGGCCGAATTCCTCGGCGCCGGCCGGGAGAGCCCCGATGGTGCTTGATCCGCCGCTTGCAAAGCCGCTGGTCGAGCGGCTCGCCGTCATCGGCATCGGCCTTATCGGCTCGTCCATCCTGCACGCGGCGAAGGCCCGGCGGCTCGCCGGCACTACCGTCGCGTCCGACGCCTCTGAGGCGGTGCGCACGCGTGCCACCGAGCTCGGCCTTGGCGACGAGATCGCCCCGAGCGCGGCAGAGGCGGTGAAGGGCGCCGACCTCGTCATCATCTGCGTGCCGGTCGGCGCCATGGCCGCGGTCGCCGCGGAGATCGGCCCCTATCTAGAGGCCGGCGCCATCGTTTCCGATGTCGGCTCGGTGAAGGGCGCGGTGCTGGCGGCGCTGAAGGCGCACATACCCGGCGGCGCGCACGTCATCCCCGCGCATCCGGTGGCGGGCACCGAATATTCCGGTCCGGACGCGGGCTTTGCCACGCTGTTCCAGAACCGCTGGTGCATCCTCACCCCGCCGGACGGCGCCGACGAAAAGGCGGTGGCGAAGCTCACCGAGGTCTGGACGGCGATGGGCGCCAATGTCGAGACCATGAGCGCCGAGCATCATGATCTGGTGCTCGCCATCACCAGCCATGTGCCGCATCTGATCGCCTACAATATCGTCGGCACTGCCGCCGACCTCGAGGCGGTGACCCAGTCCGAGGTCATCAAGTTCTCCGCCGGCGGCTTTCGCGACTTCACCCGCATCGCGGCCTCCGACCCGACCATGTGGCGCGACGTGTTCCTGAACAATCGGGAGGCAGTGATCGAGGTGCTCGGCCGCTTCACCGAGGATCTGATCGCGCTGCAGCGGGCGATCCGCTGGGAACAGGGCGACGCGTTGTTCGACCTTTTCACCCGCACCCGCGCGATCCGCCGCTCCATCATCGAGCTCGGCCAGGAGACCGCCGCGCCGGACTTCGGCCGCGAGCACGATTAGAAATACGCCGTCGTTCCCAAGTCCGACCGTCATCCCCGGCCTTGTGCCGGGGATCTCGATTCCCGACAGCGCATCAGAGGCCGAGATGGCCGGGAAAAGCCGAGGCTGTGGCCTCGGCGTCTCTATAAGGGACGGCGACCGGAGGTCGCCATTGCCCGCCATGACGAGGGAGATGAACCACTCACCAAAGCGGCGCCGTACGCCCGAGCGGCAGCGGACCGAGGAAGACCCGGCCGTCGCGGAAGCGGACATTGAAGGCGGAAGCCTTGCGCCCGTCGATCTCGCTCGGCGTGCCGGCCATGCCGACCACGCTGCCGAGCCCGGCCAGCACCGGCGGCATCAGGTCGGACGCAGCCAACCCCTTCAGCAGCGCGTCCGCACCTGCCACATTGACCGTCACCGCACCCTCGGCTTGGCCCGTGGTATCAAGCCCGAGATCGCCGGTTGCCGCCAATATCGCGGCGCCCGAGGTCGCCTTCGCCAGCAGCAGCTTCACCCGCCCGCCCGCCGCCTGCCAGGCGCGCAGCCGCTCCTCCAGAGGCATCGAGCGGAAATGCGGAACCTCGGTGATGGTCGCCTCGAGCTCTGCATCGACAGGGTTCTTGCCGACCCCCGCCCCGCCCGGCCCGGTGGCGCCGAGCACCCCGACCGCAAGGTCCATCGTCGGGCTGTCGTCACCCGGATGGTGGCGCACATGGATCTCGCCATGGCGGGCCGTGAGCAGCACCGCCCCGCCTTCGCTCAGCGTGTAGTTGTCGACCGCAAGCGACATCCGCTCGACCCGCCCGCCGGAGCCGACTCCGCTGACCTGGAGCAGCGACCATGCGCCCTCCAGCCGTCGCCCGGTCGCGCTCTGGATGATCACGCCCGGCCCCTGGAACTCGGCGATGATGTGCCCGGGGTTCCAGACCTGCGCCACAGCATGGGCGCGCTGCGCGCTGGCCTTCCAGCCGTCCGTGCCGACGAAGGTCACGGTCGGCTCGGTGCAGATCAGCTCGAAGCGGAAAGGGAAGCCGCCAAAGGTCTGGTTCGCGCAACTCCAGGTCCGGCCCTGCGTCGCCTCGCGGGCGATCCAGGCCTCGATCTCGTGCTGCGCCCGGTACGAGGCGTAGAACCAGGCGCCGGCCCAGCCGAGAGCCGCGAGCACCAGCAGCCCGAGCGGCAGCGCCACCCTCCAGGGACGGGACGGCGCGGCGGGCTCGGTGAGGCTCATATGCGTGACCTTTGAGGGCGGCAGGACGGAAGGCGGCAACAGCCGGCGCAGGGATTGCGTTCGTCCCGCAGAACGAAGGCTTTGGCAAGGCAGGCGGCTTTTGGAGGGCGGTTGCGCAAAGATCGCGCGCGAATCGGGTCCGGTGCCATAGTCTTGCCGGGAGCGCCGGCTCAATGCCCGCATATCCCGCCCACCGACGCGATTCCCCCGCATGAGCGCACCCGCCGAACTCCCCTCCCCGCCGCATCATCCTGGGCTCTGGGTGTTCGGCTATGGCTCGCTGATGTGGAATCCGGGTTTCACCTATGAGGAGCGCGTGGCGGCGCGCCTTCTCGGCGCCCATCGCTCGCTCTGCGTGCTCTCGGTGCATTGGCGCGGCACGCCGGAGCGGCCCGGCCTCGTACTGGGCCTGGACCAGGGCGGCAGCTGCGTCGGCATCGCCTTCCGGGTCGCGCCGGAGCACGCGGAACGGACGCTCGCCTATTTGCGCGAGCGCGAGCAGGTGACGATGATCTATCGCGAGACCGTCCGCCGGATCTGGCTGCGCGACGGCAGCGGACGCGCGGTGCCGGCCGTCGCCTTCATGGTCGATCGCAGCCACGCGCAATATGCCGGCAGCCTGACCCACGAGCAGCGGCTGCACCATATCCGTCAGGGCCACGGCGTCGGCGGGCCGAACCGCGACTATGTACTGGCGATGCACGACCATCTGGCCGAACTCGGCATTCGCGACAGCGAGGTCGAGTGGCTGGCGGAACGACTCTGAACGCCGTCAGAGACGATTCTTCCCTCATGGCCGGGCTTGACCCGGGCCGGACTTTCGGCCGACAGCCGGTGGACGGGCTGGGTTCCCGGATCAAGTCCGGGGATGAGGGCGGGTTTGGACGAACTTACTGCGGCGCGAGCGGCCCGCTCGCCGCCTCCGGCAATATGCGCAGATGGATCTCATGCGCGCCGGCGGCCGCGGCCGCGGCACGGGCGCATGCGCCGGCCGGACCGCTCCACATCACCACGCGCCGCCCGCGCACCTCGCGCACTGCAAGCGCCACGGCGCCCGGATAGTCGGGCGCTTCCTCCACCGGATAGACCGAATAGACCTGCCGCCGCCCGTCGGGCGCGCGCCAGAGGCGGAACCGCCGCGCCAGCGCCGCATCGGGCGCGGCGGCGAGCGGGCCATCGTCGAGCAGGGATTCGCTGTGCATCATCATGAGAACAAAGTTAGAACATCTATCATCGGCGTCAATGCCAATTGCTGGCCAATTGCTGGATGAATCCGCGCCGGCGCACTTTGTTCCCGTTGTGTGTCCGTCCCTCAATGGGCGTCGGCGGTCACCGCGGGGCCGGGCCGGAACGGCACATAGGCCGCCAGCAGCTTCAGATATTCGACGAACAGCAGGCGGCTGGTCGACGGGCTGCTCCACCAGGGCGCGGCGCGCATGCGGTCGGTGACCACCGGATAGGGCACCAGCTCGACATCGGGCAGCGCGCGCCCGAGCTCCACCAGCGCCCGCGGCATATGCCAGGACGAGGTGACGATGATGAGCGAGCGGAAGCCGCGATCACGCGCCCAATGCGCGGTCTCGATGGCATTGCCGCGCGTGTTGAGCGCCGAACGGCCGATATCGGCGCAGCATTCCAGCTGCTGGCGCTCCACTGCGACACGGCGGCCGATCTCTTCGAGGGTGGTGTCGGGATGCACGCCGGTAATCAGCAGGCGCTGCCCCCGACCCGAGGCGAGCAGCTGTGTCGCATCGGCGATCCGCTCCGCCCCGCCGGTGAGCACGACGATGCCGTCGGCGGCGCGATCGAGCCGCGTCTCCTGCCGCTCTATGCCCGCGGCGAACAGCATGAAGCCGAGCACCAGCGCGGCGAGCGACGCCAGAACCAAAGCGAGCGCGAGCGACAGCAGCCGGGCGGCTCGCGACCGGAGTTTAGGCGATGCTGTCGCAGATGAAGGCTCGGGCACGATGAGTAGACCTAATTGATGCTGCGGAGCGTGCGAAGGACCGTGATCCGGGAGGTCGCCGACGTCACCAGCGCCACCAGCACAGCCACACCGAAAATGCCGCCATATCCGCGCAGATCAAGCGTCATGCCGCCGACCAGCGTGTCGGTCGGCTGCCCGCCGGCCCCGCCGCCGAGCCAAATCGGCAGCGCCGTGAGGGCGAAGAACAGCGCCATGGCGGCGCCGCCGCCGATCGCCCCGCCCTTCAGCCCGATGGTGAGGAAATGCTGCTGGAACTCGGCAGCGATGAAACTGTCGCGGGCGCCGACGAAATGCAGCACCTCGACGATCGGCCGCCCCGCCGCCACCGCCGCGCGGGTGGCGAACACCACGGAGAGGATGGTCGCGGCCGAGACCAGCGCCAGCACCCCGAGCCCCATCACCACCACCGCCCGCGCCGTGGAGGACAGCCGCGCCGACCATTGCCGGTGGTCGTCGAGGCTGGCCGAAGGCACTTGCGCGGCGAGGGAGGCCTTCAGCGCCTGGATCGCCGCCGGCTCGGCGTTCGACGCCAGGGTGACGACGATGAGCCGCGGCACCGGCAGATTGGTGACATCGATCCCGGCGCCGAGCCAGGGCTCGAGCAGCTTCGCGGTCTCCGCCGCGGCGAGCGGGCGCGCCGCGGCGACGCCGGGTGTCGATCGCGTCACCTGCGTCGCCCTGGCCAGCGCAGCCTCGATATCGAGGCCGTCCGCCGGCTTGATCTGGATGGTGACCTCGCGGGAGATTTCGGCCGTCCAGCCGGAGGCGAGCGTGCGCACCGAAGCCACCGTGCCGACGGTGAGGGCGGCGAGGAAAGTCATGATCGCCACCACAGCCACCAGCGCGTGCCCGGTCACCGTGGAGCCGGGTACGATGGGCGAAAGCGGACGCGCCCGGGTCGCCCGGGCCGGCCGTGCGGTGGTCTCCTCGCGCGCTTCCTCACGAACCGGCTCATCCCGCCCGGGCTGTTCGCGAGCGGGCTCCCGCCGGAGCTCGCCCGGCGGGCGCGTCTCGTCGCGGGGGCCGGGCGGCGTGCGCGCTCCGACTTCAGCGGGTCCACGACGCGGCGGCAGGGAGGAAGGAGGCGTGCGCGTCTCACTCATAGATGCGCAGCCGGCCTTCGGAGATGACGAGGCGCCGGGCATCGAACTGATCCATCAGCGCGATGTCGTGCGTGGCGATCAGCACCGAGGTGCCGGACTTGTGCAATTCGATGAACAATCTCAGCAGGCGGCGGGCGAGCCTGGGGTCGACATTGCCGGTCGGCTCGTCGGCGAGCAGGATTTCCGGCCGGCCGATCAGCGCCCGCGCGATCGCCGCGCGCTGCTTCTCGCCGCCGGACAGCACCGGCGGCAGCACGTGCATGCGCTCGCCGAGCCCCACCCAGTGCAGCAATTCGCTCACCTCGGCGCGATAGCCCAGCTCCTCGCGGCCCTGCACCCGCAGCGGCAGCGCGACATTCTCGTAGGTCGTGAGGTGGTCGAGCAGGCGGAAATCCTGGAACACGATGCCGATGCGCCGGCGCAGCGCGGCGGTCTCATCCGTTCCCAGTGAGGCGACATCGCGGCCGAATACGCTGATCAGGCCGCGAGTCGGGCGCAGCGAAAGGAACAGCAGGCGCAGCAGCGTGGTCTTCCCTGCGCCGGACGGGCCGGTGAGGAACTGGAAGGATCGCGGGGGGATGCCGAACGTGACGTCCCTCAGCACTTCCGGCCCCATGCCGTAGCGCAGGCCGACATTCTCAAAACGAACCAACTAGCAACGTCTCCTGCGCGCCCGACGCCGATTCTATCCTCCCGGCGGCGCGAAACATAGAGCCCTGTCCGCTCCGATGGAATCAGCCAGGCGGATGGATAGTGCCCTGAAATCAATGAGCTGGAGCATACCCTCGTTGCAAAAGCCTCGCACCTTTTACCGAGCATGCACAGGGGCTTGGGCGCCACCAACAACTCCATGGCGTCTTATTCTGCCGGCTGGACGCGAACGCACCCGCCGGTCCATCTTGGGATGCCGTATGAGTGAGTGAGGAAAATGACCGAAGCCAATTCGCGTCCGGAAGTCGAAGTGCTTTTCGACCCCGCCACGATCGCCGCCCGCAACCATGAGCTTGCCCAGGAAATTGTCGCCGCGCGGCCGGAGAAACTGCTGGTCGTCGCCGTGCTGAAAGGCAGCTTCGTCTTCGCCGCCGACCTCATCCGCGCGCTGCACGATGTCGGGCTCGCCCCGGAGGTCGAGTTCATCACTCTGTCGAGCTATCGCGACGCGCGCGCTTCCGCCGGCCAGGTCGCGGTGCTGCGCGATGTCGAGACCGATGTGCGCGGGCGCGACGTGCTGCTGATCGACGACATTCTCGAATCCGGCCGCACGCTCGCTTTTGCCAAGGACCTGCTGGCGGCACGCGGCGCCCGCCGGGTCCTGGTCTGCGTGCTGCTGGAGAAGTCCAACAAGCGCGCGGTGCAGATCACCGCGGATTTCGTCGGCTTCGCCTGTCCGGACTATTTCGTGGTCGGCTACGGCATGGACGTCGCCCACGCCTTCCGGCAATTGCCGTTCATCGGCTACATACCGGAGGCGACGTCGGGGTGAGGGCCTGCCATCTAACTGCCACGTCGTCATCCCGGACGGCCGTCAGGCCGATCCGGGATCGCGAAGACATCGGAGAGCGATCCCGGCTCTCCGCTACGCTACGGCCGGGATGACATCGAAAACGACTGCTCAATAATCCCGCAGCAGCCGCTCCAGGTAATCGAGCTCGAGGCGAGGGCGGAAGCCTTCGCCGAAGCGCCGGCGCAGTTCCTCCAGCACCCGGCGGGCGCGCTGCACGTCCATCTCGTCCGGCACCTTCACGGTGACGTCGTCGCCATAATCGCGCGAGCGCATCGGCCGGCCGAGCGGATCATTACGCTCCGCGGTCTGGCCGGACGGCCCACCCGGCTCGGTGCCGCCGGGGCCCTGCTGCATCGCCTGCGCCATGGACTGCGCGCCCTTGCGGAGCGCCTGCAGCGCCTGGTTCTGTGAATCGACGGCGCTGCCGCCCTCGCCCTCGCCGAGCGCGCCCTCGGCGTCGCGCATCGCCTGCTCGGCCTCGCCAAGCTCGCTGCCGGGCCCGCCTTCCTGGCCTTCGCCCTCCTGGCCCTGGCCGTTCTGCCCCTGCTGACCTTGCTGGCCCTCGCCTTGCTGACCCTGCTGGCCCTGTTGGCCTTGCTGACCCTGCTGGCCGCGCTGGCGCATCGCCTGCTGCATCTTGTCACGCAGCTGGCGCAGCTTCTGACGGAGCTGCTCCTGGTTCTGCTTCAGCTCGTTGAAGGCCTGGTCGTCCTGGCCCTGCTGGCCCTGCTGACCCTTGTCGCGGCCCTGCTGATAAGTCTTGTCGCGCAGCTTCTGCTGCTCGCGGATCATGTCGCCGAGCTCGTCGAGCGCCTGCGACATCTGGCTCTGGCCCTGCCGGCGCTGCTGCTGCCGCCCGGCCTGCAGGCCGTTCAGCATGTTCTGTAATTCGCTCAGCATCTGGCGGGCGGCGTCGCGCGAGCCGTTGCGCGCCATCTCCTCGATGCGGTCGAGCATCTTCTGGAGATCCTGCGGGCGCACCGAACGCATGTTCGGATCCGGCGGCTGGTTCGCCATGTCGCCATTGCGCTGCGCCTGCTTGGCAAGTTCCTGCATGAACTTGTCCATCGCCTCGCGCAGTTCCTGCGTCAGTCGCTTGATCTCCTCGTCGCTGGCGCCGCGCTCCAGCGCGCTCTGCAGATTCTCCTGCGCTGCGCGAAGCTGCTTCTCGACATCCGACATGTCGCCATCTTCGATGCGAACGGCCACTTCCCACAAATAGTCGACGACACCGCGCAGGTCGTCGTCGCTGTGCGCATTGTCGAGCCGCCAATAGGCGCTGCGCAGGCCCATATAATGTGACGAATTGGGGGTGAAGCGCTCCGGTGCGATGGCGAGCGCGTCGAGAGCGGCCTCCACCCGCTCGCGCTTGTTGGCGTCGAGCGCGAGGATGCGGCGCTGCTCGATCAGCGCCCGCGCCAAGGGATTGTTGAAATCCCGGGCCGGCATGACGAAGGTGCGCGGCTCGCTGTTCCCGGTGTTGCCGGCCTCGTCGCGGGCGGTGAGCGTCATCGTCACCTTCACCCCGGCCCACGGGCTCTCGGTGAAGTCCTTGGTGGTCTGTCCGATGCCGTTCTTGGCCCGGGCGCCGGGCAGCGGCAGGGCGAAGTCCGGCGGCGGCACCAGCGGCCGGGCGGCCGGGGGCTTGGGCGCGTTCTTCAGCGCGAACAGCGCTGGCGGCACCGGGGCGGGAACGAACTTCGCTTCGGCATTGGTCACGCCGTAATCGTCCTCGACCTTGTAGGAGAGCGCCATGGCGGTGCGGCCGGAGGCCTGCGGCTCCTTGGCGAGGCTGATGGTCGGCGGACGGTCGGGCACCGCTTCGAAGCGCCAGGAGACGCTGTCGCCGCGCGGGCCGGCGAGACGGGCGGCGCCATTGCCGGAAATGATGAAGCGCTGCTCCGGCGCCGGCGTGCCGGCGGCGGGTCTCGGCGCGGCAGCGTTGGAGGAGGTAGCCTTGGGCGCGGCATTAGCTGGCGGCACTCCCGCCGGCGCGCCTTCCGCGGGCGCCTCCGGTGCGGCGGCCACGCCGCCCTCTAGATTCACCGCCGCCTTGTCGAGCCCGGTGATCCGCACCACCAGCACGCTGCCCGCGGGCACCGAGAGCGCGACCGCGTGCATGGCGGGACCGCTCGCCGGCTGCGCGGCGGAGGCGGTGTCCTGCGTCCCGTCCTCCGAGCGCAGGCCCGGCAGCATCACCGGCGCCCGCCCGGTATAAGGCGGCGGCGTCACCCAGGCATCGACGCGGTAGGGCTTGGGCGGCACCAGGGCCTCCCAGTCGAAGGCAGTGACGATACGGCGCATATGATCGCCCGGCGCCATGAAGAAGGTCGCGATCACGCCGAGCGCGACGAGGGCGCGCACCGCGCGCGGATCGAGCGCGGCGAGCCGCGGCGACGGCAGGCCCGCACGCAGGCTCCCGATCTGCGCCGCCACGCGCCCGACATGGGCGCGCCACAGCGCCACCGCCACCGGATCGTCCGGGCGGGTGGCGAGATGGTCGGCGAGCGCGGTGGCGGGGCGATGCGGCAAATTGCTGGCGCGGTCGATCCGGCCGAGCGCCTCGGAGGCGGAGGGCTTCTTCACCTGCAGCGCCGGCAGCAGGGCGACAAGGAACAGCACGGCGAACAGCCCGACGCCGATCATCCGGGCCAGCGGCGGTACCGCGAGCCACAGGCCGAGCCAGGAAACGATGAGGAACAGGCCGGTCGCCATGGCGAACACGACCAGCGGCGGCCAGACGCGCTCCCACAGGATCGCGCCGCGCGCGCGCTTCAGCGCTGCGGTGAGCGTACGCTCGGCAAAGGCGACGTCGCTCGCATAGCGCTCGTCGCCGCCCGTCTCGTTTCGACCATCCGGTGCTGCCGTCACGTCGTGCCTCCGACACACCAGCCCCTTGGCACAAGAGTATCACGCAAGGGGAGCAGCGCTACCCCTGCCGGGAAATTGTGCGTGCATAACGCCTCAGCAGATTGTGATCTGGCACGAACGGGATTGTGGCGTCAGGCGAGCCAGTCGGGCACTCGGTCGAGCGCGATCAGCGCATCGGAATCGAGCCGCGGCCGCACCACGGCAGATTGCGCACCGCGTACAAGCACTTCGGGGATCAGCGGACGGGTGTTGTAGGTCGAGGATTGCACCGCGCCATAGGCGCCGGCGGTCATCACCGCGACCAGATCGCCGGCCTTGAGCCGCGGCAGGCGCCGCGACAAAGCCAGGAAATCGCCCGATTCGCACACCGGGCCGACCACATCCGCGACCATCTGCCCCGCGCCCGGCGCCGCCTCGCGGACAGGAACAATCTCGTGATGCGCGTCATAGAGGGTCGGGCGGATCAGGTCGTTCATCGCCGCATCGACGATGACGAAGGTCCTGCCCTCGCCTTCCTTCATATAGATGACGCGCGAGACCAGCACCCCCGCATTGGCGACGAGGAGCCGGCCGACCTCGAAGACGAGGTCGAGCCCGAGATTATGGGTGTGGCGCTTCACCAGCGCCGCATAGGCGGTCGGCAGCGGCGGGTCTGGCTCGCCGGCAATGTAGGGAACGCCGAGCCCGCCGCCGAGGTCGATATGGCTCAGCATGTGGCCTTGCGCCATCAGGTCGCGCGCCAGTTCGGCAAGCAGCGCGGTGGCATTGTCGAACGGCTCGAGATCGATGATCTGGCTGCCGATGTGCATGTCGACGCCGGTGATCCGGATGCCCGGCAGCTTCGCCGCATGGGCATAGACCTCGCGGGCGCGCGAGACAGGTATCCCGAACTTGTTCTGGGACTTGCCGGTCGAGATCTTGGCGTGTGTCTTGGCATCGACGTCCGGATTGACGCGGACCGACACCGGAGCCACGACGCCGCGGGCGGATGCCACTTCCGAGAGCGCCGCCAGCTCCGGCTCGCTCTCGACATTGAAGCACATGATGTTGGCGTCGAGCGCCGCCGCCATTTCCTCGCGGGTCTTGCCGACGCCGGAAAACACGATCTTGGAAGCCGGAACGCCGGCGGCGAGCGCGCGCTTCAGTTCGCCGCCCGAGACGATGTCGGCACCGGCCCCGCACTTCGCCAGGGTCGCGATCACCGCCTGGTTGGAATTCGCCTTCAGCGCATAGCAGAGCGTCGCCCGCACATCGGCGAAGGCTCCGGTAAAGACCTTGTAGTGCCGCTCCAGCGTCGCCGTCGAATAGACGTAGAAGGGCGTGCCGACACTCGCCGCCAGCTGCTCGAGGCTGACGTCCTCGGCATGAAGGACGCCGTCGCGATAGGCGAAATGATGCATGAGATGAGTGTCCGAGTGACGGCTTGGCGGTTTAGAGCAGCCCGTCGAGAACGAATGGACGATCGGGCTTCACCGGGCCGGTGTCTTTCGGCTTGGAGCCCTTGTCGCCGGGATGCGTCCGCGCCGCCGTCACCTCGGGCGGCGGCTCCAGCGGCCCTTTCACCCCGCAGCCACCAAGCGCGAGAGCCGCGCCGCAGGCGGCAAGGAGAAGAGCGGAACGCAAGGAGGGACGAAGCACGGACAGGTTCCCAGTGGAAGCGGCTGCACTATAGCGAAGGCGGCGGGAAAGGCGAGACGTTACCGTACCGATGGCGTTGTCGGCCCGCGCCTATGCCTCAAATGACACGACCACCGGCACGTGGTCGGACGGCCGCTCCCAGCCGCGGGCCTCGCGCAGCACGCTCATGGTGCGGGCGCGCGACGCGAAGGCCGGGCTCGCCCAGACATGGTCGAGCCGCCGCCCGCGGTCGGACGCCGCCCAGTCGGCGGCACGGTAGCTCCACCACGTATAGAGCCGCTCGCTCGGCGGGATGAAATTGCGCATCACGTCGACCCAGTTGCCGGCGGCCTGAAGCCGGCCGAGCCGGTCGACTTCGACCGGGGTGTGGCTGACGACGTCGAGCAACTGCTTGTGGCTCCACACATCGGCCTCGAGCGGCGCGATATTGAGGTCGCCGACCAGCACCGAGCGGTGTTCCAGCTCGGCGCGGTGCAGCAATTCCCACCGGGTCGCCTCGTCGAGGAAATCGAGCTTGTGGCGGAATTTCGGGTTCTCGTCCGGATCGGGGATGTCGCCGCCGGCCGGCACGTAGAAATTATGGATGGTCACGGGATCATCGAGCCCGGCGCTCGCGCCCAGCGTCACCGCAATGTGGCGGGCGTCGCCCTTGTCGCAGAAGCCCTGCTTGCTCACCTCGTCGAACGGCAGCTTCGAGAGCACGGCGACGCCGTGCCAGCCCTTCTGCCCGTTGATGGCGACGTACGGATAGCCGAACTTGCCGGCTTCCTTCGCCGGGAAGCGGTCGTCCGGGCACTTGGTCTCCTGGAGGCAGATAATGTCCGGGGAATGCTCGGCCGCAAGCTTGCCGACGAGATCGATGCGCAGGCGCACCGAATTGATGTTCCAGGTCGCGATGGAGATCTGCAAGGGAGGGTCTTTCAGGGGGCGGGAATCGCCCGCGAGACTAGAGAGGTCGCGGGGAAGGTTCAAATCCGCCTTTGGCGCGAATTGCTCTTTGGACGACCTCATCCTGAGGTGCGAGCGGAAGCGAGCCTCGAAGGATGCTCAGCAGAGGGCGGCCATCGGGGACGGGCATCCTTCGAGGCCCGGCTGACGCCGGCACCTCAGGATGAGGTCATCCATTAGGATTCGAGCAGCGCCCTACCTGTCCCGGTTGATGACGAACATCATCGGGTCGGGCTTCTCATTGGTGTTGAGGTTGTAGACCGCCACCGTGGTGTCGTAGCCCTGCGGGTCCGTCACCGTCCATTGCTTGAGCTGCAAGGTCTTGGCGTCGAACATGATCATCAGCCGGTAGGTGCCGACCGCCGGCTGCTTCTCCTCCAGCACCACGGTCGCGAACAGGTCGTCCTGATAGACGCCGACGACGTTGCTGTTGCGGGAGAGATCGAGATTCTCCGACAGGAGGAAGCGCAGCGGGGTCGCCGAGAGCGGGGTGATGTCCTGCGTCTTCAGTCGCTTGTCGCGCACCGACACGGAACGCCCGTCGGCCACCAGAACCACCTGGCTCGGCGGGTTGTATTCGAACAGCACCCGGCCGGGCTTCAATATGTAGAAGCTGCCCTTCTTGCGCGACCCGTCCGGATCGACCTGCGTGAAGGTGCCGGTCATGGTCTTGAAGCTGTTGAAATAATTGTTGATGCGCTCGACCGTCGCCGCCGCTGCGCGTGCGCCGCCGGGCGTGCCCGCGGCCGCGATCTGGGTCGGCTCCGGCTCGGGCGCGTCAGCGGCCTGTGCCGGCGCAGCGGGGGCCGCAGCCGCGGCTGCGGCGGGCGCACGGGCCGGAGCGGCGCCGGCGTCCTTCTGCAGCGGCGCCGGGGTCGGCAACGGTGCCTCGCTCGGCAGCCGCACCGGCGCAGTCGGTGCCGCTGCGGGAGCGGGAGCTGTTGCGGGACGCAGCGCCGGGGCCGGCGCGACAGGTGCGACCGGCGCTGCCTGAGGCGCCGCCGCAGGCCCGGCATCCGGCACATTGCCCGGCGGCAGCAGGAAACCGCCCGGCTGCTGGGCCGCCACGGGGATGGCGCTCAGTGCGAGGACAAGGCAGGCGGCAGGCAGAACGAGGCGCATGAGGTGCTCTCTCGGCGAGCGGCGAAACAGGATGCAGCCGGCAGCGTAACCACGCGGTAGCCTTCCCCTGTGGCGATCCTGTGGCCCGACGCGTGGCTTCCGGAGATCAATAGGTCTCGGCGTCGCCGCCTTCGACCAGTATCTCGCGCTTGCCGGCATGGTTGGCCGCGCCGACGAGGCCTTCGCGCTCCATCCGCTCCACCAGCGAGGCGGCGCGGTTGTAGCCGATCTGCAGGCGGCGCTGGATATAGGAGGTGGAGCACTTCTTGTCGCGCATCACCACCGCGACCGCCTGATTGTAGAGATCGCCGCCCTCCTCGCCGAACGAGCCCTTGTCGAACACCGCACCGTCTGCGCCGTCCTCGCCGCTCTCGTCGAGATCGCTGGTGACGGCGTCGAGATAGGCCGGCGCGCCCTGCGTTTTCAGATGCTCGACCACGCGCTCGACCTCCTGGTCGGAGACGAACGGTCCGTGGACGCGGGAGATACGACCGCCGCCGGCCATGTAGAGCATGTCGCCCTGGCCGAGCAGCTGCTCGGCGCCCTGCTCGC
>JAQSWY010000053.1 GCA_029266425.1 Xanthobacteraceae bacterium
TCGTGGCGCTCCTGCGCCTCGATCGAGAGCGTCGCGATGGGGCGGGCCTCCAGGCGCTTGAGCGAGATCGGCTCGCCGGTCTCCTCGCAATAGCCGTAGGAGCCGTCCTCGATCCGGTCCAGCGCGGCGTCGATCTTGGCGATCAGCTTGCGCTGGCGGTCGCGGGCGCGCAACTCAATGGCGCGATCCGTCTCTGAAGAAGCCCGGTCGGCAAGGTCCGGGTGGTTCTGGTTCTCGTCCTGAAGGTGCTGAAGCGTTTCTTTCGCCTCGCGCAGGATATCGTCCTTCCAGTTGAGCAGCTTCAGGCGGAAATACTCGCGCTGCCGCTCATTCATGAAGGGCTCGTCCTCGCGGGGGCGATACTCCTCGTCGATCTCAACCGACATCGGCTCACGTCCTCGTCCTTGGGAGGCCACGGATTCGCATGGGGCCTCTCGGGCGCACGCTTATAGCCGCACGAAATCAGTCGGACAACTCTTGTGAATGTCATCCACCTGCCATGAAATGCTGGATTTTTCAGCAGTTTGCGCAGCCAAAGCAGGCAAATCGGGGCATTCTTCGCCCTTGGTCGAAGTCAGGCGTGGCATTGCTCTCCTTTGGAACCGCTCTGAACTCTTCGAACGCCGAGGCCCGAGCGCGCTCACATTCACCGATCAACCGTCATCCCCGGGCTTGTCCCGGGGATCCACGCCCTCGACGAATGAGCAACCGTGGATGGCCGGGGCAAGCCCGGCCATGACGGCGGGAATGGCCCGCTTCACGAATGTGGAAGTCATTGCGTCGTCCCGAGAGCCTGACTCATACGCCGTCACGAATCGAGATCCCCGGCACAAGGCCGGGATGACAGTCATTCTCGGAGTTCGCGTCAGGCTCCCAATTCCCGGCAAGCTCACGGCCTCGAAGGATACTCAGACAGAGCTCTATCAAAGCCTTGGCGCCAAAACCGGACTCGATTTCTCAAGCCCCGGGCCGCCCGCAGAATCAAAAATCCCGGAGCCAGCCACCGCCACTCCGGGATTTCAGAATTCGCGAGCCTCAAGCTCAGGCGGTCGTCCGCCTCACTCGAAGCCGAGGAAGAAGGTGTAGGACAGCGATACGCCGGTCTGGAACTGGTTGCGGTCGCCGTTCTGGATCACGATCGGGCTGTCGGCGGCATCACCGGTGAGATAGCGGTATTCGCCGAACACGCTGCCACGGAAGCCGTTACCGAAATCCTTGAAGATCTGGCCGCCGACACCGACCGAATAGATCCCGCCGCCCGGATCATAGGGCGGATAGAAGTTCGGCGAGGTGAAGGCCTCCTCGTCCGAGATGCCGAAATAGGCGTCGACGAAGCCGGAGCTGGTCAGCGTGAGGCGCGGGCCCGCGGAGAAGGTCACGCCGCCCCACCAGTCGCTGCGATAGATGGCATCGGCAGCGAGATCCGCCACCACGCCCTCGAACCCGCCGAAGCCGTAGCGCAGCTCGCCACGCAGGCGCAGCCAGTCCACCGGATACCATTGCGCATAGCCGCCGACCTCGAAGGCGAAGTCGACATCGTCGAGGCCCTTCAGCGCCCGGCTGTCGCTCGAGTCGCGTTCCCAGTCGAGCTTGCCGACAATGCCGGCCTCGAAGATGCCGGTATCGAACAGCGCGATGCTGGCGTTGTCATTGAAGCTGGTGAAACGGCTCAGCCGGTCAGCGCGAGAAATGCTGATGATCGGCTTGAAGGCGAACTCGTAATCGTCGCTGCCGAAGAATTCCGGCTGGGCCATTGCGTAGCCGCCCACCGTGAGCGTCCATTCGCGGCTCGCGGCCGCAACCGCGGGCGACACCGGCTCACCGAGGGGGATATCGGCCGCCTCCGCGAATGTCGGAAGCGCCAAGGCGCCAAGGAGGAAGCCGACACTCGCAACTCTCAACGACCGCATGATTCCCGACCCATAGCCCGACGCCATGACACCTACATATACCACGGCGGGGCCGCTGTGGTTGCCGAAAAGTCACGTTGCCGGCTCACCACGCGCCGGCGCGCGAACCGCGGCGGCATTGCGCGCTTTGCGTTCCTCCATGCGGTCCTTCAGCCGCATGTGCCAGTAGCTCGCCTGCACCCCGATCCGCCCCAGCGGCCCCCCGATCCGCACCACGCCGAAAGGTGCGAACAGCTTCCAGCGTTCGTCGGCATCCGCGATCCCCGATGCGACGAGTTCGCCGGCAATGGCGGTGGTGTTCAGCCCGTGCCCGCCAAAGGCGGCGGCTAGCCATACACCCGGCTTGATCTGACCAATCTGCGGCATGCGGTGCACCGCATAGGCCATCGTCCCGGCCCAGGCATGCTCGATATTCGCCCCCGCAAGATCGGGGAAGATGTCACCGATCTCGAGTGCCAGCGTGCCGGCGAGCCCGCCTGGCACCGAGCGCCGCGTGGTGATGCCGGTGCCGAACAGCAGGCGATCGCCGGCGATGCGGCGGAAATAATGCCCGGCGCGACGCAGGTCGGAGACCGCCCCCGGAAACTGCACGGCGGCGTCGAGCTTCTCGCCGAGCGGCTCGGTGACGCCGATGAAGGTCGAGACCGGGATCACCCCGCGCGCCACCGCCGGCCACACCCGCCCGGTCGGCACGCCGGAGGCGAGCACCACGTGCTTCGCCCGGACCCGGCCACCGCTGGTCGCCACATGCTTGCGCACGCCGTTGAGATCGGCGCGCAGCGCCTCGGTCTCCTCGAAGATGCGGACCCCGGCGCGCTCCAGCTCCTCGGCAAGGCCGAAGGCGAGTGCCAGCGGGTTGATATGGAAGGCTTCGGGGAAATACAGCGCCTGGAAATAATGCGGCGAGCGCAACACGCCACGCACGTCGCGGGCGCGCCAGACATCGACCGGCGTGCCGAACTGGCGGCGCAGCCGGTCGGCCTCGCGATGGGCGGCGCGCTCCTCGTCCGTACGGCGGACCATGAGATGGCCGCCGACCGGCTCGGTTCCCGCGATCCGACCGCCATGCACCGCGGCGCGCACCAGCTCGACGCCCTGGCGCGACAGCGCCCACAGCTCGCGCGCATGATCGAGGCCGACGCGGGCGATGAGCCCGTCGAGCCGCTCGGCATAGCCCGGGCCGACGAAGCCGGCATTGCGGCCGGTGGCGCCCGAGCCGACCCGGGCCGCCTCGATCACCACGACTTCGAAGCCGCGCCTGGCCAATGCGCGTGCGGTCCACAGCCCGGCAAAGCCGGCACCGACGACGCAGACCTCGCAGTCGAGATCCTGCGTCAGCTTGCGGCCCAGAGGGCGCGGCGCCACCTGGCCGGCATGGAAGGTATCTACGCCCGCGGCCATGCTCTGCCCTCTTAACGCAACCCGTGCCCCCGAGCAGCTTAGCCCGGAGGCGTGTATGTTCCGCAAACGCCGCCTCGTTCCCAATCGAAATCGATGAAAAATCACATGCGCCGTCTGATTCTGTTCCGCCACGCCAAGTCGGCCTGGCCGCAAGGGGTGCCCGACAAGGACCGCCCGCTCGCCGAACGCGGCCGGCTGGCGGCACCACTGATGGGTGCCTATATCGCCCGCCATGATCTCGTCCCCGACCTTGCCCTGGTCTCGCCCGCGATGCGCACCAGGCAGACTTGGACCTACGCCACCGGCGACTGGTCGAAGCTGCCGCGCGTGGAATTCGAGTCCGCTATCTATGAGGCCGTCGCCGAGCGGTTGCTCCGCGTGGTGAAGGACCAGGACAAGGCGGTGAAAAGCCTGATGCTGGTCGGCCATAATCCCGGCCTCGCCGACCTGATGACACTGCTCGTCACCCGCAACCAGCGCGGCGAGCTGCCGGGCAAGTTTTCGACCGCCGGCCTTGCCGTGATCGACCTGCCGGTCGGCGACTGGGCCGACATCACCCCGCGCCTCGGCACGCTGGAGCGCTTCGTCACCCCGAAATCACTGGGCGACGAGGAAGAGGATTGATGCCGTCCTGGTATGAGGGGTTGGTGGAGGAGGCACGGCTCGCCGCCCTGACCCTGCTCGATCGGGCGGAAGATCTCGCCTCGCCCACCCTGCGGCTCGGCATCACAGGACTCTCCCGCTCCGGCAAGACGGTGTTCACCACCGCGCTGGTCCATGCGCTGATGCGCGGCGGGCGGCTGCCGGTGTTCGAAGCGATGCACGAGGGCCGCATCGCCCGCGCCGTGCTGGAACCGCAGCCCGACGACGCCGTGCCGCGCTTCGCCTATGAGGCGCATCTCGAGACCCTTGTCGCGGAGCGTCGCTGGCCGGAATCGACGCGGCGCATCAGCGAGTTGCGCCTCGCCATCGACTATGCCCCGGCACGCGGCGGCAAGCGCACGCTCACCCTCGACATTGTCGACTATCCCGGCGAATGGCTGCTCGACCTGCCATTGCTCAACCAGAACTACGCCGAGTTCGCCACGAACAGCCTGCAGCTTGCCCGCGCGCCGGCGCGCCGTGCCCTGGCCGAGCCCTTCCTCGCGGCACTGCACGCCACCGATGGGGCGGCGCCCGCCGAAGAGACCGAGGCCCGCCGGCTCGCCGCGCTCTTCACCGACTATCTCGCCGCCTGCCGGGCGGAGGCGGTATCGATGAGCCTGCTGCCACCCGGCCGCTTCCTGATGCCGGGCGATCTCGAAGGCTCGCCGGCCCTGACTTTCGCCCCCATAGACGTCCAGGCCGACCTCGAGGCCCCCGCCGGCTCGCTGCAGGCGATGATGGAGCGACGCTACGAGGCCTATAAGGACCGCGTGGTCCGGCCGTTCTTCCGCGATCATTTCGCCCGACTCGATCGGCAGATCGTGCTGATCGACGTGCTCGCCGCACTGAATGCCGGACCGGCCGCGCTTTCCGATCTGGAGGCCGCGCTCGACGGCATCCTTGCTGCCTTCCGGACCGGGCGGAATTCCTGGCTGGCCAGCCTGTTCCGCCACAGCATCGATCGCGTGCTGTTCGCCGCCACCAAGGCCGATCATCTCCACCACACCAGCCACGACCCGCTGGAGGCGATACTGCGCCGGCTGGTCGAGCGCGCGCTCGACCGCGCCCAGAGCGCCGGCGCGGAGATCGACGTGGTGGCGCTCGCCGCGGTGCGCGCCACCCGCGAGGCCAGCGTGAAGCGGAGTCGCGCCCAGCTTCCCGCCATAATCGGCGTGCCGGAAGCCGGCCAGCATGGTGCCGATGCCTTTGACGGCCTGGCCGAGGCCGCCGTCTTCCCCGGCGACTTGCCGGAGAATCCGTCCGCGCTGTTCGATCCCTCGATGGGCTTCAAGGGCCTGTCGGACGCGACCGGCGGCGACTTCCGTTTCCTGCGCTTCCGCCCGCCGGTTGTGGAACGCAATGCGGATGGCGTTCCGCTCCCGATTCCCCATATCCGGCTCGACCGGGCCTTGCAGTTCCTGCTCGGCGACCGGCTGAGGTGATCATGCAAGATCCTTCCAGTCCCAAGTCCCCCCGCCGCCCGCAGGCATTCCGGCTCGATGACCCCGACGTGGTGCTCGCGGAAGAAGGCCAGAGCGCGCCGCGCGGCGCCATCGTGGTGACGCCCTCGCTCATCCTGCCCGACGCACCGACCGAAGTGCCGCTGCCGCCTGCCCCGCCCGAGACCTCGCGCTGGGGCACGCTGTTCTGGACCGGACTCGGCGGCCTCGTCTCGATGGGCATCGGCCTCGCCGTATGGCGGCTCATCGATGACATGTTCACCCGCTCCGACTGGCTTGGCTGGCTGGCGGTCGGCTTTGCCGCGGCGCTTGCCGTGGCGAGCCTCGTCATCCTCGGGCGCGAAGTGTTCGGGCTGATGCGGCTGCGCACGCTCAACAAGCTGCGCCTTCAGGCGACCGAAGCGCTCGCCAAGGACGATCGCAAGCTGGCGGAAGGGGTGACGCGGGAATTGCTCGCCATCGCCAAATCCTCGCCGCGGCTGTTCCGCGCCCGCACCGAGCTCAATTCCCATCTCGGCGCCATCATCGACGGCGCCGACCTGGTGCGGCTCACCGAGCGGCATTTGATGGCCCCGCTGGATGCCGAGGCGATCACCTTGGTCTCTACGGCGGCAAAGCGTGTCTCGGTCGTCACTGCCGTCAGCCCGCGCGCCGCGGTCGACCTCATCTTCGTGCTCGTCACCGCGGTCGCCCTGGTGCGGCGGCTCGCCGTGCTCTATGGCGGGCGGCCCGGCGCGCTCGGCATGTTCCGGCTGTTCCGCCAGGTCGTTGCCCATCTGGCGGTGACCGGCGGCATGGCGGCGGGCGACACCATCCTCCAGCAATTCATCGGCCAGGGTCTGGCGGCAAAGCTCTCGGCGCGGCTAGGCGAGGGCGTGGTGAACGGCCTGCTCACCGCCCGCCTCGGCCTCGCGGCGATCGAGGTGACGCGGCCGCTTCCCTTCGCCGCCCTGCCCGCCCCAGCGCTCCGGGACGTGGCCTCGGGGCTGATCTCCAGCAAGGAGACCAAGGGCGCGGAAGGCTGAGACCTCAACCCTCCCGCCGCACCTCCATCATCGCCGCCACGGTGCGATCGGTCTCGTTCGCGGAGGCGCCCAGTCCGGCAACCACGCCGGCATAGTCCGCAGGCTTCTGGTTCTGGCTCAGCTTGGCCTTGCCTTCCAGGCTCTCGATCCGCAGCCGCACACCGACAATGGCGCGCAATTGGCGCTCCAGATAATCCACTGGGGCATCGCTGGCCTGCCAGGGCGCGGCGAAGCGCTGCTCGTGCCGGTCGGTCAGCGCGGCGACCTCCGCCATCAGCGCATCGCGGTCGTCGAACAGCTCCAGCCTGCCGCGGGCATGCACCACGCTGTAGTTCCAGGTCGGCACGACACGGCCATGCTCGGCCTTGGAGGCGTACCAGGACGGCGAGACATAGGCATCGGCGACCTGGAAGATCGCCACCACAGGCAGCGAGAGATCGCTGTCCTGGGCTTGCGAATTGGCACGCGCGAGATGTCCGCTGAGCGTGCCGAACGCCCCTGCCGCACGGTCGAGCCGCAACGGAATGTGGCTGACGAGGGGGCCATCGGCCCCCACGGTCACCAGGCAGGCAAGGCCGCTCGCCTCGATGCGCGCATGCATCGCTCCGACATCGTCCTCGCGAAAGGCGGAAGGTGTGTAGAGCATGGAAGCGTTCCTCTGGCGCCGGTAACGGCGCGACCATGCAACTGCGGCGATGCAGCAACAAGTCGAATGTTCTTATCGTTTCCATCAATGCGCGCGATGGACCCAGAGCGCGCCCCGCCGGCACGCGGCTATTTCGGCTCTTCCGCCGGTTCCCGCACTTCGATGGCGTCCACCCGATCGGGGTAGAAAGCCAGGCGTCCGGCGATCTCGGAGACTGCGGGGTAAGGCGCTTCATAGCACCAGGCGACGTCGCGAGGCCCACCCTCACCTACAGAATAGTAGGTCGCCTCGCCCTTAAAGGGGCAATAGCTCGTGGTCGGGCTCGGCTCCAGCAATGACATGACCACGTCCGCGCGAGGAATGTAGTGAACGGGCGCATATTTCGCCTCGTGCAGGGTCACGGCATTCGTGGTGTCGGCGATGATACTGTCCGCCAGCCGGACGATCACGCGCGAGCCATTGCGGACGATCTCGATGGGATGGTCGCCGCCGGGGATCTTCATACGGGGATCGGTCATGTCTGCCTCAATGGTCCAGGGGACAACGTCATCCTGAAACTCTGGCCGAACTCGCCCGAAGCGACGCCAGCCATCCTACCCCTGCTGGTTCGGCGTGCGCACCACCAGGCCGTCGAGCGCCGGCGTCACCTTGATCTGGCACGACAGGCGCGAATTCGGCTGCACATCGGAGGCGAAGTCCAGCATGTCCTCCTCCATCGGCGCCGGCTCGCCGGTCGCGGTCCGCCACTCCTCGTCGACATAGACGTGACAGGTGGCGCAGGCGCAGGCGCCGCCGCACTCGGCATCGATCCCCGGCACGCCGTTGCGGATCGCCGTTTCCATCACGGTCGCGCCGAGTTGCGCCTCCACCGTGCGCGAGGTGCCGGCGGCGTCGATATAGGTGATTTTCGGCATGAGAAGGGTCTGCGGTCTCGAAGGATTTCAAGGAGACGCCTTAGATAGCCTCCGTCTCGCCGGAATGCCAGCACGCCGGGAAAAGCGTCGCAGCCTGGAATGAAACCGCCTCGTGCCCCGTTCTGAACCCATGAGGCCAGGCAGCGCGCAGCCTCGCGCCTCCGCCAGAACGGAGAGCATTCCGATGAGAACCTTGATGATCCCGATGGCCGCCACGCTGGGCCTCGCCCTTCTGGCCACCCCGGCGGATGCAGACGCGCCGCTTGCGCTGACGGCACCGTTGCTGCTGGTCGACAACGACGATGATGACGATGACCGCCGGCGCTGGGTCCCGCCACGCCACATCGAGAGGCAATATTACCAGGGCCACCCGCCCCATTATTACCATCGCGATGACGAGGATGACGACGATCGCCGCTCTCGGAGCTGGCGCTTCCGCCGGCGCGGTGACGACGATGATGATGATGATGACGGCGACGATTGATATCGCCTGATCCGGTCATCCCGCGCACGCCGGCATCGTCACCATGCCCCAGCCGAACACCGGGTCGCGCCCGGCCTCGCCGAGGTCGCGCGCGGTCCCCGCGAGCGCCTCCACAAGCCCGGTGGCCTGCACCTCGGAGCCCCGCGCGCGCAGCACCGCCAGCGCCGCGCTCACATAGGGCGTCGCGTAGGACGTGCCGGAGCGCGACCGTCCGGCCTTGCCGGACGCCGTCCAGAGCTTCACTCCCGGCGCCGCAAAGGCGACATGGGCGCCTCCCGTCGCCTGGCGGTAGGCCCGCCCCTGCGAATCCGCTGCGGTCACCGCGATGACGCCGCGATAGGCCGCGGGGAACTGCGGCGCGGCGCGCGGCCCGGCATTGCCGGCGGCCGCGACCAGCACCACGCCCCGCGCGGTCATCGCGGCCACGGCCTCTTCGAGGACATCATTATCCGGACCGGCGAAGCTCATATTGACGACATCGACGTCGCGGCCGGCAAGGCGGTCGAGCGCCCGCACCACATCATAGGCGTCTGCCGCATCCTCGCCGCCGGCGCGGTGAAAGGCGTCGACCGCGATGATCTCGGCGCGCGGCAGCAGGCCCGGCGCCGGCCCATCTGGCGCGCCGGCGAGCAGCGCCGCCACCGCCGTGCCGTGCGAGGGGTTGGATGCCGGCCTGCCCTTGCTGCGCGTCGACACGACGTCGACGCGCGCGCCCTGCAAGGCTAGGACGCCAAGGTCGACGCCGCTGTCGATCATGCCGATGCGCGGTGCCAGCCGGCACGAGCCCGCCGGCGGCGGCCAGCCGACCGCGGCATGGGCCGGACAGTCGTGCGGCGCGCAGGGAAATTCGCTCAGGCGATAGCGCGTATTGAGATCGAGCACCGCCTGCGGCACCGCGCGCGCCACGATGCTCCTGGCCTGCGCCAGGCTCAGCCGCCGCACCGGGCGCAGCCGCGCCGTCTCCTGACCCGTCAGCGCCAGACGCTCGCGGGCCAGCACCCGGAAGCCGAGCGCGGCGATGCGATCGAGATCGGCACCGGTCCGCACGGCAACGACGAATTCCGGCCGCGGACGTGGCGGGGGCGCTGGCGCCCGCGGCGCCGGCCGCGCGGCCTGCCGGCGCGGGCGGCGGCGGTCATCGTCATCGTCGTCGTCGTCATCATCGTCATCGTCGTCGGCCAGGGCCGGGGAGACGATCAGCCCCCCCTCCCCGACCGGCGCGATCGGGAGCCCGCCCGAGAACAGGGCAAGCAGCAGAAGCAGGATGAGGGCGCGGGAGAAGCTCATGGCATCCCAAACGTGACGCGACGAAAAAAATTCCGCGTGGGCGGAATAATCATCATTACCTTACGTTATGTCGCCGAACGAGACCGGGGATCCCTCTTGAGCGTCGACATAAGACCGCTGCTGATCCGCGCGCTGCCGAAGCTCCGGGCCTTCGCCTGGTCGCTGACCCGCTCGCGCGAGGCCGCCGACGATCTGGTGCAGGGCGCCTGCGAGCGGGCGCTCGCCGCCAGCGCCAGCTGGCAGCCCGGCACCAATTTCGAGGGCTGGATGTGCCGCATCCTGCGCAATCTGTGGATCGACGCCTTCCGTGCGCGCCGGAGCGAGACACCGATCGAGGATTGGCCGGACCTGCCGGGACAGGACGGCCGGGCGACGACGGAAGCCCGGCTCACCTTGCAGGCGACCCAGGCCGCCATCGCCGCGCTGCCGGAAGAACAGCGCTCGGTGCTGGTGCTGGTCTGCGTCGAGGAGATGAGCTACCGCGATACCGCGGAAGCGCTCGACATCCCGGTCGGCACCGTCATGAGCCGCCTCGCCCGGGCACGGGCCGCGGTGGCGGCGGCGCTGCACGCGACGCCTGAGCCGCGCAGCGCCGGCATGGGGGCACGCAGATGAGCGGCACGAACGGGATCACCGACGAGATGCTGATGTCCTATGTCGATGGCGAGCTGCCGCCCGAGGACGCCGCCCTTGTGGGGCGGGCGGCCGGCGATCCGGAGATCGCCCGGCGCATCGAGGGGCTCCGCCGCTCCCGGGCGGCGACGCGCGATGCATTTGCCGCCGTGCTCGCGGAGCCGCCGCCCGATCGCCTCGTCGAGGCCATTCTCCCAGTGCGTCGGCCGTGGCCGGCATGGCGCGGCCCCGCTTTACCGCTTGCTGCTACGCTGGCGCTCGTCATCGGGCTCGGCAGCTACTGGCTCGGCCGGCTGTCGATGCCGGAGAACCTCGCGGCGCGCGCCGGCTCGCCGGAACTCGCGAGCGCGCTCGGCACGCAGCCGAGCGGTACCCCTGTCGCTATCGGCGCTGCCCGCCTGACGCTGACCGGTACCTACCCCGTTGCCGACGGCCTCTGCCGCAGCTTCGCTCTGGCGAGCGGAGGCGAGACGCTGCGCGGGGTCGGCTGCGATCATGGCAAGGGCTGGCGAGCCGAATTGCTCGTCGCCGATACCATCGCTGCCCATGGCGCGACGCCCGCCTCCGGGGCGGCGGCGGAACTGGTGGAAGGCTTCCTCGACAGCGCCGGGGCGGGGGCTGCCCTCAGCCCGGCCGAGGAGGCGGAACGTCTCGCCGGCCGCCGACCGCCGCCCGGCCCGCTGCGGTGAGGCGGCAGACCAGCCAGTCCGGCTTGATCGGATTGGCGATCCACGGTTCCGCCCAGCCCGCGGCGAGGCAGGCGTCGATGGTGCGCCGGGGTACCTCCCGCCCCTGTTCGTCGAACAGTGGCAGCTTACCTCCAGCCTGCTTCAGGCCACGCTCCAGCCAGCGTCGCTGCGCGACGGTGGGAGCGTATGTTTCTTTTCGAGACATGGTGAACAGCTCGTTAACGATATCGAAAGAGGTTTACGAAAGCCCCGTTCCATTTTGAAACTGCACGCGCGTAATATAGGAATGCGGTGGGCCGGCATGTCTCATTAACTTCGCGGAGGATAGCCTCTCGAATTCGAGAGCGGCACCCTAGCGGCCCGCGAAGAGACGTGTTGGACTGCCGAATTCCCCGGCCCGACGGCGGAAGCCGGTGGGGAGTAGCGTACGGACCGGAGGCGACGTCCGATGTCGAAGAGCACGAAGAAAGTTCAGCAAGATCCTACCGAGGCCGCACTTTCGGCGATTCAGGAGGCCCTTAGCTTGGACGCCAGGAAGGAAGCGGAAGCCACGGGGGAGGCTGTCGACGACGACTTCGACCTGCCGCCCGCGCAGGAGCCGAAGGGGCCGCGCATCGAGATGCGCACGCGCTCGCAATTCGACGACGACGATTTTGCTCCCCCCGAAGAGCCGTCCGATGACGACGAGCCGCTCGCCCGCAACATGGAGCGTCCGGTGGACAGCCAGAGCGAACGCGAACGCCCGATCGAGCGGGAGCGTCAAGTGGAGCGTCCTTTGGAACGTCCCGTGGAGCGCGAAGTCTTTCCGGCCGCCCCGCGCCCGGCGCCGGCCTCCGATTTCATCCCGTTCGACCGCATGGCCGACCGCACCGAGCATGCGCCGGCCGAACGCGGACACGAACGCCCACAGGAACGACACCAGGAGCAGCAGCGCGCGCCCGAGCGCGCCCGCCCTGCCCCCCGTCATCCCGAGGCCGCCCCGCCGGCGCGCCGTGCCGCCAATGACGATCGCCAGAGCATCGGCCAGCTCCTCGCGGCGCTGCAGCGCCGTCCCTCGCCCATGCCGTTCATCATCGCTGCCGGCGCCTCGATCGGCTGGCTGATCATCGGCGGCCTGCTCGCCGCCGCGCATCTGCGGGTGGCCGAGCTCGGCGCCAGCGAGATGCTCTCCTCGCCGGCGCTGCTCACCATCATCGCCGGCCTCATCGTGCCGCCGATCTTCTTCTTCGTCCTCGCCGGCATGGTCAGCCGCACCCAGGAGATGCGCATCGTCGCGCATTCCATGGCGCAGGTCGCCGTCCGCCTCGCCGAGCCGGATGCGGTGGCGATGGATTCCGTCGTCACCGTCGGCGAAGCCATCCGCCGCGAGGTCGCCGCCATGGGCGACGGCGTCGAGCGGACCATCGCCCGCGCCGGCGAGTTGGAGGCCATGGTGCGCAGCGAGGTCGCCGTCCTCGAGCGCGCCTACGACGAGAACGAGATGCGCGTGCGCAGCCTCATCGAGGAATTGGTGGCCGAGCGCGAGACCATCCTCACGCATGCCGACCGCATCCGCGATTCCATCGCCGGCGCCCATGTCTCCTTCTCCCATGAGGTCGAGGGCGTCAGCGAGCGCATCAATGCGAGCGTGATGGAAGCCGCCGACCGCGTCACCCACACGCTGGCGGACAAGGGCGAGCACATCACCCTGGCGCTCGGCCGCGTCGGCGACACCATCATCGACGCGCTGACCGACAAGGGCGGCGACCTGATCGATCGCCTGCATGTCACCGGCACCGAGGTGAACGAGAACCTCACCGGCGCCAGCGAGCACCTGATCACCACCCTCACCTCGAAGACCGACGACATCAGCCGCCGGCTGTCGGACGTCACCTCCGACCTCGCCGAGACGCTGGCCGCCCGCACCGACGAGATCGGCTCGCATCTGGTGCGTACCGCGACCGAACTGTCCGACGTCGTCACCAGCCGCACCGACGAGATGGGCGCCAAGCTCACCGCGACCACGCTGACCCTGACCGAGACCCTGACCTCGCGTTCCGACGAGATCACCAACGCCCTGGTGGATACCGGCACCCGCCTCGCCGACGAGATCGCGGTGCGCGCCACCGAGGTCAACCACACCCTCAAGTCCACCGGCGAAGCCCTGGTGCTCGACCTGTCGCTGCGCGGCGGCGACGTCGTGCGCAAGCTCGAGGAGACCGGCACCCGGGTCGCCGAGACCATCACCGTACGCGGCGGCGATCTCGCCGACCGCATCGCCGACACCGGAAACCGCATCTACGACACCGTCGCGGTGCGCGGCGTCGAGCTGGAGCGCCTCCTGGCGGAGACCGGCCAGCGTGTCACCGACCAGTTGTCCGACGCCGGCACCGGCGTCACCATGGCGCTGGAAAGCGCGGCCGAGCGCTGGGCGCTCGACCTGTCGTCCAAGAGCGACATGATGACCGAGCGCATGGAGCAGATCGGCGCCAATGTCGCGCAGACCATCGGCATGCGCGGCGGCAAGGTCACCGACCAGTTCCGCGAGACGGCGGAAATGCTCTCCTCGACCATCGGCGCCAAGGGCGAAGCGATGAAGGAGATGCTGAACGCCCGCCTCAAGGCATTCGAGGAGACTATCTCGGTGCGCGGCGGCGAGCTCGCCGGCCGCATCGGCAACGATTCCGGCGTGCTTGGCCGCCAGATTTCGGAAGGGCTGCGCGCCTTTGACGATACGGTGAAGAACCACGGCACCGGGCTCGTCGCCCAGATCAGCGAGCGCGTCGACGCCGTCACCCGCAGCATGGAAGTCAATCTTGCCGGCTTCGACGAGCGCGTGTCCAGCAAGACCGCGGAGGTTGCGACCGCGCTCGACCAGCGACTCGGCATCGTCGAGAACGTGCTGGATACCCGCGTCCTCAGCGTCAGCAACGCGCTCGACGAGCGCCTCGCCAATATCGAGGCCGCGCTCGACCGCCGCGTGCACAGCCTCAACGAGACGCTCGCCAACCGCACCGTCGAGTTCGCGCGCACCGTGACCGACGGCACCAAGCTCGCCAGCGAGACCATGGACGGCTCGCTGCGCACCCTCGACGGCTTCTTCATCGACCGTACCAAGGTGGTGACGGATGCACTGACCGAGCGGCTGGACTTCGCCGACCGCACCCTCGGCAACCGCGCGCTTGAAGTCGCCGGCACGCTCGATGCGCGGGTCAGCCGCTTCGAGGAGCTGGTGGTCGGCCGCCTGGAGACCGTCGCGACCTCGATCGAGGTGCGCGGCGCCGGCCTCGCCGACTCCCTCGCCAATCGCATCGAGACGGTCAGCGGCCAGCTGCGTGACGAGACCGGGGCGATGGAGCGCACGCTCAACCAGCTCGCCGACAATGTCAGCCGCCATTTGCTCGACCGCGCCGGCGAAGTCGCCACCCTGTTCGACGCCCGCACCGCCGAGCTGGCGCGCATCGTCGACGACAGCGGCAACGGCTTCCTCGCCGCCCTCAACGACCGCAGCGTCGGCATTGCGAGCGAGATCACCCGCGCCAGCGGCGATGTCCTCGCCGCCATCGACAATCACCGTGCCGGCCTGCTCCAGGCGCTGGAGCACACCCGCGGCGGCGCCGTGGACGACATACTGCGTGCGAGCGACAGCCTGCTGCACACGCTGGAAACCCGCTCCAACAGCGTCGTCGCCGCCTTCGAGACGGCGACTGCCGGCCGCGCCGACGAGATGCTGCGCGCCAGCGATGCCATGCTCGACACCATCGAGAGCCGCACCGTCGGCGTGCTGGAGACCTTCCAGCGCACCTCCAACGAGACCAAAAGCGAGCTGGCCCGCATCGGCGAGAGCCTGCTCGACACCATCGAGAGCCGCAGTGCCGGCGTGCTGGAGAGTTTCCAGCGCACCTCCAACGAAACCAATAGCGAGCTGGCCCGCCTCGGCGAGACCCTGCTCGGCAATATGGAGAGCCGCACCGGCGAGCTCGTCGTCGCGCTCCAGCGCTCCACCGGCGATGCCGCCGGCGAGGTCGCCCGCTTCAGCGACGACCTGCTCACCAATCTGGAGAACCGCACCAGCGGGCTCGTCTCCGCGGTGCAGCAGGCGACGGGTTCGGTGGCCGGCGAAATCGCCCGCATCGGCGAAGAGCTGGTCGCCAACCTCGACGGCCGCACCGGCAATCTCGTCGCCGCCGTGCAGCAGACCACCGGCGGGACGTTGGGTGAGCTCGCGCGCCTCAGCGAGGCGTTCGTCGCCGACCTCGACGAGCGTGCCGGCACTATCGTCGCTGCCATCCAGCAGAGCACCGGCGGCGCCTCCGGCGAGATCGCCCGCCTCAGCGAGGCGTTCGTCACCGATCTCGACCACCGCGCCGGCAACATCGTCGCCGCCATCCAGCAGAGCACCGGTGGCGCCTCCGGCGAGATCGCCCGCCTCAGCGAGGCCTTCGTCGCCGATCTCGACGACCGTACCGGCAATATCGTCGCCGCCATCCAGCAGAGCACCGGCGGCGCCTCGGGCGAGATCGCCCGTCTCAGCGAAGCCTTCGTCGCCGATCTCGACAGCCGCACCGGCAATCTTCTCGCCGTCATGCAGGAAACTACCGGCGGCACGACCGGCGAGATCATCCGCATCGGCGAGGCCTTCATCGCCGAATTCGACAACCGGGCCGGCAACCTGGTCGCCGCCGTGCAGCAGAGCACCGGCGGCGCCTCGGGCGAACTGGCACGGCTCAGCGAAGAGTTCGCGGCCGGCCTCGACCATCGCACCAACAACCTCGTCGCCGTCGTCCGCGACACCACGGGCGAGGCTTCCGGCGAGCTTGCCCGCATCGGCGAGGAACTCGTCTCGGGCATTGACGGGCGCACCGGCGCCCTCGTCGAGGCGCTGCGCCTCACCGCCAACGAGACCGGCGGCGAGATCGCCCGCATCGGCGAAGAACTGCTCTCCGGCCTCGAGGGCCGCACGGTCAGCCTCGTCGGCGCGGTCCAGCAGACCGCCGGCCAGGCGACGGGCGACCTCACCCGCGCCAGCGACGAGTTGCTCGGCGCCATCGAGGCCCGCGCCGGCGCACTGGTCGACACGCTGCGCCAGACCACCGGCGCCACTGCGAGCGAGATCAGCCGGGTCGGCGACGATCTGCTCGGCGCGCTGGAAAATCGCGGTTCCGGCCTGATCGACGCCATCTCGGAGAGCGGCCGCAGCGCCATTGCCGGGATCGCCGCGACCAATGACGCCGTCCAGGGCGACGTCAATGGCGTGCTCGACCGGCTGGGCGAGATGAACGGCCTGCTCCAGCAGGTGCTGACCGGCGCCGCCGCCAACCTCACCAATATCGAGGGCGCCATCTCCGAGCGGCTCGACGTGTTCCGCAACACCGTTGCCCATGTCGAGGACGCCACCCGCCTCACCTCCGACCGCCTCGAGGATCAGATCAAGGATCTGCGCGGCGTCTCGACCGGGGTGCTGGAGGAAGTCGCCGGGCTCACCCAGCGCTTCTCCGAGCAGGCCGGGGTCATTTCGGGGGTCGCCGGCGCGCTCAACGAAACGCATCTGCGTATCGACACCACGCTGGGTGACCGCCGCGAGGCGATCACCGGCCTGTCCGAGGCCCTCGCCGCCAAGGCCGAGGAACTCGACACCCGGCTCGCCCACTTCGCCTCGCTGCTGCAGGACGCCCTGCAGAATGCCGAGAGCCGCGCGCACGAAATCTCGCGTGTCGTCGCGGATTCCACCGCGCGCTCCACCGAGGCCATCGCCAGCCAGCAAGAGCAGGTGCGCAAGACCTCGGAGGAGGAGCGCGAGCGCACCGCCGCCGCGCTGCGCGCCGCCTATGAGAAGACAGTCGGCGAGGTGAGCGCGCTGATGGGCAAGGCCACGGAGAGCTTCACTGGCGCGGCGAAGGAGCTGAAGGACTCGGCCGCCGACATCAACCGTGTGCTGGAAACGACGCGTCAGGAACTGAAACGTGGTGTGCTCGAACTGCCGGCCGAGACCGAGGCGAGCGCCGCCACCATGCGTCGCGCCGTGGCCGAGCAGATCAAGGCGCTCGCCGAGCTCAACGAGATCGTCTCCCGCCAGGGTCGCGCCCTCGACATCGCCGAGCCGGCGCCGCGCAACCGCATCGGTGCGGCGGTGGTGACCGAGAGCGGGCCGGTGGCTCCGGCGCGCTTCAGCAGCATTGGCCGCACTGAGCACGCTCCGGCACCGCGCCCCGAGCCGGCCCCCGCCCCGACCCAGGCCGCTCCGACCCAGGCCGCTCCCGCGCAGCCTGCGCCGCGCCCGGCAGCTCCGCCGCCGGTGGCGCCTCCTGCCCCGGCTGCGGCGGCACCGGTCCAGGCGCCTGCCCCGGCGTCCGCTCCGCGTACCGCGGCACCGCCGCTGGCGGATGCGCGCGGCGGCTGGCTGTCCGAGCTTCTGGCCCGCGCTTCTGGCGACGGCCCCGAAGTGGGCCCTGTCGCCCCTGCCGAGCCTCCCGCCCCTGCGCGACCTGCGGCACGCACCGAGGATCCTCTGGTCGGCCAGCCGGACCGTCCGGTGCACCACACCATCGAGTCGCTCGACTCGCTCTCGGTCGACATAGCCCGCATGATCGATCATGAGGCGGCTGTGGAGCTGTGGGAGCGCTACAAGCGCGGCGAGCGCAACGTCTTCACTCGCCGGCTCTACACCATGCAGGGCCAGCAGACCTTCGAGGAGATCCGCCGTAAATACCGCCGCGATCCGGAGTTCCACGAGACGGTCGACCGCTACATCGCCGAATTCGAGCGCCTGCTCGACCAGGTGGCGCGCGACGATCGCGGTCAGGTGCTGACCAAGACCTATCTGACCTCAGACACCGGCAAGGTCTACACCCTGCTCGCCCACGCTGCCGGCCGCTTCGACTGAGCTGCGCGGTCAAGCTAGGAATGGAAAAGGGCCCGACGGGGCCCTTTTTCGTTGAAGAGGGTGCTGTTTGGACATCCTTCGAGGCTCGCCTCCGCTCGCACCTCGGGATGACGTTGTTCCGTAAGTCACGTCCTCCTGAGAGGATGACCGAAAACTCTTAGAGCGCCGTCATCCCCAGCTTTGTGCCGGGGATCTCGGTTCCTGACAGCGGATCAGAGGCCGAGATGGCCGGCGGAAGGCCGGCCGTGACGGGTGGAAATGATCCTCTTTTGCCGACGCGGGTGCATTGGAGCAAGGCTCTGAGGTGCCGGCCACAGACCGGCCTCGAAGGATGCTCAGGCTGAACCCCTCTCACAGATACGCAATCATCCGCCCGCAATAGCCGACGCTCAGCCAAAGACCGACCGAGATGGCCGCCTGCACCTGCCCCATCACAGGCGGCGCCGCGTCCCAGCCTGCCAGCTGGCGGCTCCAAAGGAGGCGGAACAGCACGGCATTGGTGAGCGCCAGCGCAACCAGCGCGATCTTCACCTGCATCAGCCGGCTGCCCGCGAGCGAGGCCGCATCGGCCGCGAACAGCAGCGTGCCGCTCGGCAGCATCAGCAGGATTCCGGCAATCGCGAACGGGGTCAGGAAGCGCGAGGCCGCGGGCACCGTGATGTTGTGGCGGCCGAGGCCGAGCAGGCGCAGATCGAGCGCGACGATCGGCCCGATCAGCATGACGAGGCCGAGCAGATGCACGAGGTTGGCCGCCGGATAGATCCAGAGCGAATCCCTGACGAGGCTACCCAGCCATGATTGCTGGAGCGCGAACGCCCAGTGCGGCCCGACGCCGTGCTCCATGCCCCCGCGCCCCGCTTGCGCTCAGCCGCTCAGCGCAGCTCGATGGTCTTGCCGTCGATGACGATGCGCTCGGCGCGCATTTCGGTCGGCGTGACCTTGCTCGGATAGCCCATGACCTTCGCCACCTTGCCGACCGTGAGTTCCTCCCGCGGCAGCCCGCGGGCGCTCATCCGCGACGGCGGCGCGAGCACCACGTCCCAGCGTTTGCCCTGCCCTTCCATGACCACGTGGCCGTGCGGGAATTCGTAGGCGGCCTGGAGGATCGGTCCGTCCAGCGTGACCATCTTGTTGGCGTCGTAGCTGCCCCAGCCATGATGGGCGAAGGCAGCGCCGGTGCCAGCCAGAGCGATGAACGCGGCGGCGGTGATCGGCCGCAGGGGCCGGATCGCGAGGTGGCGAGGGAAGGGAGATAGAGGCATGGCGCGCACTCCTGCCAGCGGGGCGATGTCGCCGCGCAGGCTAGCGCGCATTGCTGCTGCGGCATCTCACGTCCGCGCGAGTGCGGCAGCGACGAAGGCCGCTAGAGCATTTCCCGATCAGATGGAATCATCTGATCGAAGAGGAATTGCTCCAGCGTATTGAATCTAGAGCACTTTCTTGTCGTTCGGTTACCATCCGAACGGAAAGGGCCTAGAGCTTGTTCCGCAAAATTTGAAAGACTTTTGCGATAAGAACATGCTCCAGCTCATTGAATCTAGAGCGCTATCTTGTCGCTCGGATGATTCCATCCGAGCGGATAGGGCTCTAGAAGCGTGCCGACGCCCACTTCACCATGTCGACGAAGACCTGGTCCGACGCCTGGTCCAGGGCCTGGGTGGCCTGCGGGCCGGCGGTGCCGCTGGCCGCCACCCGGGCCTTGAACACCTGCGCCGCGGCGATGCGGCCGGTGCGGTCATTGACGATCTTCGCCGAGACCTCCACCACCGCCTCATTGCCCTGATAGGCCTGGATGCCGAAAGAGCGCAGGTCGGTCAGCAACGCATAGTCGGCGGTCACCCCGCTGCCGGGCCGCGAGACCGAGCGGGCGCGATTACCGTTCTCGAAGGATTCGATCAGCCGGGCCTGGAACAGCGCCGGCAGTCGGTCGCTCCATTGTGCATCGGAGAGATAGGTGATCTGTCCCGGCGCCGGCTCTACCAGGATCTTCTCGGTGTCGAGCACGGCCAGCGCTGTGGGCGCGCCGACCAGGAGCTGGCCGGCGCCGGTGCGCGGCGCGGTGAAATCTGCCGGCGCGCTGAGGTCGAAGGTCGGCACCGCCTTGGCGCCGCCGCCGAGCAAAGCGGCGCAGCCGCCCAGCGCGGAGGCGAGCGACAACTGGAGCGCGACGACGGCCGCAATGCGGGCCGTCCGCCCGAAACGCTCAAACCCGGTCACGCGTTAAGCTCCCTGCCCCAGATAGACGTCAAGCACCACCCCATCGATTACCGGCCACTGTAGCTGGGAACGGACGAGCCGCCAAAGATGAACTGGCGAGGATTGCGCTCGAGATTGCGGAAAACGCGTTCGATTTCGGCGAGCGTGCGCCGCCCGTCCGAGGCGAGCGCCTCGTATTGGCGCAATCCCGGGCCGGCGAACTGGTTGAGGTTCTTGGAGAGCTCGGCGGTGCGCACGTCGAGATTGGCGGCGAGCTTGCGCACCTCCTCGGCCGCGGAAGACACCTGCGCGAACATGCCCTTGCCTTCGTCGCTGGTCGTCATCGCGTTGACGTTGTCGAGGATGGTGTCGAGCTTGTTGGCCATGCCGTTGAGCTTGCTGGATAGCTCCGAGGCGTTCTTCAGCAGCGCATCGGTATCCGGCGCGCGCTTGGCCAGCGTCTGCGAGAAGGTCTCGAAATTGCCGACCGCGTTGCCGATCTTGTTGGGGTCGATGGCCTTGGTGATCTGGTCGACCCGGTTGAAGGTGGTCTCAAGCTGGGCGGAGAAGCCGCGGAAGGTCGACGCAATGGCGCTGGCGTCATCGATGAAGGAGCGGATCTTGTCGCTCGAATCGCCGAGTTCCTTGGTGAATTTCTGGACATTGTCGATGGTGTCGCCGACCTTGTTCGGGTCGATGGCCGTGGCGATCTTGTCGAGCGATTGCGCCAGCGTGTCGATGCGCTTGGCCGCGCCGCCGACATCGGCCAGGAAGCTGTTGATGTTGTCGGAATTATTCCCGAGCGCCTGCGAGAATTTGTCGAAGTTGGCGATGACCGAATTGATCTTGGTCTCGTTGTCGGCGAGCAGATTGTCGACACGGCGCGCAATGGCGTCGACCCGACCCATCACCTCTTTGGCACCCTGCATCAGGTCCTGTACGCCGGAGGCGTCGGCGCGCAGCGTGGGCAGCTGGCCGGCAGGCGGAGCAGGTATTGGCGGGGCATCGGCGCGCCCGCCCACCAGGCCGATCGAACCGAGGCCGGTCAGCACCGTGACATCGAGCTCGGCGCGGGTGTCGGCCTTCACCGGTGTGCCCGGCGGCACGGCGATGGTGGCGATCACGCGGCGCGGATCGGTGGCGTCGAGCCTCAAGCCCGTCACCTCGCCGACCGGGATACCGTTGAAGGTGACCGCCGAGCCGCGCTGCAGGCCGCTCACCGTGCCGTCGAAGATCACATCATAGGAGACGCGGGGCCCGCGATTGCTCGATCCGGTGAACCACCAGACGAAGCCGAAGCCCGCCGCCACGATGGCGATCGTGAAGAGGCCGATGATGATGTAGTTGGCGCGTGTTTCCATGCCTTCGCCTCACCGCCGCCCTTCGTTCGATGCGATACCGACCGCCCTCGCCCGCTTGCCGCGGAAATAGGCGGAGATCCAGGGGTGGTCGGAGGCCAGCATCGTCTCGATCGGCCCGACCGCGATCACTTTTCCTTCGGCCAGCGCCGCGATGCGGTCGCACACCGTGTGAAGGCTGTCCAGATCGTGGGTTACCATGAATACGGTAAGCCCCAAAGTCTGCTGCAATGTGGCGATAAGTTCGTCGAATTCCCCCGCCCCGATCGGGTCGAGGCCGGAAGTCGGCTCGTCGAGGAACAATATCTCCGGATCGAGCGCCAGAGCACGGGCGAGCGCAGCGCGCTTGATCATGCCGCCGGACAATTCGGACGGGGCCTTCTCGGCGACGTCGGGCGAGAGGCCCACCATCTCGATCTTGGCGATGGCGAGCTCGTCCATCAGCCGCTGCGACAGGTCGAGATACTCCCGCATCGGGAACTGGATGTTCTGCTTCACCGTGAGCGAGGAGAACAGCGCGCCCTGCTGGAACAGCACCCCCCAGCGCTGCTCCAGCAGCCGCTTCTGGGCGAAATCGAGGGTGTCGAGGTCCTCGCCGAACACCTCCACCGTGCCGGCGCGCTTGGGCACCAGACCGAGAATGGTGCGGGTGAGCACCGACTTGCCGCCGCCCGAGGCGCCGACAAAGCCGAGGATCTCGCCCGCCGTCACGTCGAGCGACAGATGATTGAGGATGGTGCGCTCGCCGAAACTGACGACGATATCGCGGACGCGGATGATCGGCTCGCCGGGATGCACGCCCGCGCGGTTCGCGCCATTGCTGCCGTTCATGCCTTGCGCCACCCCGGCCTCACATGTCGATGGCGGCGAAGAACATGGCGAACAGACCGTCCACCACGATCACCAGAAAGATCGATTTCACCACCGCAGTGGTGGTCTTGGCGCCGAGCGATTCCGCGCTGCCGCCGACCCTCATGCCTTCCATGCAGGAGATGAGGCCGATGATCGCCGCCATGAACGGCGCCTTGATCATGCCGACCTCGAAGGTGTTCAGCGCGATGGCCTCCTGCAGCCGCGCCATGAAGATGGTCGGCGAGATGCTGCCATAGAGCCACGCCACCAGGCCGCCGCCGAACAGCGCGCACATATTGCCGATGAAGGTGAGCAGCGGCACCGCGATGATGAGCGCGACGAGGCGCGGCAGCACCAGCACCTCGTTCGGGTCGAACCCCATCACCCGCAGCGCGTCGACCTCCTCGCGCATCTTCATCGAGCCGAGCTCGGCGGTGAACGCGCTGCCCGAGCGGCCGGCGACCATGATCGAGACGATCAGCACGCCGAGCTCGCGCAGCGTGAGGATGCCGACCATGTCGACGACATAGGTGGTCGCGCCGAACTTGCGGAAATGGAAGATGCCCTGCTGCGCGATGATGCAGCCGATGAGGAAGGTGATCAGGGCGATGATCGGCACCGCCCGGAGCCCGACCCGCTCCAGATGGTAGACCATCGAGGTCCAGCGGAAATTCTGCGGACGCGCCAGCACCCGCAGGAACGCGGTCACCACCGCGCCGACGAATGCCAGGAACTGGGTGGCATCCTGATAGCCGACGGCCACCGAGCGACCGGTGATATAGAGGCTGCCGATCAGCGGGTTGCGGTGCTGCCGCGGCGGCGGCACTTCGTGGCAACCGCGCGCCACTTCGTCGAGCAGAGGCTGGAAACGCCGGTCCAGACCGACGAGGTGCGGCCGCACGCCGTCCTCTTCGAGCGTGCGCAGCACGCGGTCGAGCAGCAGCGCACCGAGGGTGTCGATCATGCGCACGCCGGAAAGATCGACGCGTGCATCGCTTGCCGGCCCGGTGGAGGAGCGCGATTCTTCGAGGCAGGAATCCACCGCCGCCTCAAGCGCGCGCGAGTGCGCCGCCGTCCATCGGCCATTGCCGACGAACACCAGCTCACGCCCGTGGCGGGCCATCGCCAGCAGCGGGGCTTCAGCAGCTCCCAAATCCGGCTCCTGATCCGGCTTCAAAACCGGTCCGCCCTAGCGTTCCGGAGGACCAACCTCTTATCCGGGCGTCTCGATTCCGTCGAGCCCATAGGGCAACTCTAGGGTAATATGGTATTGAAAACGTGAAGTCTCGATCGCTGTGTGCTTTCCCGGCGACGTTACGGGACAACTGTTTCGCCGGCATTGCTATCATCGCGGCGCATTCGCCGATTCCCGGCGTCTCAGCCCACGCGGGTACCGCCATGCCGACGCTTTCCGTGCGCATCGAGCGCTTCCCCATCGCTGGCGCCTTCACCATCGCGCGCGGCACGAAGACCGAGGCGGTGGTGGTCGTGGCCGAGCTTGCCGACGGCACCGTCACCGGCCGCGGCGAATGCGTGCCCTATGCCCGATATAATGAGACCGTCGACGGCGTCGCCGCTCCCTGGCGCCCGATATCGCAGCCGGCCTCGACCGTGCGAGCCTGCAGGAGCGCCTGCCGCCCGGCGCGGCGCGCAATGCGCTCGATTGCGCCTTCTGGGATTTCGAGGCGAAGCGCGCCGGTCGCCGCGCCTTCGAGCTTGCCGGTCTCCCCGCCCCCATGCCGGTGACCACCGCCTACACGATCAGCCTCGGCACACCGGAGGCGATGGCGGAAGCGGCGGCCGCCGCCGGCCGGCCCTTGCTCAAGCTGAAATTGGGGAGCGAGGGCGATGCGGACCGGCTGGCTGCGATCCGCGCCGCGGTGCCGGAGAGCGAACTCATCGTCGACGCCAATGAGGGATGGACGGCCGCGAACCTCGAGGCGAACCTCGCCGCCTGCGCCAGTTCCGGCGTCACCTTGGTCGAGCAGCCGCTGCCCGCCGCCGACGACGAATTGCTGGAGCGGATCATCCGGCCGGTGCCGGTGTGCGCCGACGAGAGCGCGCATGGGCTGGAG
>JAQSWY010000081.1 GCA_029266425.1 Xanthobacteraceae bacterium
TCGAACGCCTCGATCTCCGGCCGCACGCCCAGTGCCGTCATCTGCCGCGCCATCTCGCGCAGCATGGAGGGCGTGTTGGTCATGACATAGTCGCCGAGGCTGAAATTCATCGTGCCGCAATCGAGCGTGCAGATCTCCGGGAGGCACTCGGCGACATGAGCGACGCGCTCGGTGGCGCCTGCCATGTCGGTGCCCTGCTCGTTCACCGGGAAGGGCGCCTCGACGCCGCCGAACACCAGGTCGCCGCCCATGCCGGCGGTGAGGTTGAGCACGACATCGACGTCGGCCGAGCGGATGCGCTCGGTGACCTCGCGGAACAGGTCGCGCCGGCGCGAGGCGGTCCCGGTCTCGGGATCGCGCACATGGCAATGGACGATGGCGGCCCCGGCTTTGGCGGCATCGATGGCGGAGGCGGCGATATCCCTAGGGGTCACCGGCACATGGTGCGAGCGCCCGACCGTGGCGCCGGCGCCGGTGACGGCGCAGGTGATGAAGACGTCGCGGTTCATCGACAAGGGCATGTTGATCCTCCAGCCTGACGCGATGAGCTTGACGCGGAATGCAAAAGGTGACGCAACTTAATGCGTAATCGGTTTGCCATTCTGCGAAGACATGATCTTCACCCACTCCGACGAGCCGCTGGACGTCACGCTGCTGCTGTTTTCCGGCCTGTCGCTGATGTCGCTGGCGGCGACGCTGGACCCGCTGCGGGGCGCCAACCGCGTGCTGGGGCGGCCCGCCTATCGCTGGAAGCTGGTGTCGATGGACGGCGCGATGCCGGTGGCGAGCTGCGGGCTGCCGATCCCGGTCGACAGCGCCTTCGACCCCGCGGGCGAGCAGGACGCGCTGGTGGTGATCGCCGCCTTCAACGCGATCCGTCACGCCACGCCGCAAATCCTGCGCGCGCTGCGCACCGGGGCGAAGCGCTCGGCCATTGTCGGCGGCATCGAATCCGGGTCCTGGCTCATGGGCTTTGCCGGCCTGCTCGACGGACGGCGGGCGACGACGCATTGGGAGGATCTGGAGGATTTCGCCGCGCGCTTCCCCAATGTGGACGTGCAGCCCGACCGCTGGGTGGTCGACGAGCCGGTCTTCACCACCGGCGGGGCGACGCCGGCGCTTGACTGCATGCTGGCGCTGATCCGGGCGAGGTCCGGCTATTCGGCCGCGCTCGATGTCGCCAGCCTCTATATCTATGAGGAGGTGCGGACCGGCTCGGACGTCCAGCCGATCGTCTCCACGGGGCGCATCCGCCAGCACGAACCGCGAGTCGCCGAGGCGATCCGCATCATGGAAACCCACATTGACGGGCCGTTGACGATCGCCACCATCGCGCATCGCGTCGGTCTCTCGACGCGCGGGCTGGAGACGCTGTTCCTGCGTATCGTCGATGTCTCGCCCGGCGCCTATTATCTCACGCTGCGCCTGAACGCGGCGCGGCGCCTGGTGGTCGACACCAATCTGCCGATCGCCGACATCGCCGAGCGCACGGGCTTTTCCGCGATAGCCTCGCTGTCTCGCGCCTTCCGTCGCCAGTTCGGCAAGCCGCCTTCCGCGGTGCGCCGGGCGCAGATGTAGGGTCTTATTCGTACGGATGCAGGCGTCATGTGGCCGGGCTTGTCCCGGCCATCCACGGTTGCTCACTCGTCCCGGACGTGGATCCCCGGGACAAGCCCGGGGATGACGGTCCATTGCGGAAGTACGGGTGAGACACCGATCATCCCGCCCTACATCCCCAGCCCGCTCTTCACCGCGGTGATGCCCGGCTTGCCGTCGAGCGTGGTCACGCCGTCGAGCCAGCGATCGAGCACGGCAGGGTTCTGCTTCAGCCAGGCCTTCGCCGCGGCGTCGGGCTGCATGCCCTTGTCGAGAATGTCGCTCATCAGGCGATCTTCCGTCGCGACGTCGAACTGCAGGTTGGAAAGGAAGCGGCCGACATTCGGGCAGTCCTTGGCATAGCCGGCCCGCGTCAGCGTCAGCACGCTCGCGCCGCCGTCATTCGGGCCGAACACGTCATCGCCGTTCGACAGATACGCCATCGGGACGTTGATGTTCATCGGATGCGGCCGCCAGCCGAAGAACACCACCGGCTCCTTCTGCTTGATCTTGTGCGAGACCTGCGAAAGCATCGCCTGTTCGCTGGACTCCACCAGGGTGAAGCCACTGAGCCCGAACTTGTTGTCGGCGATCATCTTGGAGATGGTGGTATTGGCGCTGCTGCCGGCTTCGATGCTGTAGATCTTGCCGCCGAGCTTGTCCTTGAACTTGGCGACGTCGGCATAGGTCTTGAGTCCGGCATCATAGGCGGTCTTCGGCACGGCAAAGCCGATGCGCGCATCCTTGAGGTTGGTGCCGGCGACTTCGATCTTGCCGGCTTTCACCAGCGGGACCTGGGTCGGCTCCTGGAGGGGCATCCAATTGCCGAGGAAAACGTCGACGTCGCCATTCTCCAGCGACTTGAAGGTGACGGCCACCGACAGGATGACGACGTTCGGCTTGTAGCCGAGGTTCGTCAGGATCTGGTTCGCGATCGCCGTGGTGGCGGAGATGTCGGTCCAGCCGACATCGGAGAAGCGGGGCTTGCTGCAGGAGGCCGGATCGCCGGCGAAGGCGGGGGCCGAGACAAGCGCCGCGGATAGGCTGAGGCAGGCAACGAGCCGTTTCACAATCATTGCTGTTCCCTCGTGTTGGCGATCATGCCGTCGAACGGCACCGCAAGGGAAAGCCTAGTCCGCACGTGGCGCCGTGCTTGCCGATTCTCGAAGTGTGGATGACCGAATACGCAGCGCATTGCCCCCTCAGGGCCGCTGCGCACCGCTGGCGTTCACGAATACGCTGTAGAGCGATGTATGCCCGCAAATGAACAGCCGGTTGCGCGCAGTGCCGCCGAAGGTGAGATTGCCGACGCGCTCGGGGACCCGCACTTTGCCGATCAGCTCGCCCTCGGGCGTGTAGCAGTGCACGCCGTCGCCGGCACTCGACCAGATGTTGCCCTCGATGTCGACCCGGAAGCCGTCCGGCGCATGGGGGGACACCTCGGTCAGCACCCGCCCGCCGGACAACGTGCCGTCCCCGGCGACGTCGAAGGCGCGGATGTGGCGCGGCCATTCCGGATTTCCGATGAAACCGGAATCGGCGATGTAGAGCAGCCTCTCGTCGGGCGAGAAGGCGAGCCCGTTCGGCTGGCGGAAATCGTCGGCGACGATGGTGAGGCTGCCATCGCGCGGGTCGAAGCGGAACACGTTCTGGGCACCGAGCTCGCTCTCGGCCTTGCCGCCCTCATAGGCGGCGCTGATGCCGTAGGTCGGGTCGGTGAACCAGATGGTACCGTCCGACTTCACCACCACGTCGTTCGGCGAATTCAGCCGCTTTCCCTGATAGCGCTCGGCGAGCACGGTGATGCTGCCGTTCGGCTCGGTGCGGGTAACGCAGCGGGTGCGGTGCTCGCAGGTGATGAGCCGGCCTTGCCGGTCGCGGGTGTTGCCGTTGGCGAAGCTGGAATCGGCGCGGAACACGTCGACGGCACCCGAGGTCTCGCACCAGCGCAGCAGCCGGCTGTTGGGGATGTCGCTCCAGATCAGGCAGCGCATGTCGGCGAACCAGACCGGTCCTTCCGCCCAGCGCATCCCGGTGTGCAGCGTCTCCAGCCAGGCGATGGGGATGACATAAGCGCGGAAGCGCAGGTCGATGATCTCGAACGGATCGACATAGGTCATGTGGCGTCCTCCGGTGACGACCGCTCCGGAACGACCGTCATCCCCGGCCTTGTGCCGAGGATCTCGATTCCTGACCGCGCATCAGAGGCCCGAGATGGCCGGGACAAGCCCGGCCATGACGACCCAATTTGTTGGAGCAGTTGGCCGTTTCGTTTCCCCGACGATGCCGGTCAGCAGACGCTTGCGCAACTGGTATAATGAGATAATGTTATCGTCATCGTGCAATGGCCTTGATGCCGATTGCCGGATCAAAACCAGACAGAGCCTGCTCGAGCGGGCCGCTATGGGAGGAATTTCAATGGACGTGAAGACCCTTGCGCTCGCCTGTGCCACCGCCGCGCTCCTGACCGCATCGAGTGCCATGCCCGTGGCGGCGACGCCCGACAAGCCGGTCATCGCACTCTCCAACGCCTATTTCGGCAATACCTGGCGTCACCAGATGGTCGACGCGTTCGAGGCTGCCGCCAAGAAGGCGAAGGAAGAAGGCAAGATCGCCGATTACATCATTCTCAATGGCGACGGCACGGTCGCCCAGCAGAACAGCCAGATCGCCGAGCTGATCCTGAAGAAGGTCGACGCCATCGCCGTGGACGCCGCCTCCGAGACCGCCGTCAACGGCATCATCGAGAAGGCGTGCAAGGCCGGCATCAAGGTGGTCTCGTTCGATTCCATCGCCTCCGCACCCTGCAACTACCAGCTCAATTTCGACTTCAAGGGCTACAAGAAGCAGCAGGCCGAGTGGGTGCTGAAGAAGATCGGCGGCAAGGGCAACGTCATCGTCGTGCGCGGCGTGAAGGGCTCGGCGCCGGATGCCGACATGTATTCGGCGCAGGAAGCCGTGCTCAAGGCCAATCCAGACGTGAAGGTGGTCGCGACCGTCTACGGCCAGGCCACCGCCTCGGTCGCGCAATCGGCGGTGGCGAACGCACTGCCGAGCCTGCCGCATGTCGACGCCGTGCTCGGCCAGGGCGGCAGCGACGACACCGGCATCGCCCAGGCTTTCGACCAGTATGGCGGCGAGTACGCCAAGAAGATGCCGGTCATCGAGGGCGGCGGCAGCTCGAACTTCATCCAGTGGTGGTCGAAGCAGCGCGAGGCCAACGGCTATTCCACCATCTCGATGAACACGACGCCCGGTATCGGCGGCGCCGCCTTCTGGCTCGCCTACGGGCTCGTGAAGGGCGCCACCCCGCCGAAGCTGATGATCATGCCGGTGGCGACGGTGACCGACGAGAACCTCAAGGACTATTCCAGCCTCCCCGCAGGTGTCATCGTGAGCCCGTCCTATTCCCAAGCTTGGGTCGAGGAAAACCTGATCAAGGCCAAGGTCGGCAACTGACCGACGGGCGGCGAGCGTCATGACGGCGGCTTTCCGCACG
>JAQSWY010000082.1 GCA_029266425.1 Xanthobacteraceae bacterium
TTCAAGGGCCGGCCGTCGGGCGGCGCCATGCCGCTGGTGTGGGCGCATTCGGAACACATCAAGCTGATGCGCTCGCTGAAGGACGGCAGGGTGTTCGACATGCCGCCGCAGACCGTGCAGCGCTACCTCGTGGACAAGGTGACGTCGCCGCGCCGCATCTGGCGCTTCAACGAGAAGCTCCGCTCGATTCCTGCCGGCCTGGTCCTGCGCATCGAGCTGCCCGCGCCCGCGCTCATCCACTGGTCGCTCGACGGCTGGGCCGCCACACACGACACGCCCACCACCGCCAACGCCTTCGGCCTCCATATCGCCGACCTGCCCACGACCGGGGCGCCGGAGGGCAGGCATCTGCGCTTCACCTTCTTCTGGTCCGAGGCGGACAAGTGGGAAGGCGCGGATTTCGCGGTCGCCATAGACGGCGACGACGCGATGTTCCACGGCAGCCAGGACCCGAACGCGCCCGACGCCAGCCGCCGGGTCGCCGAACCCGCCGAAACGACGAAGTGAGAGGGCAGATGATGGCCAGCAAAGCGACGGGAATCCTTGCGCTCGACATTGGCGGGACCGGGCTGAAGGCCGCGGTGCTCGACGATCAGGGGACGATGATCTCCGAGCGCGAGCGCGTCGACACTCCCCATCCCTGCCCGCCGCAGGCGCTGCTCGACGCCTATGCGGGAATGGCTTTGAAGCTGCCGGCCTTCGACCGCATCTCCATCGGCTTCCCCGGCGTGGTCCGCCACGGCACGGTCCTGACCGCGCCGAATCTTGGCACCGACCTCTGGGCGGGCTTCGCTCTGGCCGAGCACATGTCGAAGCGGCTCGGCGGCCATCCCGCCCGGCTGATCAACGACGCCGAGATGCAGGGTTACGGCATCGTCTCCGGCAAGGGGCTGGAAATGGTGCTCACCCTCGGCACCGGTGCCGGCACCGCGCTGTTCCGCGACGGCAAGCTGATGCCGCACATGGAGCTGGCGCACCACCCGGTCCACGACAACCTGACCTATGACGAATATCTCGGCGTCGCCGCCTATGAGAAGCACGGCAAGAAGCACTGGAACCGGCACGTGGCGCACGTCATCGAACTGCTTTACGTGCTGCTCCACTATGACCGGCTCTATCTCGGCGGCGGCAATTCCAAGCATGTCGAGATCGACCTGCCGGACAACGTCGCCATCGCCTCGAACGACGCCGGCCTGACCGGCGGCGCCGAGCTCTGGCGCGAGCGCTGACGCCCACCGCGGTGTAGGGAAAGCCGTCAGGCGAGGCAGGCGTCGAGTGCGGCTCGCAGGCCTGCAGAATCCATCTCCCGGCCGATCAGCACGAGCCGGTTGCCTTCCACCGCGGCCTCGGAAGGCTCCAGCGTGAACCGCTCACCCACGAGGTGAAACAGGTAACGCTTCCCCGTGTCCGCGATGGACAGGAGGCCCTTGGCGCGGAACAGGCCGGGAGGCCGGGCCGCGTCGAGGAAGTCCTGGAAGCGCGGCAGCGCGAAAGGCCGCGCGCTTTCATAGGAGAGCGAGGAAAAGCCCGCCTCCTCCACGCGCCGGGACGATGCCGGCTCATACCAGGCGGTGAAGCCCTGCCCCTCGGCGAAGGCGTGGATATCCAAGATGGCGGCCAACGGCGCCGCGCTGCGCACCGTCTCGAGGATCCGTGCCTGCGGACTCAAGGCCCGGATGTCCCGGGCGATCTCCGCCACACGCCGCGGCGGCGCCAGGTCGCATTTGTTCAGAAGCACCATGTCGGCATGGGAGATCTGGCTGCGAGCGGTCTCGTTGTCGGAGAAGCCGCGGCCGAACTCCTCGGCATCGGCCACGGCGATGATGCCGTCGAGCCGCAGTGCGTCCCGGAAGGGCGCGCCGAGCACCGTCGATGCCACCGGCAGCGGGTCGGCGACGCCGGACGTCTCGATGATGAGCAGATCGACCGGCTGCGGCCGTTCGAGCGCCTGTACGAGGCCGTCCATCAGGTCGCCGTTCAGCGAGCAGCAGATGCAGCCATTGGACAGCTCCACCACGCCGCCCTCGGTCGAGGTGATCAGCTCCGCATCGATGTTGATGTCGCCGAGGTCGTTGACCAGCACCGCCGCCCGCAGCCCCTGCCGGTTGGCGAGGATGTGGTTCACCAGGGTGGTCTTGCCGCTGCCGAGAAAGCCGGTGATCACCGTCACCGGCGTCCGCATGCCGGGCGCGCGGACCGGGGCGCGGAATGTCCTCGGCGCGGAAAGCATCGGCCTTCAGTCCGGCTCGACGTCGCCGGGAGGCTGCGCCGCGAACACATAGCTGGTGCCGATGGCGGACTGGCTGACGCGCTCGCCATAGGCGTCCGCCAGCGCGTGCAGCGCGCGCCAGCCCGTGCAATGCCCGGTGATCATGTAGCGGATGTCGAAGGGCCGCAGGCCCTCCACCGTCTCCGGGATGATCCTCTCCATCACGCCGCCCAGATGCAGGCCGCCCATGACGGCGTGGATCGGCACTCCCGGAAAGAGCCTCTGCACGTCGGTGCAGACATTCACGATGCCGGCATGGGAGCAGGTGCTGAACACGATGAGGCCGAGACCGCGCACATGGGCGACCAGCATGCGCTCGTCCATGAGGAAGGGGTCCGGACGCCAGGCATCGTTCGGGCCCGACCGGCAGAGATGATCGGTGCGGCCCTTCTCGAAGGCGCTGACGCGGGGAATCTCGCCGCTGTAATAGAAGTGGGCGTCGAGCAGCAGCCGGGACGCGCCGTCGTTCACCACGTCAGCGCCCGCCGCCTCCATCTCGGCCGGAGTGGGCACGTTGGCGACCGGAATGACGGCACCGCCTTTCAGCAGCACGCCCCGCTCGTTGAACATGCCGGGATTGACGTGGATCTCCAGGGAGGGCCGGCCCGCCACGATGGCGGGGATCGCCTCCGGCAGCGCGCCCATGTGATCCCAATGGCCGTGGCTGACGGCAATCGCCTCCACCGCGCCGAGGTCGAGCGCCAGATTCCTGCAGTTGCGCAGGAAGATCGCGCCTTCCGGACCGGCGTCGAACAGGAGCGTATGCTCGACGCCGTCGATCTTCGAGCGGAGCAGCAGGCCGTAACCGAGATTGGCGACCAGCAGCGTCTCTCCGGAGACGACCTGGGCGCCCGCATTCACCACATTGGTGAACTCGGAGACGGCGAACAGGGTCTTGCTGACATAGGTGTCGCTGACATTGTCAGTGATGACATCGACGCTCAATGCGTCGAGCTGAGCGAGGCGTCCTGCCGTCTCGTCCGTCACGGGTCCAGCCCCTCACGCGCCATTTAGGCTCAGGCAAACAATGGCCGATCCGCCACCGCCCGGCAAGGCGGGAACGCACAGGCCGGGCGGCCGGGTATCCCGTTCCCTTCAGCGGAACTGAGCCGGCAACCAGAGCGACAGCGCCGGCACATAGGTGACGAGCAAAAGCACCGCGACGCTGGCCCCGAAGAACGGCCAGATGGTGCGCATCGCCTGCCGGATCGAGATGCCGCCGACCGCGCAGCCGACGAACAGCACCGTGCCCACCGGCGGGGTGTTCAGCCCGATGCCGGCATTGAGGATCATCACCACGCCGAAATGCACGGGGTCGATGCCGAACGCCTTCACCACCGGCAGGAGCACCGGCGTGCAGATGATCACCATCGGCGCCATATCCATGAAGGTGCCGAGGAACAGCAGCACGAGGTTGATCAGCAGCAGCACCATGATCGGGTCTTCGGAGATCGAGCGGATCAGCCCGATCGCCGATTGCTGCACCTGGAGGTAGGACATCAGCCAGCCGAACGACGCCGCGGCGCCGATGACCAGCAGCACCATGGCCGTGGTGCGCACCGCGCCGAGCGTCGCGTCGACGAAGCCGCTCCAGTCGAGTTCGCGATAGACCAGCACCGCGACGGCGAGCGCGTAGAGCACAGCGATGCAGGAGCTCTCGGTGGCGGTGAAGACGCCCGAGCGCACGCCGCCGAAGATGATGGCGATGAGCAGGAGCCCCGGCAGCGAGGACAGGAAGAAGAAGCCCAGCCGCGCAAAGCCGGGGAACGGCTCGGACGGGTAGCCACGCCGGCGCGCCACCCACCAGGCGGTGACCATCAGCGCCAGGGCGAGCAGCAGCCCCGGCACGATGCCGGCGGTGAACAGGTCGGCCACCGAGACGTTGCCGCCGGCGGCGATGGAATAGAGGATCATGTTGTGCGAGGGCGGGATCATCAGCGCGATGATCGCCGCATTCACCGTGACGTTGACCGCATAGTCGCGGTCATAGCCGCGCTTGGCCATTTGCGGGATCATCAGCCCGCCGACCGCCGAGGCATCGGCCACCGCCGAGCCGGAGATGCCGCCGAACAGCGTCGAGGCGACGATGTTCACCTGCCCCAGCCCGCCGCGCAGATGGCCGACGAGCCCGGCGGCGAAGCGGATGAGCCTGAGCGCGATGCCGCCGCGCACCATCAGGTCGCCGGCGAAGATGAAGAACGGTATCGCCATCATGGCGAAGACGTTGATGCCGGAATTCAGCTGCTGGAACACCACGATGGGCGGCAGGCCGAGATAGAGGACCGTCGCCAGCGAGGAGATGCCGAGGCAGAAGGCGATGGGGGTGCCGATCGCCATCAGCAGCACGAAGCTGCCGAACAGGATGAGATGTTCCATCACACCAGCTCCGGAGTGGCGGTGTCGGCGGCGACCTCCACGCCGACCAGCGTGTCGACGAGGCGTTCCAGCGCGAACAGGCCGATGAGCACGCCGCCGAGGACCAGCGGGAAGAAGTCGACGCCGCCCGGCCAGCCGAGCACGGGAATGGTCGCGGTCCAGGTACCGATGGCGAGCTTGGCCCCGTACCACGCCATGGCGAAGCCGAAGAGCGCCACGAGGGCGAGGCTCGCCACATCCATCGCCTTCTGCGCCCAACCCGGCGCGACGTGGTGGAGCAGGTCGAGCCCCAGATGCACGCTGTCGCGCACCCCGACGGCCGCGCCGAGCAGGATGAACCAGCTCATGAACTGCAGCGACAGCGGCTCGGCCCAGTTCGGCGTGTCGTTGAGGAC
>JAQSWY010000083.1 GCA_029266425.1 Xanthobacteraceae bacterium
GTGGATCGGGGCATCAGCTCCGTTCCGGAGCATTGAGATGGCCGAGAAGAAGACGCAGGCAAAGAAGGTCGTCGCCGACAACCGGCGGGCGCGGTTCGACTACGAGATCGGCGAGGTGTTCGAAGCCGGCATCGCGCTCTCCGGCACCGAGGTGAAGAGCCTGCGCGGCGGCAAGGCGACGGTGGCGGAGAGCTATGTCTCGGCCAAGACCGGCGAGGCGATCCTCTACAACTCGTTCATCCCGGAATATCTGCAGGCGAACCGCTTCAACCACGAGCCGCGCCGGCCGCGGAAGCTGCTCATGCACAAGCGCGAGATCGCCAAGCTGTGGCAGGCGGTGGAGCGCGAAGGCATGACCGTGGTGCCGCTGCGCATCTATTTCAACGAGCAGGGCCGCGCCAAGGTCGAGCTCGCCATCGCCCGCGGCCGCAAGGCGCACGACAAGCGCGAGGCGTTGAAGGAGAAGGACTGGGCGCGCGACAAGCAGCGGCTGATGCGCGACCGGGGGTAGGCCTCAGGCCTCTCCTTCGTCATCCCGGACGGCCGAGGGCCGATCCGGGATCGTCAGCGAGATTGGAAAGCGATCCCGGCTCTGCGCTTCGCTGCGGCCGGGATGACGAGCATCGAAAAATGCGAAATCCAAAAGAAAAGCCCGGCACTTGGCCGGGCTTTTTGATTCGTAATGCAAGGATCGCTCAGTCCTTGGCGCGCTCGACATAAGAGCCGTCGGCGGTCATCACCACGATGCGGGTGCCGACGCCCACATGGGGGGGGACCGCCGAGCGCACGCCGTTTGACAGGATGGCGGGCTTGTAGGAGGACGAAGCGGTCTGCCCCTTCATCGCCGGCTCGGTGTCGGTGACTTCAAGTACCACACGCTGCGGCAGCTCGATGGCGATGGCGTTGCCTTCGTGCACCGACAGCATGACCTGCATGCTCTCCTGCAGATAGGCGGCCTGTTCGCCGATCACGTCCGGCTGCACGGCGACCTGGTCGTAGGTCTCCGGGTTCATGAAGTGGTAGCCCTCGCCGTCCGAGTAGAGGAAGGTGTAGGGCCGGTCCTCGACATGGGCGCGCTCGACCTGCTCGGTGGTGCGGTAGCGCTCGGAGATCTTGGTCCCGTCCGAGATGCGGCGCATGTCAAGCTGGGTGACCGGCGTGCCCTTGCCGGGGTGGATGTTCTCGGCGGTGAGCACGACATAGAGCTTGCCGTCGATGTCGACCACGTTGCCCTTGCGCAGCGAGCTGGCGATGACCTTGACCATAGAGGTCCTCTGGCTGTTGGGTGCGCCGCATCGCGCGGGTCACCGGGGGATTCCATTGGGCGCCTCCTATACAAGCGCGCTTGTATTCCGCCAACCCCGCCGCGCGAGCGGGCTTCTCCGCCGGAGCCGTCCGATATGCCGCTTCCCGCCTCGCCTTGGTGGTCGCCCGCGATCCATGCCGACCGGCGGCCCTTCCTGCTGGCGCGCCAGCACATCGCCGGAAAGCTGCGGGAGTTCTTCGCCGCGCGTGACTTCGTCGAGGTGGAGACGCCGATATTGCAGGTCTCGCCCGGCAACGAGACGCACCTGAAGGCCTTCGCCACCGAGCTGGAGCGGCCGGACGGCACGCGGGCGACGCGCTATCTGCACACCTCGCCGGAATTCACTGCCAAGAAGCTGCTGGCGGCGGGCGAGGAGCGGCTGTTCACGCTGGCCCGGGTGTTCCGCAACGGCGAGCGTACGGGGCGGCATCATCCCGAGTTCACCATGCTGGAATGGTATCGGGCGCACGAGAGCTATGAGGCGCTGATGGACGATTGCGCCGCGTTGCTGGCGGCGACGGCGGAGGCGGTCGGCACCAGCGTCTGGCGCTATGGCGATCAGCAATGCGACGTCAGCCTCGCGCCGGAGCGGCTGACCGTGGCGGATGCCTTCACCCGCTTGGGCGGCATCGACCTGATGGCGACGGTCGGCGAGGGCGGCAACGACCGTGACGGCCTGTGGCGTGCGGCCCGCACGGCCGGCATCCGCGTCGCCGAGGACGATACATGGGCGGACGTCTTCACCCGCGTGATGGTGGAAAAGGTCGAGCCTTTCCTCGGCCTCGGCCGACCGACGATACTTTGCGAATACCCCATCTCGGAAGCGGCGCTGGCCCAGCCCAAGCCGTCGGATCCGCGTGTCGCCGAGCGCTTCGAGCTCTATGTTTGCGCCGTCGAGCTGGCCAACGCCTTCGGCGAGCTGACCGATGCCGACGAGCAGCGCCGGCGCTTCGTCGGGTGGATGGACGAGAAGGAGCGCCTCTACGGCGAGCGCTATCCGATCGACGAGGATTTCCTCGCCGCGCTCAAGGTCATGCCGGAAGCGTCGGGAATCGCGCTCGGCTTCGACCGGCTGGTGATGCTGGCGTCCGGCGCGCGACGGATCGAGGACGTGATCTGGGCGCCGGTGGCAGGCTAGCCCAGCGTATCCAGGTGCGCCCGAACCTTTGCGAAGACGGCGTGGAACATCGGCGTCGTCAGCACGCCGGTGTTCGTGTTGTAGCGGGAGCAGTGATAGCTGTCGAAAAGCACCACCTCGCCCAGCCGATGCACCGCGCCATGGGCGAACTTGTGGTGCGAGAGCTTCTCGCCATGGGCGGCGAGCACTTGGTCATGGGCGATCTTGCCCAGCGCGACGATGGCGCTGAGCGATGGTAGCAGGCCGATGGTGGCGGCGAGGAAGGGCCGGCAATTGCGCATCTCGTCGGTGGTCGGCTTGTTCTCCGGCGGCACGCAGCGAACCGCGTTCGTCAACCGGGAATCGACCAACTGCAGGGAATCGTCGGGCCGCGCCTCGAACACGCCGGTGGCGAAGCCGAACTTGATCAGCGTCGAGTAGAGCAGCTCGCCGGCATAGTCGCCGGTGAAGGGCCGGCCCGTGCGGTTGGCGCCGCGCAGGCCGGGTGCCAGACCGACGATTAGCAGCCGCCCATCGATCGGGCCGAAGGACGGCACCGGCGCGTTGTGCCAGTCCGGCTCGGCCGCGCGCCAGTGCTCGCGAAAGGCGACGAGGCGTGGGCAGAACGGGCAGTCCCGTTCCGGCTCGGCCTCGGCCGGGGCGGGCGGCTCGAAGGCGGCGGCGCGCAGGGCGCTCACTGGTCGGACATCTCGTCGTTCTCGTCGGCGGCCGGCGGCGCCGAGCGGCGCTCGAGGAAGCGCGGCGTCTCCTGCATGCGGCCCGAGCGGTCGGCGGGATCGCGGCCGACACGGCCCTGCAGATCCACGAGGTCGAGGAACACGTCCGCCTGCCTGCGCAACTCGTCGGCGATCATCGGCGGCTGGGTGTGGATGCTGGAGACCACGGTGACGCGCACACCCTTGCGCTGGATCGCCTCGACCAGCGAGCGGAAATCGCCGTCGCCGGAGAACAGCACGATGTGGTCGACATGGCCGGCGAGTTCCATGGCGTTGACCGCCAGCTCGATGTCCATGTTGCCGCGCACGCGTCGGCGGCCCTGGCTGTCGGTGAACTCGCGCGCCGGCTTGGTGACGACCGAATAGCCATTGTAGTCCAGCCAGTCGAGCAGCGGGCGGATGGAAGAGTATTCCGAATCTTCGACCAGCGTCGTGTAATAGAACGCCCGCAGCACGTAGCCTCGGCCCTGGAATTCCTTTAGCAGGCGCTTGTAGTCGATATCAAATCCGAGTGACTTGGTGGCGGAATAGAGATTGGCGCCGTCGATGAAAAGGGCGATCTTTTCCATACCTTGGACCATACTAGGCAATACCCGAACAGAGGGGTTGAAACGCGTCGCGGCGCGTCGCGAATGCGGCGTGCCGGCCCCCCGCCTATAGACATAGCGTATTTGTGGCGCGCGCGAGACATCCGCGCCCGTTGTCCGCCGTTTTGTGGTGGAGGCGCGAGGGCACGCGGCGCGTGAAACCCTTGCCCTCGGCGCTCCATTGGTTTAAGGAGCCCGCTTTCCTTACACCGTCAGGAGTGCCGAGGCATGGCTCGCGTCACCGTCGAGGACTGCATCGACAAGGTCGACAATCGCTTCGAACTCGTTCTTCTCGCCGGGCACCGCGCCCGCATGATCGCGTCCGGCTCGCCGATCACCATCGACCGCGACAACGACAAGAATCCGGTCGTCGCGCTGCGCGAGATCGCGGACCAGACGATCTCGCCGGAGGATCTGCGCGAGGAGCTGATCCATTCGCTGCAGAAGTTCACCGAGGTGGACGAGCCGGAGCCCGAGACCGTTCCGATGATCGCCTCCCAGGGCACCGAGGGCGCGGACGATTCCGACGTCATGCTCGATCGCATGACCGAGGAAGAGCTGCTCGCCGGCCTTCAGGGCCTCGTGCCGCCGGAGCCGAGCGACGACGACGAAGGTTGATCGCCTTACCGATCACGACGAGCGGCCCGGCCCTGTGCCGGGCCGTTTTCGTTTTGCGTGCCTTTTCCGCGACATGCAGCTTGCTTCGCCTGCATCTGCGGACGATATCTAGCCGATCGGCCGGTTCGGCCGACCATTCTCGCGAGTCCCTGTCATGATGCGGCAGTACGAGCTCGTCGAGCGCGTCCGCCGGTACAATCCGAATACCGACGAGGCGTTGCTTGACCGCGCTTACGTCTATGCGATGCGCGCCCACGGCACCCAGAAGCGGGCCTCGGGCGATCCCTATTTCTCGCATCCGCTCGAAGTCGCCGCCATCCTGACCGACCTCAAGCTCGACGACGCCACCATCGTCGCGGCGCTGCTGCACGACACCATCGAGGATACCGAGACCACCCGCGAGGAGATCGACCGCATCTTCGGGCCGCAGATCGGCGCGCTCGTCGAGGGCCTGACCAAGATCAAGAAGCTGGACCTGGTCTCCAAGCAGGCCAAGCAGGCGGAGAACCTGCGCAAGCTGCTGCTCGCCATCGCCGACGACGTGCGGGTGCTGCTGGTCAAGCTCGCCGACCGCCTGCACAACATGCGCACCTTGAAGTGGGTGCCGGAGGAGAAGCGCTCGCGCGTCGCGCAGGAGACGCT
>JAQSWY010000084.1 GCA_029266425.1 Xanthobacteraceae bacterium
CAGCGCGGCATGGGCATGAAGGCGGCCCTGCCCGTCTTCGCCGAGATCCGCGAGAAGTTCGGCATGCCGGTGCTGACCGACGTGCACGAGCACGAGCAGTGCGCGCCGGTCGCCGAGGTGGTGGACGTCCTCCAGATCCCCGCCTTCCTGTGCCGGCAGACCGACCTTCTCATCGCCGCCGCCGCGACGGGGCGGACGGTGAACGTGAAGAAGGGCCAGTTCCTGGCGCCGTGGGACATGAAGAACGTCGTCGCCAAGCTGACCGAGAGCGGCAATGCGAACGTGCTGGTCACCGAGCGCGGCGTCTCCTTCGGCTACAACACGCTGGTCACCGACATGCGCTCGCTGCCGATCATGGCGGAGACGACCGGCGCGCCGGTGATCTTCGACGCGACGCATTCGGTGCAGCAGCCGGGCGGCCAGGGCACCTCGTCCGGCGGACAGCGCGAATTCGTGCCGGTGCTGGCGCGGGCGGCGGTGGCGGTCGGCGTGGCCGGCGTGTTCATCGAGACCCATCCAGATCCCGACAAGGCGCCCTCCGACGGCCCCAACATGGTGCCGCTCAATCAGTTCGAGGATCTGGTGGCCAAGCTCCAGGCCTTCGACCGCGTCGCCAAGGGCGGATCGAACTGAACTAGATCGCCGCGACGGCCTTCCGCAGCACCGAGGCCCCGCGCCACAGCCGCCAGGTCCGGCTGAGCGGCGAGGCCGCCGGCACGGCCTTGAACGGGTCGTGCGGGCGCTCCATGCGCGCGAGGTCGCCCGGCACCAGCATCAGCGGCAGGAAGGCCGGCAGTTCGGCCGGATCGACGCCGGCGAGCGCGGCGAGCGCCGCCTCGTAATGCCGCCGCGCCAGCGCCCGCAGGTCGGCCAGCGCCGCCCGCAACGCCGGGCTCGCCTTGCCGGACACCGCGTCGTCGCGGGTCAACCCGTGCTTGCGCAACAGGTCGAGCGGCACGTAGCACTGGCCGCGCCGGGCATGGATCGGGAAGGCCCGCAGCAGGCCGGTGACCGCATAGGCGACTCCGGCATGGCCCGCCGCCTCGGCGGAATCGATCCCCCCTGCATCCTCCGAGAGGATCAGCGTCGCCAGCCTGATCAGCGCCGAGGAAGTCTCGCCGGCATAGCCTTCGAGGTCGTTCACCGTCGGCATCGGGTCGTCATAGAGGTCGAAGATGCGGGCATCGAGCAGCGCGAAGAAGGTCTCGCGCGGCAGGCGATGGGCGTGGATCGCGTCGAGCAGAGCCGCTGCGACCGGGTTCGCCCGGACGTCGCCGCGCGCACCACCGATCAGCGCCTCGCTCCACCATTGCAGCCGCACCTCGCCCGCCATCGGGTTGGTGATCGCCTCGCGCACCCGCGCGATCTCGACATTGAAGGCGTGCAGCGCCAACAGCGCCCCGCGCTTGTCCACCGGGGCGAACAGGTCAGCGATGTAGCGGTCGCGGTCGAGCTCGCGCACCAGCTCGGTGCAATGGGCGATGTCGGCGGCGTCGGTCATGGGCTGCCAGGGCTTGTCCTGTTGCAACATCCTTCGAGGCCCGGCTTAGCCGGGCACCTCAGGATGAGGTTGTCTTATAAAGGCACCTCATCCTGAGGTGCGAGCCCGGACTTGTCCGGGGGAGCCTCGAAGGATGCTCAAGCCGCGCACGGCATCTCAAGCCACCGCCAGCAGCGCGGCGGCAACGGGGCGGCCCTCCGCCAAGAGCACATTATAGGTCGAGGCAGCCGCCCTTGTCGGCATGGCGTCGGCGGAGATGCCGGCATCGCGCAGCCGCCAGCGCAGCGCGGCGGGGATCGGCCAGGGGTCCGCGCCGGTGCCGATCAGCAGGATGTCGATGTCGCGGGCCTGCGCGAACACGGCAGCGAGCGCCGCCGCGTCGATCTCCGCCGGCACGCGCGGCGCCCAGGCATGGATGCCGGAGGGCAGCGCCAGGATCGACCCGTCCGAGGCCATGCCGGCGAAATGGAACGACCAGCGCCCATAGCCGTCTATGGGCACCTGGCGCGGCAGGTGGGCGTCCTGTGTCGCCATTCGCTAGCCTCAGAGCCTGACCCGCAACTGCCGAAAGAGCGGCCGACTTCCCTCTCCCCGACGGGGAGAGGGAATGGCAAGCCAGCCCTCAGGGCGTGATGCGCTCGGCCTTGGCGTTCGGGCCCTTCACCTCGGCCTTCTCGGCCATGGTGCGGGTGGTGACGCCGAGATAGATCAGCAGCGGCGAGGCGATGAAGATCGAGGTGTAGGTACCGACCAGCACCACACCGAACATCATCGTCACCGAGAAGGAGTGGATCGCCCGCCCGCCGAACAGCACCAGCGCCAGCAGCGCCAGCGTCACCGTCACGTGGGTGATGACCGAGCGCGACAGCGTCGAGTTGATCGAGGCGTTGAGTAGCTCGTCCGTCGGCATCTTCTTGTAGCGCCGCAGCATCTCGCGGATGCGGTCATAGATGACGATGGTGTCGTTGAGCGAGTAGCCGAGGATGGTCAGCAGTGCGGCGACGCTGGTCAGGTCGAAGTCGATCTGGAAGATCGCCATGAACCCGATGGTCAGCACGATGTCGTGGAAGTTGGCGATCGAGGCACCGAGCGCGAACTGCCATTCGAAGCGGAACCACAGGTAGATCAGGATGCAGAACACCGCCAGCATCAGGCCGACGATGCCGTAGCTGAGCAGTTCCTGCGACACGCGCGGGCCGACCACCTCGACGCGGCGGTACTCCACGCCCTCGCCGAGCGCGGCGCGTACCTTGCCGACGACCGCCTGCTGCGCCTGCTCGCCGCCCGGCTGTTGGGCGACGCGGATCAGCACCTCGCCGTCGCCGCCGATTTCCTGGATCTGCACCTCGCCGAGATCGAGCGCCTCGAGCCTGGAGCGCACGTCGCCGATGTTCAGCGTGTTGTTGGCGTAGCGCACCTCGAGCAGCGTGCCGCCGCGGAAGTCGATGCCGAAGTTCAGGCCGAGCGTGAGGAACGCCACCAGCGCCACGATCGAAAGCAGGGCCGAGATCGGGAAGCTGATGCGCCGGAAGCGCATGAAGTCGAAATTGGTGTCGTCCGGGACGATGCGGAGCAGACGCATGACGCTCGCTTTCTCAGATCGGCACGCGCTGGGGGCGGCGCCAGCGCACCCACACGGCAGCCATCAGGCGGGTCAGCGTGAAGGCGGTGAAGACGGTGGTGATGATGCCGATGCCGAAGGTGATGGCGAAGCCGCGCACCGGCCCCGAGCCGATATAGAACAGCACCGCCGCCGCGATGAAGGTGGTGATGTTCGAATCGAGGATGGTCGCCAAGGCACGGGTGAAGCCGGCATCGATGGCTGAGATGGCCGACCGCCCTGCCCTCGCCTCCTCGCGGATGCGCTCGTAGATCAGCACGTTCGAATCCACCGCGATGCCGACGGTCAGCACCACACCGGCGATGCCGGGCAGGGTCAGCGTCGCGCCGAGCATGGCTAGCACGCCGAAGATCATGCCGACGTTGATGGCGACGGCCACCACCGCGATGATGCCGAACAGGCCGTAGGTGGCGATCATGAACAGCGCGACCGCGCTCGCCCCGACGACCGAGGCGACGAGGCCGGAGCGGATCGAATCGGCCCCGAGGCCGGGGCCGACCGTGCGCTCCTCCACCACCTGCAGCGGCACGGGCAGCGCGCCCGCACGCAGCAGGATGGCGAGATCGTTCGCCTGCTGCACGGTGAAGTTGCCGCTGATCTGGCCCGAGCCGCCGAGGATCGGCTCGCGGATCACCGGCGCCGAGATCACGTGGTTGTCGAGGATGATGGCGAAGGGCCGGCCGACATTGGCCTGCGTCGCCTCGGCGAAGCGGCGCGCGCCGTTGGTGTTGAAGCGGAAGGTGACGATCGGCTCGCGGGTCTGCGGGTCGAAGCCCGGCTGGGCGTCCGTCAGGTCCTCGCCGGCGACCAGCACGCGCTGCTCGATGAGATAGGGGACCGGCGGGTTGTCCTGCGAGTACAGCACCTCGGTGCCCGCGGGCGGACGACCCTGCAGCGCCTGCTGCGCGCTCATCGAATTGTCGACGAGGCGGAAGGTGAGCTTGGCGGTCTGGCCGAGCAGCGCCTTCAGGCGCGAGGGATCCTGCAGGCCCGGCACCTGCACCTGGATGCGGTCGGCGCCCTGGCGCTGGATCGACGGCTCGGTGGTGCCGAGCTGGTCGATACGCTTGCGGATGATCTCGATGGACTGCGACACCGCCTGGATGGTGCGCGACTGCACGCCGGCCGCCGACGGCGTCAGCGTGATCGTGTTGCCGTCGCGAGCGACGTCGGTGTCGAGCTGGCCGGTGGTGGCGAGCGCGCCGCCGATCGGCTGCGCCAGCGTGCGCAGCTGGGTGAGGGCCGCGTCGGCATCCTGGCCGTCGCGGATACGCACCTGCACCGAATTGCCCTGGATGTTCAGGCCGGTATAGCCGACCTTGGCATCGCGCAGGACGCGCCGGGCATCGTCGCGCAGCTGTTCGAGGCGCGCCGTGCGCACCTCGTTGGCGTCGACCTGGAGGACGATGTAGGAGCCGCCCTGAAGATCGAGGCCGAGCACGATCTTGCGCTGGAGGAAGCCCGGGAGGCTGTCATAGACCCTCGGCGGCACGAGGCTCGGCACCACCATCAGGCAGATGATGGCCGAGACCGCGAGGATCGCGAAGGCCTTCCATTTCGAGAAGTAAAGCATGGGGTTCCTTCCGGCCGCCCGCCATGGAGCGGCCGCAAGAGGTCAGCGTCAGGATTCGCTATCTTCCTTGGCCGGCTCGCCCTTGGCGCGCACGTCCGAGATCATGCCGCGCAGCTGGCGGATCTTCACGCCTTCGGCGAGCTGCAGCTCGATCTCGCTGTCGTCCACCACGCGGGAGACCTTGCCGATCAGGCCGCCGGAGGTGACGACCGTGTCGCCGCGCCGGACGCTCTTCACCATCTCCTGGTGCGCCTTCACCTTCTTCTGCTGCGGGCGCAGGATCAGGAAGTACATGATC
>JAQSWY010000085.1 GCA_029266425.1 Xanthobacteraceae bacterium
CGCGACGGCGACCTGCGGCACCTATGCCGCCGCTGCCGCCGCGTCGAAGCTCAAGGGGCTCGACGTCGAGCAGGTGGTGCGCGCCTTCGGCTGCGCCGGCAGCCAGTCCGCCGGCCTTCGCGAGAATTTCGGCACCATGATGAAACCCTTCCATGCCGGTCGCTCGTCCGAGAGCGGCGTCGTCGCCGCGGACTTCGCCGAGCTCGGTTGGACGACGACGGACAAGATCTTGGAAGCCCCGCGCGGCTTCTTCCAGGCAGCCGGCGGCGGCTTCGACGCAGGAGCGATCACCGGCAAGCTCGGCCACCCCTGGACGTTCGTCTTCCCGGGCGTGTCGATCAAGCCGCATCCCTCGGGGTCGCTGACCCATCCGGGCATGACCGAGCTGCTGAGGCTCATTCGCGAGCACGGCATCAAGGCCGCCGACGTGGAGCGGGTCGATGTCGGCACCAACCAGAACATGCCGAACGCGCTGATCCACCATCGCCCGAAGAACGAGCTCCAGGCCAAGTTCTCCATGGAGTTCTGCATGGCGATCCTGCTGCTCGACGGGCGCGGCGGCCTGCCCGAATTCACCGACGAGGTGGTGGAACGGCCCGACGTGAAGGCGATGATCGAGCGGGTGAACTTCCACGTCCACCCAGAGGCGGAAGCCGCCGGCTACGACAAGATGACCACGATCATCGACATTTACCTCAAGGATGGCCGCACCGTCTCGGGCCGGGCGGATTTCGGCAAGGGCAGCCCGGCCAATCCGATGAGCTATGACGAAGCCGCCGACAAGTTCCGGGGCTGTGCCGAGTTCGCCAAGTGGGACAAGGTCAAGACGGAAGCCATGATCGCGGCGGTGCGGCGGCTCGAACAGGTCGGCGACATTCGCGAACTGACCGGTCTCTGTGCGTGACCGTCAGGGGCGCCTCGCTCGAACCATGCGCTCCGACCGCTGGGAGAGTGAGGCGCCGCTCCGCGAGGCCTATCTGCGCTGCTTATCGGTGTCGGCGGGCCGGCCGGCAGGTCCTGCGCATTCATGACAGGCTCGCCGTGCCGAACGGCCGGCAGCCGATTTCATCTGAGCTCCTGCCGTTGGGACACCCGATTTGCGTCCTAGATGTTGCGCATGAAGATGTCGGAACCCATCGGAATCGGCGTCGGCGTGGCAATCGGAGTGGCGATCGGTGTCGCTCTCGACAACGTCACGGCCGGCATCGGCATAGGCATTGCTCTTGCAATAGCGATGGGACTCGCTTTCAGGAAGGCCACCGACCGCCGCTGATAAGCGTTCCGCCGCAGTTTCCGCCGATCATTTCCGCAGGGGTGGCGGCGAGTGCCCGGTCCAGGCTTCGAACACCGCAGCGAAGACCTGTGCCATGCCTTGTGCGAGAAGGCCGCCGGTCGGAGCAAGGCAGCGCACGACAATGCCGCATCCGCCGGGCAGGTCGCTCAGGCCGATCCGGCATGCCGACGCGTCGAGCCGCTGCATAAGGCCGGGGGCATCCACATCGCAGCGCCGGGCGCCGAGACCGACCACATTGCCCATCGCCCGATAGGGGCCGAGCGGAGACGCCGGCCCGGCGAATTGCGGTCCGCTGATCCCGCCGCGGTCCCACATTAGGATCCGCCCGCCAGCGTCCCGCACGCATAGTTCGGTGTGCAGCCGGCCGAAGGGACGGCCGTGCTGTTCCGGGTCATGCGTGGCGAAACCGTCGGCGAGTATGACGCGCCCGCCGGGTGCCAGCGTCACCTGCGTGCTCGCACGGAGATGGGCCTCGGGAAATAGGATGAAGGGATCGTTGGTCAGGATGAGGAAGGCCCCGTCGCGCACGCATATGGCGGACGAAAGGCGGGCCTCGTTTCCCCGCGTGCGATGAACGACGGTTGCCGCCTGGCTGGTGACATGGGCTTGCGCGCCGACGCCGACCTCGATGTCGAGCGACAGCCGGTCGCCCGTGTACAGCCCGCCGGAGCTCGATTGCAGATAGAGTGTGGCGCATTCCGGCAGATGCGGGTCGAGCCAGAAGGGCCGCGTTATGTGAAACGGGTAGGGAACGTGCTGGCGCGCGAGAACGGTGCGGCCACCGCCCTTGACGAAACCAAGCTGCGCCTGCACATCGCGCGCGCGCGCCGTTCCCGGTGCGATAGGCCCAGCGTGCCGCAGGCCCGCCGCCTGTGGCGCAGCGTTCATCGGAACAGCACCGCCTTCAGCATCGCGTCGGCGACCTCCATCACACCGGCACCTCGTCGGGCATCGGTCAGGATCACGGGCCTCTGTCCTCGGATCGCCCGGGCTTCCTCCATCATCCGGGGCAGGGCGACGCCAACATGGGGCGCGAGATCCTCCTTGTTGATGACCAGAAGATCGCAACGAAGCGTTCCCGGCCCCTTCTTGCGCGGAATATCGTCGCCTCCGGCCACGTCGATGACGAAGATCCACCAGTCCACCAGATCGAGCGAGAAGGTGGAGGCGAGGTTGTCGCCGCCGGATTCGAACAGGATCAGCTCCACACCGGGAAAACGGGCCTCCAGCTCGTCACCCGCCGCGATGTTCAGCGTGGGGTCCTCGCGGATGACAGTGTGCGGGCAGGCGCCAGCCTCGACGGCCGATACACGCTGGGGATCGATGAGACCGGAGCGCCGCAGCCGTTCGGCGTCCTCCCGCGTGACGAGGTCGTTCGTCACCACCGCGAGGTCGACGCCGCGAGCGTGAAGCACCGGAATGAGGGCCTCGATCAGCGCGGTCTTGCCGGAGCCGACCGGGCCACCGATGCCGACGCGCGCCGCGGCGGAGCCACCCTCCGCCTTTTCGGCGGTTCGATCGTCGAACATGGTCATCGCAGCATGTACCTCTGGGCCAGAGGCAGCGTGTCGTAGGGCTCGCAGGTGGCGAGGGTTCCGTCCACGAACACCTCGAAGGTCTGCGGATCGACGCGGATGTCGGGGCAGGCGGCGTTCAGCACCATGTCCTGCTTCGTCAACGAGCGGGTGCCGCTGGCCGGCAGCAGTGCCTTCGAGAGCCCGAGCGCATTGGCAAGCCCGTCTTCGATGGTGAGCGGATGGACGAAGCAGGCCGACAGGGACGGCGCGGCACGCCCGAATGCCCCCCATTGCGGACGCATCAGCAGGGGCTCGCAGGTCATGAGCGAGGCGGCGGAATCGCCCATGGCGCCCCAGGCGATGAAGCCGCCCTTCACGACCAGTTCCGGCTTGATGCCGAAGAAGCCGGGCCGCCAGACGACGATGTCCGCCATCTTGCCGTCCTCCAGCGAGCCGATATGCGCGGCAATGCCGAAGGTGCGGGCGGCGTTGATCGTGTACTTGGCGATGTAGCGCTTGATGCGGGCATTGTCGCCCATGCCCGGCCTGTCCTCCGGCAACGGCCCGCGCTGATCCTTCATCTTGGACGCGAGCTGCCAGGTCCGGCAGATGACCTCATGGATCCGCCCCATGCCCTGGCTGTCGGAGCCGAGCATGGAGATTGCGCCGAGATCGTGCAGCACGTCTTCGGCAGCGATTGTCTGGGGACGGATCCGGCTCTCGGCAAAGGCGACGTCTTCTGGGATCGCCGGGTTGAGGTGGTGGCACACCATCGTCATGTCGAGGTGTTCGTCGAAAGTGTTGACCGTGTAGGGATTGGTCGGGTTGGTCGACGAGGGCAGGCAGTTGGCTATGCCCGCCACGCGGATGATGTCCGGCGCGTGCCCGCCACCGGCACCTTCGGTGTGGTACATGTGGATCGTGCGGCCACCGATGGCGGCGAGCGTATCTTCCAGAAAGCCGCTCTCGTTCAGCGTGTCGGTGTGGATCTGCACCTGGAAGTCGAGTTCGTCGGCGACGCGCAGGCACGTGTCGATGGGCGCCGGCATCGAGCCCCAGTCCTCGTGCAGCTTTAGCCCCAGGCAGCCGGTCCTCATCTGCTCGACGAGCGAGGCGGGCTTGTGGCTGTTGCCCCGCCCGAGGAAACCGAAATTGATCGGCCAGTGCTCGGAGGCCTGCAACATCTTGCCGGTGTTGAACGGGCCGCCGGAATCGATGCCGACAGTGATCGGGCCGAGCGAGCCGCCGATCATCGTCGTGATGCCGCTGGAAATGGCGTGCTCGCACAGACCCGCACTGTCGAAATGCACGTGCACGTCGATGGCGCCGGCCGTGGCGATCAGCCCCTCGCAGTCGCGCACGGTGGTCGCCTGCGAGACGATGAGGCGGGGATCGACGCCGTCCATGATCGCCGGATTGCCCGCCTTGCCGAGGCCGACGATCCTGCCGTTCCGGATGCCGAGATCGCCCTTGACGATGCCGAGCACCGCGTCGATCACCACGACATTGCAGAGCAGCATGTCGAGCGCGCCCTCCGCGGAGGTGACGCCCGCTGCGAGGCCCGCCCCGTCGCGTAGCGTCTTGCCGCCGCCGTGAAGGCACTCGTCGCCATAGACCGTATGGTCCTTCTCGACGACGGCGATAAGCGAGGTGTCTCCCAGCCGGACGCCGTCGCCGACGGTCGGCCCATACATGTCGGCGTAGTCGCGGCGTCGCATCGTGACCATGCTCAGGCTCCCTTGAATCCGTCCTCGCGGGCCCGGCGCAGTGCCTGGGTGGCATCGGCGTCGCCCTGGGAGAGATTGTTGAAACCGCTGACTTTCCGCTCACCGCCGAAGGCCACCAGCACCAGCGTCTTGCTCTGTCCGGGCTCGAAGCGCACCGCCGTGCCGGCTGGAATGTCGAGACGCTTGCCGTAGGCCTTCGCCCGATCGAACTCGAGCGCCTTGTTCACCTCGAAGAAGTGGAAATGCGAGCCGATCTGGATGGCGCGGTCGCCGGTATTTACGGCCGTGACCTCGGTGCGCTCGCGCCCCGCGTTGAGCTCGATCTCGCCGTCGAGCGGCAGCAGCTCGCCGGGCGCGAGCGGCTCGGCGGTGGCGCCTTCGAGCGGGCGGATCGGCTCGTGGATCGTGACCAGCTTGGTGCCGTCCGGGAACATGCACTC
>JAQSWY010000054.1 GCA_029266425.1 Xanthobacteraceae bacterium
GTTCGCCGGGCTGTGGGGGGTGATCCTCGGCTTCCCGGTGCTGCGGCTGCGCGGCGACTATCTCGCCATCGTCACGCTGGCCTTCGGCGAGATCATCCGTCTCGTGCTCATCAATTGGGTGGACTTCACCGGCGGCGGCGCCGGCGTCGCCTCGATCCCGCGCGCGACCTTCTTCGGCATCCCGTTCAATTCGGAAGACAACGGATTCGCCGCGCTATTCGGGCTTGAGTTCAACCCGATGCACCGCATCGTCTTCCTCTATTTCGTCATCCTGGCGCTGGCGCTGCTCACCGCCTTCGCCACGGTACGGCTGCGCAAGCTGCCCGTCGGACGGGCCTGGGAAGCGCTGCGCGAGGACGAGATCGCCTGCCGCTCGCTCGGCATCAACACCACCAGCACCAAGCTTACCGCGTTTGCCACCGGCGCCATGTTCGGCGGCTTCGCCGGCTGCTTCTTCGCGGTGCGCGCCGGCTTCGTCTCGCCGGAGAGCTTCACCTTCGACATCTCGGCGATGATCCTCGCCATCGTCGTGCTCGGTGGCATGGGCTCGCAGATCGGTGTCGCCATCGCCGCCGCGGTGATGATGGGCGGCATGGAAATGCTGCGCAATCTCGGCTTCCTGAAGCAGATCTTCGGCCAGGACTTCGACCCCAGCCTCTACCGCATGCTGATCTTCGGCTTCGCCATGGTCGCCATCATGGTGTGGAAGCCGCGCGGCCTCGTCGCCACCCGCGAGCCCACCATCTTCCTCAAGGAGAAGAAAGCTGTCTCGGGTGATCTGGTGAAGGAGGGCCACGGCTGATGGCAACCTCCAACGGCAACGCCGCGTTTTCCTGGGACGCCGACCCGATCCTCGCCGTCGAGCATCTCTACATGCGCTTCGGCGGGCTGATCGCGGTCAACGACCTCAGCTTCAATGTCGGCCGCGGCGATATCACCGCGCTGATCGGCCCGAACGGCGCCGGCAAGACCACGGTCTTCAACTGCATCACCGGCTTCTACAAGCCGAGCGAGGGCCGCCTCGTGCTCGGCCATGGCCGCGCCCCGACGAGCGACGAACTCGCCACCCTCACCGCCATCGGCGAGCGCGCGCTCGTCGGCGCGGACTCCGCGGTCTATCTGCTTGAGCGCATGCCCGACTACCGGGTCTCCGGCGAGGCGAAGGTCGCCCGCACCTTCCAGAACATCCGGCTCTTCACCGGCATGACCGTGCTGGAGAACCTGATGGTCGCCCAGCACAATGCGCTGATGACGGCCTCCGGCTTCTCGCTCAAGGGCCTTCTCGGCCTGCCCAGCTGGAACGCCGCCCAGCGCCGGGCCACCGAGAAGGCGGAATACTGGCTCGACAAGATCGGGCTGATGGACCGCGCCGACGATCCGGCCGGCGATCTACCCTATGGCGCGCAGCGGCGCCTGGAGATCGCCCGCGCCATGTGCTCGGAGCCGATCCTGCTCTGCCTCGACGAGCCAGCGGCCGGTCTCAATCCACGCGAGAGCTTCGAACTCAACACGCTGCTCCGCGCCATCCGCGCCGAGCACGGCACCTCGATCCTCCTGATCGAGCACGACATGAGCGTCGTCATGGAAATTTCCGACCACGTCGTGGTCCTCGACTATGGCACCAAGATCTCCGACGGCACGCCTGAAGCGGTGCGCAACGATCCACGCGTCATCGCCGCCTATCTCGGCGTCGACGAGGACCTGGTGGAGGATGTCGCCAACGTCGATGCGGTGATCGATGCGGAAATCGCGGCGGAGACCGAAGCCGAGAATTCGACGGGCGAAAATCTGAGGGGGGCGTCATCGTGAGCGAACTCGCCATCGCCCCCTCCCCCGAGGCCGCGGCCACCACCGCACCTGCTCCCGCCCCGGAGCCGATGCTCGCAGTGCGCGGCGTGAAGACCTTCTATGGGAACATCATGGCGCTGAAGGGCGTCGACGTGGACGTCCACAGGGGCGAGATCGTCACGCTGATCGGCTCCAACGGCGCCGGCAAGTCGACGCTGATGATGACCATCTTCGGCCAGCCGCGTGCCCGCGAAGGCGCCATCCTGTTCGAAGGCCGCGACATCACGCGGATGCCGACCCACGAGATCGCGCAGCTCAAGATCGCCCAGTCTCCGGAAGGGCGGCGCATCTTCCCGCGCATGACGGTGTTCGAGAACCTGCAGATGGGTGCCTCGATCGACGGCTTCGCCCATTTCGACGAGGACCTGCTGCGGGTCTTCTCGATGTTCCCGCGCCTCAAGGAGCGCATCAACCAGCGCGGCGGCACGCTCTCCGGCGGCGAGCAGCAGATGCTGGCGATCGGTCGTGCGCTGATGAGTCGGCCGCGCCTCCTGATGCTGGACGAGCCCTCGCTCGGCCTCGCTCCGCTCATCGTGCGGCAGATCTTCGACGCCATACGCGAGCTCAATACGACCGAAGGACTGACCGTGTTCCTGGTCGAGCAGAACGCCTTCCATGCGCTGAAGCTCGCGCACCGCGGCTATGTGCTGGTCAACGGCACGGTCACCATGTCCGGCGAAGGGCGTGAACTGCTGGAGCGGCCCGAAGTGCGGGCGGCTTATCTCGAAGGCGGGAGGCACTGATGGCAACCGACAAACCCGGCGCCATCGTCGCCCAGGGCGCCCCCTCCAGCCTCGCCGTCACCGCTCCGGCGATGGCCATCCTCCTCGTGCTGCTGGGCGCGGTGTTCCTGCCGGAACACGTGATCCAGGGCTCCCGCGGCGAATTCCTGCTGCTCACTCTGTTCCTCGGCGGCGGCGCCGCCTGGCTGTCCGGCCGCGCCATCGCCTCCACCTGGCGTCCCTATCGCCAGGCAGTGCTCTATTCGCTGCTGCTGGCCTGCGTGGTGCGCTTCTTCCATTTCGCGCTGTTCGAGGAAGAATTGCTCTCGCTCGGCTATTTCATCGTCGAGGCCATTTTCCTGCTTGCGATCGCCACGCTCGGCTTCCGGGCGGAGCGCGCCGCGCAGATGGCGACACGCTATGGCTGGCTCTACCGCCAGGCCGGCCCGTTCGGCTGGTTAGCCGGCGAACGCAGCCCCGCGGACGCGCCGTGAAGGCGCCTTCACCATGATTCGCTTCGTCATCGACTCTTGCACGGAAAACGGCATGATAGCGCCACGAGGCGAATGCACGTGCCGGGCGGCGGCGACGCGGAACGCCTAGCCTCTCCAAACCACTCAGGGGAAACTTCAATGAAAAAACTTCTGTTTGCCGGTATCGCGCTCGGCGCCGCCATGGCGTTCGCCGCTCCGGCGTCCGCTCAGGTGAAGGTCGGCGTCGGTGGCCCGATCACCGGCCCGAACGCCACGTTCGGCGCGCAGCTGAAGAACGGTGCCGACCAGTGGGCGGCGGACGTCAACGCCGCCGGCGGCATCCTCGGCCAGAAGGTCGAGCTCTCGGTCGGTGACGACGCCTCGAAGCCCGAGCAGGGCGTCTCGGTCGCCAACAAGTTCATCTCCGACGGCGTCAAGTGGGTGATCGGCCACTTCAACTCCGGCGTCTCCATCCCGGCGTCCGAGCAGTATGCCGAGGGCGGCATCATCCAGATCAGCCCGGCCTCGACCAATCCGAAGTTCACCGACCGCGGCCTGTGGAACACTTTCCGCACCTGCGGCCGTGACGACCAGCAGGGCACGGTGGCCGGCGAGTACATCGTCAAGAACCTGAAGGGCAAGAAGATCGGGATCGTCCACGACAAGACCCCGTACGGCAAGGGTCTCGCCGACGAGACCCAGAAGGCCATGAACAAGGGCGGCGTGAAGGAAGTCATCTACGAGGGCATCAACCCCGGCGAGAAGGACTACTCCGCGCTGGTCTCCAAGCTGAAGGCCGCGAACGTCGATATCCTCTACTACGGCGGCCTGCACACCGAAGCCGGCCTGCTGGTGCGCCAGATGCGCGACCAGGGCATGAAGACCGTGCTGTTCTCGGGTGATGGCATCACCGACAAGGAGTTCTGGACCATCGCCGGCCCCGGCGCCGCGGGCACGCTGATGACCTTCGGTCCGGATCCGCGCAAGAACCCGGCCGCCACCAAGGTGGTCGAGGCCTTCAAGGCCAAGGGCATCGATCCGGAAGGCTATGTGCTCTACAGCTACGCCGCCGGCCAGGTGCTGCAGCAGGCCGCGGAAGCCACCAAGTCGCTCGACCCGAAGAAGATCGCCGAGTACGCCCATTCGGGTAAGACCTTCAACACCGTGCTCGGCCCGCTCGCCTTCGACAAGAAGGGCGACCTGACCAAGCTCGACTACGTGCTCTATGTCTGGAAGGACGGCGGTTACTCCGAGATGTGAGCAGCCGCGCCTTTCGGCGCACGATGAGACAAGGCCCGTCGGAGGAAACTCCGGCGGGCTTTTCTTTGACACCTGAACGACCACCGGCCTAAGCCTTGGGCCAACGTGGCTTGTCTTCCGAGCGAAGCGCTCTGTCGGGCAGGATTGAAGCAAATGACAGATTCTGAACCGAAGGAATTTGTGCTCGCGGGCGTCGTCATGAAGCGACTGGTTTCCGGCGAACAGACGGAAGGCTCATTCTGTCTTTTCGAAAACCGGAGCAGCGGGCAGACCAGGACGCCAATCCATGTTCACGCGGATGACGACGAGACGGTCTATGTCGTCGAAGGACAGGTGACCGCAATTGTCGATGGCGAGGCCCGAACGCTCTCACCGGGTGAGAGCATCTTCCTGAGGCGGGGTATCCCGCACCAGCTCATGAACCCTCACGATCAGCCCGCTCGCTACGTACTGATAGGCACGCCGAGCGTGTTCGAGCGGTTCCTCGCCGAGGCTGGCCGTGAACTGCGGAAGGGAGAGGTGGTCGGGCCGCCGACCGCTGCCGATATCGAACGCCTCAAGGCAGCCGCGCCGAGGTTCGGGATCACGCTTCTGCAGGACTGGCCCGCAAGAGAGAAAGCGGCTACTTGATAGCCGCCGCCTAATCACCCCAGCTTCGCAAGCAGCGGGAAGGTCTCGAGCAGCCAGTAGCTCGCGGTCGCGATCCACCCCGACAGGAAGCCGATGCCGGTCAACACCAGCAGCGCGCCCATGCCCTTCTCCACTGCCGGCAGCCACCGCCGCGCGCGGCCGAGCAATCCCAAGGCCGGCCGTGCCATGGCGGCGACCAGAAGGAACGGCACGCCGAGGCCGGCGGAGTAGATGGCGAGCAGCCCGGCACCGTGTGCCAGCGTCTGTTCGGACGCCGCCACCGCAAGGATCGCCGCCAGCACCGGACCGATGCACGGCGTCCAGCCGAAGGCGAAGGCGAGGCCCATGATATAGGCCCCGGCCATCCCGACCGGCGCATCGACATGCACGCGCTTGGTGCGGGTCAGCCAGTCGAAGCGCAGCAGTCCGAGGAAATGCAGCCCCATCAGCAGGATGGAGATGCCGGCGATGATCGCGAGCTCCTGCGAATAGAGCCGGAGATATCCGCCGACCACCGAGGCCCCTGCCCCCAGCGCGACGAACACGGTGGAGAAGCCGGCGACGAACAGGAGCGCCGCGCCGAGGGTGCGGCGCGCCGCGGCGTTGGTCGGCGCCTGGTGCGTGATCTGGTCGAGGCTGGTGCCGGCGAGATAACACAGATAGGGCGGCACCAAAGGCAGCACGCACGGCGAGGCGAAACTCGCAAGGCCCGCGACGAAGGCGGCCGGTAACGTCACGTCTGCCATCGAGATACGCATCCACTGGAAATCTGGTGGCTTCCCAATGCACGGCCGCGCCATGTGATGCAATGCGTCGGCTTGGCGTCTCGCTCCGTTGTGATACGCCTTGGGTATTGGGAGGTAATCATGCGCAACCTCATCACCGATGTCCCTGGTCTCAGGGTCGGCAATGCCGGCGATCTCGCGCTCGGTTCTGGCGTCACCGCCATCGTGTTCGACGAGCCGACCGTCGCCTCGGTCGATGTGCGCGGCGGCGGCCCCGGCACGCGGGAGACCGATCTCCTGGCACCTGACGGGACGGTCGGTGCCATTCATGCGATCACGCTGTCCGGCGGCTCGGCGTTCGGCCTCGATGCCGCGGCTGGCGTGATGGCGGCACTCGCCGAGCGCAGCATCGGCTTTCGCGTCGGCGATGCGCTGGTGCCGATCGTGCCGGGCGCCGTGCTGTTCGACCTCACCAATGGCGGCAACAAGAAATGGGGCCGCTTCCCGCCCTACCGTGATCTGGGCCATGCCGCCGCGGAGACCGCTGGTCCCGACTTCGCGCTCGGCACGGTCGGCGCCGGCACCGGCGCCACCACGGTGAACCTCAAGGGCGGGCTTGGCTCTGCCTCCATGGTCGCTGCGTCCGGGCACATCGTCGGCGCCATCGTCGCGGTGAACGCCTGCGGCGCGACGAACATCGGCGAGGGTCCGCATTTCTGGTCGGCGCCATTCGAGCGCGAGGCGGAGTTCGGCGGCCTCGGACATCCGCATCCGCATCCGGGCGTGGCCGACCGGCCCCTGCTGAAGGGCTTGCCTCCGGGTGCCAACACCACCATCGCCATGGTGGCGACCGACGCCGCGCTGACCAAGGCGCAATGCAGGCGGCTCGCGGTGATGGCGCATGACGGCTATGCCCGCGCCATCTGGCCGGTGCACACCCCGCTCGACGGCGACACCATCTTCGCCGCCGCCACCGGCAGGCAGCCGCTCGAGGATCCGGTCTTCGACCTCGCTCTGATCGGCTCGGCGGTGGTGGCGACGTTGGCGCGGGCGTGCGCGCGGGCGGTCTATGAGGCGAGCGCCCTGCCCTACCCGGGTGCCCTGCCGGCCTGGCGCGACCGCTGGCCGGAGCTCTCGAAAATCTGATCTGTCGCCTGAATGGGGTGGGCCGTCGCATATGTACAATGCGGCGTGGGCTGACGAAGCGGACACTTCCTCTCAATGAGGGGAAACATGAGCGAAAGCCAAGCGCGTATCCGCGTCCGCGGATTGACCAAGATATTCGGCGACAACCCCGGCCGCGCCCTGGCATTTCTTGAGCAGGGCCACGGCCGGGCCGAGATACTGAAGGAGACCGGCTGCGTCGTCGGCTTGCAGGATGTCAGCTTCGACATCAATGAAGGCGAGATCCTCGTCGTCATGGGATTGTCCGGCTCGGGCAAGTCGACCTGCCTGCGCTGCATCAACCGGCTGATCGAGCCGACCGCCGGGCAGGTCTATGTCGATGACACCGACGTCACCACGCTGAGCGAGAAGGAATTGCTCGCCTTCCGGCGCACCCGGTTCGGCATGGTGTTCCAGCAATTCGCGCTCTTTCCCCACCGCACCATCCTGAAGAATGTCGAATACGGCCTCGAAGTCCAGGGCGTCGGCCAGGAGGAGCGCAGCCGGCGGGCGCTTGCCGCCATCGAGCAGGTCGGGCTGAAGGGGTGGGACCGACACTACCCCTCGCAGCTCTCCGGCGGCATGCAGCAGCGCGCCGGCCTCGCCCGGGCCCTCGCCCTCGATCCGGACGTGCTGTTGATGGACGAAGCCTTCAGCGCGCTCGACCCGCTGATCCGCCGCGACATGCAGCAGGAGCTGGTCGCGCTGCAGAAGCGGGTGAAGAAGACCATCGTCTTCGTCTCCCACGATCTCGACGAGGCGATCGCGCTCGGCGGGCGCATCGTGCTGATGAAGGACGGACGGATCGTGCAGCAGGGCACGGCGGCCGACTTCCTCGCCGCACCGGCCGACGACTATGTGCGCCGCTTCGTCGAGCACATCGATGTGCTGGGCGTGGTGACGGCGGGCGACGCTATGCGCGCCCCGGCCTATGTCGCCCCTTGGGACACCCCGGCCACGGAGGCGCTTGCGCGGCTCGAACAGTCCGGCGAGCCGGTCGCCACCGTGGTGTGCGAACTGGGTCGCTTCCAGGGCACGGTCGACACCGCGACGCTGCGCAGCGCCGGCGAGACCTCGCTGCGCCTGCTGCTGGTCGACCAGAACGCCTTCGTCGGCGAGCGCGCCACGCTCACCTCGGCGGTGGCGGCCCTGGCGGGCGGACGCGGCGAGATCGCGGTGGTCGGCGAGGATGGGCATCTGCGCGGCGTCATCACCAATGCCGATCTCGTTGCGACGCTGGCACGGCGCAGCCGGGCCAACGGTGCGGTTCAGTAGGAGCGGGCGAGATGGCATTCGAAATCCCCCAGATCCCCCTCGCCGAGTGGTGCGATATCGCCCTCGACTGGGCGACGGAGCATTTCTCCTATGTCACCCGCGCCATCAGCGCCGTGATCGGCACCGGCATCGAGACCACGACCGACTTCCTGGTCGATCAGCCACCCTGGCTGGTCATCATCCTGATCGGCCTTGGCGTGTGGCGGCTGACCACGTGGCGCATCGCCTTCTTCTCGGCGGTCGGCTTCGCCTTCCTGTGGAATCTCGGGCTCTGGAACGCGACCATGCAGTCGCTGGTGCTGGTGCTGGTCTCCACCGTCTTCGCCCTGCTGATCGGCGTGCCGATCGGCATTGCCGCAGCGCTCAGCAAGCGCTTCTGGCGCGTCGTCGGCCCGATGCTCGACATGATGCAGACCATGCCGAGCTTCGTGTACCTGATCCCGGCGATCCCGTTCTTCGGGCTCGGCGCGGTCTCGGCCTGCTTCGCGACGATCGTCTTCGCCATGCCGCCGACCATCCGCCTCACCGCGCTCGGCATCATGCAGACGCCGCCGGAGCTGGTGGAAGCGGCGGACGCCTTCGGCTCGAGCCGCTGGCAGAAGCTGTTCAAGGTGCAGCTACCCCTCGCCATCCCCACCATCATGGCCGGCATCAACCAGACCATCATGCTGGCGCTCTCCATGGTGGTCATCGCCGCCATGATCGGCGCCGGCGGGCTGGGCGGCGAGGTGTGGAAGGCGATCCAGCGCCTGGAGGCCGGCGCCGGGTTCCAGGCTGGCATCGCCATCGTCGTGCTCGCCATCATCCTCGACCGCATCACCCAGCACGTCGCAAGGCGCATGCGGCTCGACAAGAACAATGCGTGACCAACAACGCGTGAATACTTCCAGCCAGGAGAATAACGAAATGTCGACGCTTACCCGCTTCCTGTGCACCGCCACCGCGGCTGCGCTCGCGCTCAGTCTCGCCGCCGGCGCGGCGCAGGCCGAGAAGAAGGACATCACCATCGCCTATGTCGAATGGTCGGACGCCGTGGTGGCGACCAACGTCGTCAAGACCGCGCTGGAGGACAAGGGCTACAAGGTGAAGATCGTGCCGCTCTCCGGCGCCGCCATGTGGCAGGCGGTGGCGACCGGCGAGGCCGACGCCATGGTGGCCGCCTGGCTGCCCGCCACCCACGCCGCGTACAATGACAAGCTGAAGGACAAGGTCGAGAACCTCGGGCCGAACGTCACCGGCGCAAAGATCGGCTGGGCCGTGCCGACCTATGTCGACATCGCCTCGATCGAGGACATCAAGGGCAAGGCCGCGATGTTCGACGGCAAGGTCATCGGCATCGATCCCGGTGCCGGCCTGATGAAGGCGTCGGAAAAGGCGGTCAAGGATTACGCCCTGCCGGTGAAGCTGATCGAAGGCTCGGACGCCACCATGGTCGCGGCGCTGAAGGATGCCTATTCGAAGAAGCAGCCCATCGTCATCACCACCTGGACCCCGCACTGGATGTTCGCGACCTGGGACCTGAAGTACCTCAACGATCCCAAGGGGGTGTTCGGCGGCGAGGAGACGGTGAACACCGTGGTCTCGAAGAAGCTGAAGGCGGAGGCGCCGGAGGCCTACAAGATCCTCGACAATTTCGCCCTCTCGCTCGCCGACGAGCAGAAGGTGATGGTCGAGAACGAGAAGCCCGGCGCCAGCCCGGCCGAGACCGCGAAGGCCTGGGTCGCCGCCAACAAGGACAAGGTCGACGCCTGGTCGAAGTGAAGTCCGCAAACGGAAAAGCGCCATCCCGGAACGGCCGCGAGGCCGTATCCGGGATGGCGTGACGATGTGAAGAGCGACCTCGGCTCTACGGTCTACCCGCTGCCTGCCCTGGGGCTTGCGGGAGGCAAAGACCCGTGGGAGCCGATCGATGGCCGAGAGGATGTGCGCATCGATCGAAGCGTGTTGTAATGCGGGCTCACCAGAAACAAATTGCGTATCACTGGTCACTTTGTGGACGCTGAGAATCGCATCTCAGTCCACATGGATGCTGGGCCTGACGCGATCCACGAGCCCGCGGCCCTTCTTGCATCGCAACAAAATGCGCATTGCTATCGACCATTTCGTCCCTATCCTGCGGCGCCATGAAGCGCTCGTTTCGCTCCGTCATGATTCTGCTGCTCGTGTTCGCCTTCTCGGTGGCGAGCACGGGGTGGAGCATTGCGGGTGCCGCCATCGCAGCGGGCGGGTCCAAAGGACACCACGCGCCGGTCACGCCTGATCATCCAGGCGGGGGTCACGAGCACGGCGACGACCATGTTGCCCGGCAGCCTGTCTGCCTGGACTTCAACAGCTCGGACTGCGGGGCCGGCCACGACCATGACGACGTTGCAAGCTCGTGCTGCGCAATGGCTTGTCACACCGCTATACCTGCCCACGGGTACAGTATGACGGTCATTGAAACCGCTCGCGCCATTGATCCGGTGCTGGTGGAAATTGGTGTGAAGGAAGCATCGGGCACGCGCTTCGAGCGCCCGCCGAGATCGGCCGAGATTTGATCGTCGGCTGATCCCCTTCGCGTTCCTCGACTGCTGACGGACTGAATCCGTCCACGCTCCGTTTCCTTGGGAATCTGCCGACGGCCCTCGCTGCCGCGCCCTGCGCTGCCGCGAAGGATCGCTGTTCGACGCCGGGCGGCAGAGCCGCCACGGCCGACTTGGTCGATTCCGAGGATTTCCATGAAGCCTGTCTTGCTGACGGCCCTCGCCGTCATCCTGTCCGCATGCTCCGGACCACCCGCTATTGAGGCGGGACGCGATCCGGCTGACGCGAACGCGTGGGCACCCAGCGTGCGCTATGTGCCTGTCACCGCGGGCACGGTCGATTACCGGCCGGTCGATCCAAAGCCTTGGACCGAACGCAATGAGCGTGTCGCTCCCAAAACGGGGAGCGACTAATGGCACACCTGATCAACGGCCCGGCGCCGGCACTTGCCGTACAGCGCTTCAAACGGTTTCTGGTGATCGGCGTCATCACCGCCGTGCTCGGCGGCTGCGCTACATTCACGCCTGATGGCGGCATGGGCCCGGTAGCGAGCCAGGTCACCGGTTCGATCGGCATGGACACCGTGAAGATCGCCTCACCGGCCGATGCGGTGGCGGTTGGAGGCCGCGTCCAGGCGCTCTTGGCCAAGCCATTGACGGCCGATGCGGCTGTTCAGCTGGCGCTCATCAATAACCGCGGACTTCAGGCCGAGTACAACGCTCTCGGGATCTCGGAGGCGGCCTTCGTAGAGGCGAGTCTGCCGCCGAACCCTGTGATCGGCGTCGAGCGCCTGGCGACGGGCGGCGAACTCGAGGTCGAGCGCAGGGTCATTGCGAACATCCTGGCGCTTATCACGCTTCCGGCGCGCAGCGATATCGCGAAAACACAGTTCGAGGCCGCCCGGCAGAAGGCGATCGAGGCTACGTTTCGCACCGCTGCTGACACCCGCCGCGCCTATTATCGCGCGGTCGCGGCGCGCCAGACCGCTTCATTTCTGGAGCAGGCAAGGGTTTCGGCGGATGCTGCCGCCGACCTCACGCGCAAGCTCGGAGAGACCGGCGCGGCCAAGAAGCTCGATCAGGCACGGGCGGGAGCCTTCTACGCCGAGGTATCCAATGAACTCGCCCAGGCCCGCATGAATGCGGGCACGGACCGGGAAGCGCTGACTCGCATGCTCGGCCTGTGGGGTGCCCACATCGACTACAAGCTACCCGGACAACTGCCGAGCATGCCACGGGTCAAGACGGTCCAGCAGGTCGAAGTCGACGCCGTTCGAAGGCGGGTGGATCTCATCGCGGCGCGGCTGGAGCTCGATGCCATGGCGAAGACACTCGGTCTGACCGAGGCGACCCGCTTTGTGTCGATGCTCGATGGTGGCTGGCGTGGCAATTATCAGCGGGTGAGTGAAGACGGAGTACGTGAAAGCGCCTCGCCACGCGGCTTCGAGCTCGAAATCCAGATCCCGATCTTCGACGGCGGCGAGGTCAATGTTCGCCGTTCGCGCGAGACCTATATGGCGGCCATCAATCGGCTCTTGGAGAAGGCAATCAATGTCCGCTCCGAAGCGCGAGCAGCCTACCTGACCTATCGCGGCAGCTACGATATCGCCCGGCAGTACCAGAACAGCATCCTGCCGCTGCGCCGGACCATCAATGAGCAGGCCCTACTTGAATACAACGGCATGCTCATCGACGTCTTCGAACTTCTGACGACGGCGCAAGAAAGCATCAATAGCAACGTCGCCGCGATCGCCGCAAAGCGCGACTTCTTCATCGCCACTGTCGACTTCGAAACCGCGATCATCGGCGGAGGCGGCTCGTCCGGTTCCCCTGGTGAGGGACCCGCTGTCGCGACCGCCGCTGAGGGCGGCGGGCATTGATCCGAGAAAGGTGAACATCATGACGGTCTCCCGTCGCAATTTCCTCGGTGCCTCCGGCGCGGCGGCGCTGATCAGCGCGGGCGCGGTCTCTGGTCGCGTTCAGGCGGCCTCGATTCCTGAGGCCGCTACCATGAAAGAGGCGACCATGCAGCCGCCGCTCGTCCCGAGGAGCGGCCCGGACTACCAGCCGGTCGTTACCCTCAATGGCTGGACGCTGCCGTGGCGGATGAACGGCGACTGGAAGGAGTTCCACCTCATCGCCGAGCCGGTGGTACGCGAGTTCGCCCCCGGCATGGTCGGCCATCTTTGGGGCTATAACGGCCAATCGCCGGGCCCCACGATCGAGGCGGTCGAGGGGGACAAGGTTCGCCTTTTCGTCACCAACAAGCTGCCGGAGCACACGACGATCCACTGGCACGGCCAGCTCCTGCCGAATGGCATGGACGGTGTCGGCGGACTCACCCAGCCGCAGATCAAGCCGGGCAAGACATTTGTCTACGAGTTCCAGCTGCAGAAGAGCGGAACCTTCATGTACCACCCCCATGCCGACGAGATGGTCCAGATGGCCATGGGCATGATGGGCTTTTTCGTGGTGCACCCGAAGGACCCGGCGTTTCGCCGCGTCGACCGCGACTTCGTCTTCCTCATGGCGGCCTACGACATCGATCCCGGCTCCTATGTGCCGAAGGTCGCGGAGATGACCGACTTCAACATGTGGACCTGGAACAGCCGGGTCTTCCCCGGCATCGACCGCATCGTGGCGGGCAAGGGCGACAAGGTCCGCATCCGCTTCGGCAATCTCACCATGACCAACCACCCGATCCACATGCACGGCTACGACTTCAAGGTCTCGTGCACGGACGGAGGATGGGTGCCGGAGGCGGCCGCCTGGCCGGAGGTCACCGTCGACTGCGCGGTCGGCCAGATGCGCGCCTTCGACTTCGTCGCGGACAAGCCGGGCGATTGGGCGATCCACTGCCACAAGTCGCACCACACCATGAACGCCATGGGCCACGACATCCGCAACTTCATCGGCGTCGACAAGAAAGAGGTCGCCAAGAAGGTCCGCAAGCTGGTGCCGGACTACATGCCGATGGGCTCCGCCGGCATGGCGGACATGGGCGAGATGGAGATGCCGCTGCCCGACAACACCCTGCCGATGATGACGGGCTTCGCCCAGTTCGGTGCGCTCGAAATGGGCGGCATGTTCTCGGTCGTGAAGGTCCGCGAAGGCCTCGCCGCCGGCGACTACAAGGATCCGGGCTGGTTCAAGCATCCGGAAGGTACGGTCGCCTTCGAGTGGAAGGGCGAGCCGAAAAAGGCCGAACGCGCGCCGTCCCCAGCGTTCGACAAGTCGAAGACCGCCGAATTCAACATCGTGAAACCCGGCGCCAAATCCTCCCATAGCAACCACTGAAAAGGAACTCTGCATGCAGACGAGAATTTTGCTCGCCGCTCTCGCGGCCCTATCGCTATCGACCGCCGCCTTGGCGGACGCCGGCCACTCACATGGCACCTACGCTTACGGGGTCCCCGGCGACGCAAAGAAGCCGGCCCGCATCGTCCAGGTCGTCATGAAGGAAGAGGGCGACAAGATGCTCTTCGTGCCGAACCGTATCGAGGTCCGCAAGGGCGAGCAGATCCGCTTCAGCATGAAGAATCATGGCGAGAGCGACCACGAATTCGTCATCGGAACACATGAAGAGATCGTTGTTCACGCCGAACAGATGAAGAAAAACCCGGATATGGAGCACGATGATCCTAACTCAAAGCGCCTGAGCGCACAGCAGAATGGCGACATCGTCTGGCGCTTTACCAAGGCAGGCACGTTCGAGTTTGCCTGCCTCATTCCCGGTCACATGGAAGCCGGGATGGTGGGCACTATCGTTGTGAAGTGAGGAGCAAATCCATGCGTAAATTCATCATGGCCGCAGCCATCTCCGGGATCTCGACTATCGCCTTGGCGCAAGCCGTGCCAGCAGATGGGCAGGTTACCAAGATCGATGCGGCGCAGGGCAAGATCACACTGAAGCACGGCCCGATCAAAAACCTCGACATGGACGGAATGACGATGGTCTTTGCGATTGGCGATCCCGCTATGCTTACGACCGTCAAAGTCGGCGATAAGGTCAAGTTCGAAGCCGACCGGGTCAACGGCCGCCTGACCGTCACCAAGATCCAGAAATCGAAATGACGCCAAAATGGGGGCGCTCCGACGGCGCCCCCTCTATTGGCGCCGTTTACCGCGGGCAGACGTCCCAGAAGCCGGTCGTGCGTGCCGGATTGGTGTAGTACCAGCACTGGTTCGGCTTGGGCGGCGAGCCGGCGATGGCGACCGCGGTCGCGCCGGCGACGAAGCCGATCGCCGCACCGGCGGCAATAGCGCCGCCCGGCGCCCAGTAGCGCCGCGGGGTGACCACCACGACGCCACGCGGCGGGCCGTAATAGCGGGCGGCCGGCGCGCGGTACGGACCGGGACCGGCCGCGCCGACGCAGCCGCGCGACCCGCAGGCGCCGGCACGCCAGGCGTTCGCCGGCTGCACGGGTGCGAGAAGCCAGGCGGCGGAGAGAAGAGCAACGACCGCAGATACGCTCGCCTTGCTCATGGGTGCTCCTTGGGTTGAGGTGGCCTGCACGGGAATCGCACGGCCTATTGGTTGTAGCGGCCTCAACTTACCTTTGATTGACAGCTGCGGAAATGCATACCGCCCGGGATGGGCAATGATGGACGCACGGCCCTGACGCGTGTTAGGCGACAGCTCCGCCGGATGTGCCCCGGAGATGCGCCCAATGCCCTCATTGACCCCTCGCCCGCTCCTGATCGCCCCGTCGATCCTCGCCAGCGACTTCGCCCGCTTCGGCGAGGAGGTGAAGGCGGTAGATGCCGCGGGCGCCGACTGGATCCATGTCGATGTCATGGACGGCCATTTCGTGCCGAACATCTCCTTCGGGCCCGAGGTGGTGCGCGCCATTCGTCCGCTCACCGACAAGCCGCTCGACGTCCATCTGATGATCGCCCCGGTCGACTCTTATCTCGAAGCCTTCGCCGAGGCCGGCGCCGACCATATAACCGTCCATGCCGAGGCCGGTCCGCATCTGCATCGCTCGCTGCAGGCGATCCGCGCGCTCGGCAAGAAGGCCGGCGTTGCCATCAATCCGGCGACTCCGGCCGAGGCGGTCGAGCACGTGCTCGAGATCGCCGACATCGTGCTGGTGATGACCGTCAATCCCGGCTTCGGCGGCCAGGCCTTCCTCGCCCCGATGATGGACAAGGTCCGCCGCATCCGCTCGATGATCGGTCCCCGCGCGATCGACGTCATCATCGATGGCGGCGTCGCCCGCGACACCGCGACGGCCTGCGTCGAGGCCGGCGGCAACGTGCTCGTCGCCGGGTCCGCCGTGTTCAAGGGCGGCGCTTCGGCCTATGCGGCGAACATCGAGGCGATACGCGCCGCTGCGGCGCGGGCGCGGGGGGAACTGGTCTGACGGCGCGACATTTGTCCGTGCCGCGTTGATCTGCTAGAGCGCGCCTTTCCTTGCCAAGCCGAGAGAGCCGCCCGTGATCCCGCGCTATACACGTCCCGAGATGGCCGCCATCTGGGAGCCGCAGACCCGCTTCCGCATCTGGTTCGAGATCGAGGCACACGCCACCGATGCGCTGGCCGAGCTCGGCGTGGTGCCGAAGGAGGCGGCGGCGAAGATCTGGGCGATGGGCAAGGACGCCAAGTTCGACGTCGCCCGCATCGACGCCATCGAGGCGGAAGTGAAGCACGACGTCATCGCCTTCCTGACGCACCTGGCCGAGATCGTCGGCCCGGAGGCGCGCTTCGTCCATCAGGGCATGACCTCATCGGACGTGCTCGACACCTGTTTGTCAGTACAGCTCGCGCGCGCCGCCGACATCCTCATCAAGGACATCGACCGGCTGCTGGCGGCGCTGGAGAAGCGTGCCTTCGAGCACAAGATGACGCCGACGATCGGCCGCTCGCATGGCATCCATGCCGAGCCCACCACCTTCGGCCTGAAGCTGGCGCAGGCCCATGCCGAGTTCCAGCGCAACCGCGCCCGCCTTGTCGCGGCGCGTGCCGACATCGCCACCTGCGCGATCTCCGGCGCCGTCGGTACCTTCGCCCAGATCGAGCCTTTCGTCGAAAAGCACGTCGCCGAGAAGATGGGGCTCACCGTCGAGCCGGTCTCGACCCAGGTGATCCCGCGTGACCGCCACGCCATGTTCTTCGCCACCCTCGGCGTTGTCGCCTCCTCGATGGAGCGCGTCGCCACCGAGATCCGCCATCTCCAGCGCACCGAGGTGCTGGAGGCGGAAGAGTTCTTCTCGGAGGGCCAGAAAGGCTCCTCCGCCATGCCGCACAAGCGCAATCCGGTGCTGACCGAGAACATCACCGGCCTCGCCCGGCTGGTGCGCGGCATGGTCACGCCGGCTCTGGAGAATGTCGCGCTCTGGCATGAGCGCGACATCTCGCATTCCTCGGTCGAGCGGATGATCGGGCCGGACTCCACGGTAACGCTCGACTTCGCGCTGAACCGGCTCGCCGGCGTGATCGAGAAGCTGGTGGTCTACCCGGCCACTATGCAGAAGAACCTCGACCGGCTCGGCGGCCTCGTGCATTCCCAGCGAGTGCTGCTGGCGCTGACGCAGAAGGGCGCATCGCGCGAGGACGCCTACCGGCTGGTGCAGCGCAACGCCATGCCGGTCTGGCGCGGCGAAGGCGAGTTCCAGGCGCTGCTCACCGCCGATCCGGATGTGCGCAAGTTCCTCTCGGCCGAGGAAATCGCCGAGAAGTTCGACCTCGGCTATCACCTCAAGCACGTCGATACGATCTTCCGCAGGGTATTCGGCCGCGTATGAGTGTTTCGGGCGGCGGCGCCTGCGCCGCCCGATCTTCAAACCGGCAGGCGATCAGCGGAAGCGGCCACCACCGCCGCCGCCCATTCCACCGCCGCCCATGCGGCCACCGCCGAAGCCACCGCCACTCGGCCGATAGATCATGTTGCCGCCGCCGCTGAAGCGCGAGCCGCCGCCCCCGCTATAGCTCATCCGCGGTGCGCGATTGCCCGACCAGCCGCCCGGCCTGGGGCCACCAGGACCGCCCACCCATCTCGGCGGCCTGCCGCCGCCACCCCACTGCGGGGGCCTGCCGCCGCCACCCCACTGCGGCGGCCTGCCGCCGCCACCCCAATGCGGAGGCCTGTGCGGCGGCCTGTTGCCCCAGTGCGGAGGACGGTGATTGTTCCACCACCAGCGTCGGCCCGGACCCCAGCCCGGTCCCCAATAGCCACCACCGCCCCAGCCACCGACATAGAAGTCGTCGTCGTAATAGCTGTCGCCGTAATAGTCGTCACCGTAATAGTCGCCATAAGGCTGTACGACGACCCGGGCAGCGCCGCCGCCCTGCGCCAGCAGGCTGGCGGCGATATAGCCGAGCTGGGTGCGGCACCAGCTGCCGGGGCACGAGGAAACGTCAACGGCGGAACCCGCCGGCAAGGTGGTGACGACGGCATAGCCGGTTCCCGGCCCCGAGCGCACATTCGCGGCGGTCGTGACGGTCGCCTGCCACGCCAGTGCGCTGGCGGTTCCTGCCATGAGGAAGCCGGCAGCAAGAAGAGTTTTGGCGAAGCGCATGAGATAACCTCCACACGGCGCGGCGCGCAGGCGCCGCCCTCCCTGCACGCTGCAGCTGCGCCAGGGGAAACCTATCCTAACGAAGCTAGGTGGGATTGGTTGCGGCGCGTGTCAGAAACCCGTTACCCTGTAACCATCGAGTTGACGCGGCCGTCTCAGTTGCTCGCAGCGCCGCGTGCGCCGGAAAGCGCGGCCGCAGCGCCGGCGGCCGCGAAACTCATCTCGTTGCCCATGGCCACCAACCTGTAGCCGCGGCCGGCATAGTCGCGGGCGAGCTCCGGCGTATTGGCGTAGATCGCGGCGATCTTGCCGTGCCGCACGCATTGCAGCCGCACCTTCTCCACCGCCTGCGTCACCAGAGGGTGGGCCGGATCGGCGCCATGGCCGCGGGTGAGCGAGACGGCAAGGTCGTTCGGTCCGACGAACAGGCCGTCTATTCCCTCGACCGCGGCGATCGCTTCGAGATTGCGCAACGCCGGCTCGGTCTCGATCATCGCGAACAGGGTCGTGATGTGATTGGCGCGATGGACATAGTCCGTGCGCTCGAGCCCGGAATACGCAAGCCCGCGCAGGGGTCCAAAGCTGCGTGCGCCCATTGGCGGATATTTCATCGCCGCCACGGCCGCCTTTGCCTCGTCCGGCGTGTTCACCATCGGAACGATGACCGCGGCGCAGCCGACGTCGAGCGCGCGGGCGCCGAGCGCGAGATCGCCGAGCGGCAGGCGCACCAGCGCGCCGGCCCCGCAGGAGACGATAGACGGCACCAGCCGTTCGATGCTGGCGAAATCATGCAGGCCGTGCTGGGCATCGATCACGATGCCGCCATAGCCGGCGCACGTCACCGCCTCGACGAGGTGCTGGTTCGGCACCACCGACCAGAAGGCGAAGACAGTCTCGGAGCGCAGAAGCTGGCCGAGCGAGAGTGGGCCTGCATCCCCCTGCCCCCCATCGACCATGTCCGCCCCCTTGTCGCCGCTGCCGTCGAGGCTCAGGCCCCGGCCTTGATCGAGGCGATGGCCTCGGCCAGCAGCTCTTCCATGGTGCGGCGCAGCCGATGCTCGGAGACATCGACGCCCTTGGCGTCGAGATCGGTCTTCACCTTGCGGTAGACGTCATCGTCCCCGGCCTCGTCGAAGTCCGACTCGATGACCGCCGTGGCATAGGCTGCCGCTTCATCGCCCGAGAGCCCGAGCTTCTCCGCCGCCCAGAGCCCGAGCGCCCTGTTGCGGCGCGCATAAGCCTTGAAGCGCAGCGTCTCGTCGTGGGCGAATTTGGATTCAAAGCCCTCTTCGCGCTTGTCGAACGTGCTCATTCGGCTTGGGCCCCTGCATTGTCCAAAAGGTTCGTGGCTTGATTATCCCGAGCCTGCCCCCAAATCAACGCCGAGACCCTCCCCTGCGGCATGATGCCGAAAAGTGCGAAGCGGTTTTCGGACCAGCATCATGCCCCGGCTTGTGGGCGTTCATGAACTTGGAGCAAGGCGATCCAAATTCATCGTGATCGAAGTCATTACGACGCCGCCCGGGTGGAGGGGGTAAACGGTATGCGAACACGTGAAAGACGCTGGCTGACGCGATGCTTGATCCAATGCGGAGAAGGCGTCACGAGGGCTCGCGTTGTATCCCGTTCGCCGATCGGATAGTGTCCGGGCGTGAGCGCTTGTGCAATGCGACACGAATCGACGGAGCACGTCACGACGCGTGAACACCAGCACCCACAGCCGTGGACCAGCCAGCAACCGGAGCCCCGGCACCCGATGGATTTCCTCAATCGACGGTACCCACCCATGAGCCGCCGCCGCCGCATTTACGAAGGTAAGGCGAAGGTCCTTTACGAAGGTCCTGAGCCCGGCACTTTGATTCAGCATTTCAAGGATGATGCCACCGCCTTCAACAACAAGAAACACGATGTCATCGACGGCAAGGGCGTGTTGAACAACCGCATCTCGGAATTTGTATTCCAGAAGCTGAACGACATCGGGGTGCCGACTCACTTCATCCGCCGGCTGAACATGCGCGAGCAGCTCATCCGCGAGGTGGAGATCATCCCGCTCGAAGTCGTGGTGCGCAATGTCGCCGCAGGTTCGCTGTCGACCCGCCTCGGTATCGAGGAAGGTACCCAGCTGCCGCGTTCGATCATCGAATTCTATTACAAGAACGACCAACTCAACGACCCGATGGTCTCGGAAGAGCACATCACGGCGTTCGGCTGGGCCACGACCCAGGAAATCGACGACATCATCGCCCTGGCGATTCGGGTCAACGACTTTCTGTCCGGCCTCTTCCTCGGCGTTGGCATCCGCCTCGTCGACTTCAAGATGGAATGCGGCCGGCTGTGGGAGAACGACATGATGCGCATCGTCGTCGCCGACGAGATCAGCCCGGATTCCTGCCGGCTGTGGGACATCAAGTCGAACGACAAGCTGGACAAGGACCGCTTCCGCCGCGATATGGGCGGCCTCGTCGAGGCCTATTCCGAAGTGGCGCGCCGGCTCGGCATCATGTCCGAGGGCGAGCGCCCGCAGGGCACGGGACCGGTCCTCGTCAAATAACGGTTCGTCACATGAGGCGTTGAGCCTCATTCACGCCGATGCTAGGCGGGGGCGCAACAGCCCCCGCTTCCATTTCGAAACACTGCTCACGAGATTTCCATGAAGGCGCGCGTCCTCGTCACCCTGAAATCCGCCGTCCTCGATCCGCAGGGCAAGGCGATCGAAGGCGCCCTGCGCTCGCTCGGCGTGCCCGGCATCTCCAGCGTCCGCCAGGGCAAGGTGTTCGACGTCGAGCTCGACGGCGGCGATCCGGCCAAGGCCGAGGCGACGCTGAAGGACGCCTGCGAGAAGCTGCTCGCCAATACCGTGATTGAGACCTACCGCATCGAATTCGTAGGCTGAGGCGGGGCGATGAAAACAGCCGTCCTGCTCTTCCCCGGCTCCAATCGCGAAGGCGATGCAGCGCGCGCCATCGAGCTCGTGACCGGCCAGAAGTCGACCATCGTCTGGCACGCCGACACCGAGCTGCCCTCCGGCACCGACCTTGTCGTGATCCCCGGCGGCTTCTCCTATGGCGACTATCTGCGCTGCGGCGCCATCGCCGCCCGCGCCAACATCATGGAGGCTGTGCGCGATCATGCCGACCGCGGCGGCCTGGTGCTCGGTATCTGCAACGGCTTCCAGATACTGTGCGAGAGCGGCCTGTTGCCCGGCGTGCTGGTGCGCAATGCGCGACTGCGCTTCATCTGCCGCGAGGCGCTGCTGCGCGTCGAGCGCAACGACACCCCCTACACGCGGCGCTATTCCAAAGGTGCGCTGGTGCATTTCCCGGTCGCCCATGGCGAGGGCAACTACACCGCCGACGCGGAGACCCTGAAGCGGCTCGAAGGCGAGGGCCGCGTGGCGTTCCGCTATGTGACCCCGGCCGGCCAGCGCGATGACGAGCAGGTGCTGAACGGCGCCGCCAATTCCATTGCGGGCATCGTCTCCGAGAAGCTCAATGTGCTCGGCCTGATGCCGCACCCCGAGAACCATACCGATCCGACCGTCGGTCCGACGGACGGCCGCCCGCTGTTCGAGAGCATCGCCGGCGTGCTGGAGCGCGCGTGAATCTTTACGAGAACAAAGTCGGCCAAATGATTCCCAACGAACCGAAAATCACGCCCGAGCTCGTCGCCGAGCATGGCCTGAAGCCGGATGAGTACGAGCGCATCCTGCAACTCATCGGCCGCGAGCCGTCGATCACCGAGCTCGGCATCTTCTCGGCGATGTGGAACGAGCACTGTTCCTACAAATCCTCCCGCCTGCATCTGCGCGGCCTGCCGACCAAGGCGCCGTGGGTGATCCAGGGACCGGGCGAGAACGCCGGCGTCATTGACATCGGCGACGGCCTCGCCGCCGTCTTCAAGATGGAGAGCCATAACCACCCCTCCTATATCGAGCCCTATCAGGGCGCGGCGACCGGGGTCGGCGGCATCCTGCGCGACGTCTTCACCATGGGCGCCCGGCCGATCGCCTGCCTGAACGCGCTGCGCTTCGGCGACCCCACCCATCCGCGCACCCGCCACCTCGTCGGCGGCGTGGTCGCCGGCATTGGCGGCTACGGCAATTCCTTCGGGGTGCCGACGGTCGGCGGCCTCATCGGCTTCCACACCCGCTATGACGGCAATTGCCTGGTCAATGCGATGGCGGTCGGCCTCGCCCGGGCGGACGCGATCTTCTACGCCAAGGCGAGCGGCGTCGGCCTGCCCGTGGTCTATCTCGGCTCCAAGACCGGCCGCGATGGCATCCACGGCGCCACCATGGCCTCCGCCGAGTTCGGCGAGGGTGCCGAGGAGAAGCGCCCGACCGTGCAGGTCGGCGATCCCTTCGCCGAGAAGCTGCTGCTGGAGGCCTGCCTCGAGATCATGGAAGCCGGCTGCGTCGTCGCGATCCAGGACATGGGCGCGGCCGGGCTCACCTGCTCGGCGGTCGAGATGGGCGCCAAGGGCGACCTCGGCATCGAATTGAACCTCGACAACGTGCCCTGCCGCGAAGAAGGCATGAGCGCCTATGAGATGATGCTCTCCGAGAGCCAGGAGCGCATGCTCATGGTGATCGCGCCGGGCAAGGAAGAGCAGGCCGAGGCCATCTTCCGCATCTGCGCTTCGTGGTGAAGCACAAGGGCGAAACCGTCGCCGATCTGCCGATCAAGGAACTGGGCGACGAGGCCCCGCTCTATGACCGCCCCCACGTCCCGACTGCGAAGAAAGCGCCGATCGACGCTGCCGCGCTCGACATCAACGCAACCGTGCCCGGCGCGCTGGAGCGCCTCGTCGGGTCGCCCGATTTCGCCTCCAAGCGCTGGGTGTGGGAGCAGTACGACCACATCATCCTCAACAACACCGCCCAGCGCCCCGGCGGCGACGCCGCGGTGGTGCGCATCGAGGGCGGCCCCAAGGCACTGGCCATGAGCACCGACGTGACGCCGCGCTATTGCGAGGCCGATCCGTTCGAGGGCGGCAAGCAGGCGGTTGCGGAAGTGTGGCGCAACATCACCGCCGTTGGTGCGAGGCCCCTGGCGCTGACCGACAATCTGAATTTCGGCAATCCCGAGAAGCCGGAGATCATGGGCCAGCTGGTCGGCTGCATCAAAGGCATCGCCGAGGCCGCGCGCGAGCTCGACTTCCCCGTCGTGTCCGGCAATGTCAGCCTCTACAACGAGACCAACGGACGGGCCATCCTGCCGACCCCGACCATCGGCGGCGTCGGCGTGCTCGATGATCTCGAAAAGATGGCCACCCTCGCCTTCAAGGACACCGGCGAAGCCATCTTCGTCATCGGCGAGACCACCGGCTGGCTCGGCCAGTCCGCCTTCCTGACCGAGATCCTCGACCGCGAGGACGGCGCCCCTCCGCCGGTCGACCTCGCCACCGAGCGCAAGCATGGCGACTTCGTCCGCGAGCTGATCACCGAGGGCCTCGTCACCGCGGTGCACGATATCTCCGACGGCGGCCTTCTGGTGGCGCTCGCCGAGATGGCGATGGCCTCCGGCATCGGCGCCAACCTCGCCGCGCCGCCAGCCGAGATCCGCCCGCACGCCTACTGGTTCGGCGAGGACCAGGCCCGCTATATCGTCACCACCACCTCGAAGGCCGCGGTGCTGAAGCGCGCGGAAGCGGCGGGAATCCCCATCGCCAAGATCGGAGTGACCGGTAGCGACCGATTGAATCTGCCGGGCGAACGCCCAATTATTATCGACGCGCTGCGCGAGCGGCATGAAGCCTGGCTGCCCATCTATATGGGCGCGGGCCGGATGTGAGGGGGGAGAGCCCGGGAATGGCGATGGAAGCGGCGGAAATCGAACGGCTGATCCGGGAAGGGCTCCCGGGGTCTGAGGTGTCGATCCGCGATCTCGCCGGCGACGGCAATCACTACGCCGCCACGGTGGTGTCCGAGAGCTTCCGCGGCAAGAGCCGGGTGCAGCAGCACCAGATGGTTTATGCGGCGCTGCAGGGCCACATGGGCGGCATCTTGCACGCGCTGGCTTTGCAGACCACTGTACCGGAATGAGAGCGGCGCCGGTGCCGCACCGTTGAACGAGCCCCGAAGGGTACTACCATGAGCATCCACGATTTCATCGACAGCCAGGTGAAGAGCAACGACGTCGTCGTCTTCATGAAGGGCACGCCGCAATTTCCGATGTGCGGCTTCTCCGGGCAGGTCGCGCAGATCCTCAATCACCTCGGGGTCGACTTCAAGGGCGTGAACGTCCTCGATTCCGACGAGATCCGCCAGGGCATCAAGGACTACACCAGCTGGCCGACCATCCCCCAGATCTTCGTGAAGGGCGAGTTCGTCGGCGGCTGCGACATCGTCCGCGAGATGTTCCAGTCCGGCGAGCTGCAGACGCTCCTCGAGGAAAAGGGCGTGCCGGTGATGGGCCGCGCCACCGCCTGACGATCCGACACAATCATGGCACGGGCGCTGCTGGCCTTCGGCCTGCTGGCGGATGGCGCCTGCCTTGCCTTGCTGATCGGCATCGCCGGTTTCGTGTTTGAAGGACCGGAGGGCGCGCGCAGCCATCCGGCGACCGTGGCGCTTTGGGTGTCGGGCGTTGTCCTGACCGTTGCCGCGGTGATTGCCGCGCTGGTGCTGTGGAGGCGCGGGCCGGCGGGACGCGGCGTCCTGGTCGCCTGGATCCCCCCGCTGCTCGGCGTCGCCTTCGCGCTCGGCCTCGGCGAGATGATCCTGCCGCCCTGACGCGCCCAGCGCTTATGGCGCAACTCTCCGACTTGATGCCGTGACAATTCCGCTGTCATGGCCGGGCTTGTCCCCGCCGTCCACGGTTGTCCATGCGGCGCGGACGTGGATCCCCGGGACAAGCCCGGGATGCAGCTCAATGGGTGGGCTCCGCAAGTGCGTGACATTGCCCAATCGAGTGCGCTGCATTGCCCAAACAAAAAAGCCGCCCTTCCGGGCGGCTTTTCGTATCGGCTTGCGATGATCGATGGCGATCAGCGCGAATAATATTCGACCACGAGGTTCGGCTCCATCACCACCGGATAGGGCACTTCGTTGAGCTCGGGGATGCGGGCGAACTTCGCCGTCATCTTGTTGTGGTCGACTTCGAGATAGTCCGGCACGTCGCGCTCGCCCGAGGCGACCGCCTCCAGCACCAGCACGAGCTGGCGGGAAGCTTCCTTCACCTCGACCACATCGCCGATCTTCACCTGGTAGCTCGGGATGTTGACGCGGCGGCCGTTCACCTTGATGTGGCCGTGGCTCACGAACTGGCGGGCGGCGAACACGGTCGGCACGAACTTGGCGCGGTAGATGACAGCGTCGAGACGGCGCTCGAGAAGGCCGATCAGGTTGGCTCCGGTGTCACCCTTCAGGCGCGCGGCTTCCACATAGACCGCATAGAACTGCTTCTCGCCGATCGAGGCGTAGTAGCCCTTCAGCTTCTGCTTGGCGCGCAGCTGCACGCCGAAGTCGGAGAGCTTGCCCTTGCGGCGCTGGAGTGTTGCGGTTTGGATCGCGCCCCCTCCTCTGCAGCCCTTGCGGGCGACTGACAGGCCTTGTCCGAACGCGCCGGACACGACCACGGGTGCGTGAAACGTGACGCGGGACCGTCACCGATCCCGCGAGGCGGCGTGCATAGGCGGAAAGTGGCGGAAGGTCAAGGGCCGGCGGACTATCGACCCTTCCTCAACGCCGACAGCACGTCGAGCCCGGCATAGCCGTTCGTCTCCAGGCCGACCTTGCGCTGGAAGCCGGCCACCGCGCGCATCGTCATGTTGCCAACCCGCCCATCGGTGCCGCCGGTGTCGAAGCCGGCGCCGGTGAGGCGCTTCTGCACCTCCTGCACCTCGGCGAGCGTCAGGGCGCGCTCGCCGCCCGGGAACTGGGTGACGAACGGCCCCTCCCCCAGCACCCTGTCGCCGAGGTGGCAGACCGCGAGCGCATAGTTCATCGACGGGTTATAGGAGCGCACGGCGTAGAAATTCTGCGTCAGCAGAAAGCACGGCCCATTGGTGCCCGCCGGTGCCCACAAGCGCGTCGCCGCCTTCGGATAGGCAAAGCGCCGGCCATCCACCGGCTTGATGCCGAGCCCCGCCCATTGCTCCACCGAGCGCACGGTCTTTGCGTCGGCGAGCTTGTCGGCCATGCCGGGCATTACCTCGAAGCCCCAGGGCAGACCGCGCTGATAGCGCCCGCGCACGATGAGATAGCGCGAGGAGCCGGCCAGCGCGTCGCCGATGCTGTAGGGCGAAGGCCTGCCGTCGCCGTCGAAATCAACGCCGAGACGGAGCCAGACCTCCGGCATCCACTGGGTGTGGCCCATGGCACCGGCCCAGGAGCCGAGCATCTCGGAGGGCTGTCCCCAGCCCCTCTGCACCACCGCGAGGGCGTTGAGGAACTCGGTCTCCCAATATTTGCGCCGGCGCGGCTCGCCCCAGGCCAGCGCCCCGAGCGAGGCGAAGACCGGCTTCATATGATCGGGGTCCTTCACCAACTCGCCGAACGCGCTCTCCATGCCCCAGAGCCCGAGCAGGACGTCGGGCGCAACCCCGTAGTCGGCCTCGAGCCGCTTCAGCAGCGCCGCATTCTTGGCCGCCGCGGCATTGCCGGTGACGATGCGCCATTCCGAGATGCGGCGATTGAGATACTGCCATAGTTCCTCGCGGAATTCCGGCTGCGCATTGTCCTTGGCATAGACCGAGGTGTCGGGCTTCAGCCCCTGCGTCACCCGGTCATAGACCGCGTCGGAAATACCTTTGGCCTGCGCACGGGCGCGGAAGCTCGCCACCCATTGCGGAAAGGTCTGTTTGGCTACCTGCGCGGCAGCTTCGCCGGCCACGAACGCCTGGCCTGCAACCAGCGCCGTCCCGGCGCTGGCGAGCAACGCACGTCGCGTCAGTCCGATTGTCTTCCGATCACTTGAAACCACGGCACGATTCCCGGCGCCGTCCCTTGACGCTCGGGCAGCGTGGCCGCGGATCGTGACGTATGCAAGGCAGTTCTGGCCGAGGCACCCGGGACGCCTCAGGCCTCCAGCGGCATCGTCGTCAGCATCTCGCCGGCGCGCGCCTTGCGGCCGACGATGCGTTCGACGAGCGCGGTATCGAGCGGCGCGCCGGTGGAGAAAAGGCGCAGCGGAGCCGGGCTCGCCGCGAAGGCGACCGGGCCGAGCAGCGAGGAGAGGCGCCGGGCGATGGCCGCCGCCGGATCGATCCAGCGCACCGGCCAGGGCGCGTTCTTCTGCAGCCGGTCGAGGATGAGCGGATAATGCGTGCAGGCCAGCACCACCGTATCGGTGCGCGCCGATTGCGCGCGTGTCTTGCCGCTACGCACGAAACAGGGCGCGATCTCCGCGGCGATCTCGGCATCCGATACCTCTTCGCCCGCCATGACCGCCTCCGTGATCGGGGCGAGGTGGACCGAGCCCACCAGCGTCACATGACAGGCCCCGGCAAAGTCGCGGATCAGGGCCTGCGTGTAGTCGCGCTTCACCGTGCCCGGCGTGGCGAGCACGCTGACTTGCTTGGACACCGAGCCTTCGCAGGCCGGCTTGATCGCCGGCACGGTGCCGACGAAGGGAATGGAATAGCGTGCTCGCAGCGCCGGCAGGACCAGGGTCGAGACGGTATTGCAGGCGATGACGACGGCATCGGGGGCAAGGCGGGCGATCAGGGCTTCCATCACGGAGAGCACCCGCGCCAAGAGCTCGGCCTCGCCGAGGCGGCCGTAAGGAAAGCCGGCATCGTCCGCGGCATAGACGAAGCGGGCATCAGGACGTGCCCGAGCCAGTTCGCGGAACACCGAGAGCCCGCCGAGGCCGGAATCGAACACCAGTATGGTTGGCGCATGGAGCGCCGCGCCTGCTGATTGGTAGGACACGTAGGACGGCCTGCTTGATCCACCGGAGATCGACCCGCCGGTGCCGGAAACGGAAGGAGCCTCGATACGCATCGTCATGTCCCTCATCCCGGGCGGTATTGTGGCGCATTCTGGTGAATCAAAGATGAGCAGAGGTTGTGGGTGTCCCGACGCCGGCTATTCCAGCCATCATCGAAGGCGCAACCGTGGATGGCCGGGACGAGCCCGGCCATGACGTTGGAACGAAACCTCAATTCACCCCGGGCGGGATGATTCGGTTGACCGTGACCTGATTGGTCTTGCGGACGATGCCGTAGACCACGTCCGGCCTGGTGCGGTCGAAGGCGAAGCCCTGGCCGGCGATCTGCAGCGGGATGGTGGCGGTCCAGCGCAGCACCGAGCCCATCTCCGGCAATTCCATCACATAGAGCTCGGCATTGTCGTGGCCGGTGAGATAGAGCTTGCCGTCCGGGCCCCACGAACCGCCGGAATTGCTCATATCGCCGAACCGGTCGACCAAATTGTCCGGCAGCACGAAGGCTTCCACAACCCGCCAGTCCTTGTCGAAGCGCACCACCTGCGTGTTGTACTTGTTGCCGTAGGCGATCGGGCTCTTGTCGAACACCCGGTTGTAATTGGCGAAGCCGCCCCAGAACTGGCCCTTGGCGTCGCGATCGAGCCAGGTGAACGAGCCGCGATCAATGCCGAAGCTGTGGCTCTCGAGGTGCTTTAGCGTGCTCGCGTCCCACACCTCCACCGAGGAGGTCATCGGCCACTGCGGATAGTTGGAATGGGCGGTGTAGATCTTGCCGTCGATCACCGCAGCGCTGTCGAGATGGATGATCGGGCCGTCTTTCGGCCCTTCCCAGCGCGCAAGCGGCTTGCCGGTGGCCTTCTCGAACTTGGCGATGACGGTGTTGTCGATGGCGTAGAAGGCATCGGCATCGACGCCGACGGCCTGGCGGGCGTCCTTGATGGCGAAGGTGGCGAGCACTTCCGAGCGGCCAACCGGGACCGGCGACGGCTCCTCCGCCCGCGCTGACGGAAGCAGGGCGGCAAGCGAGAGCGCGACCAGGAGAGCGGTTTTCATGGTGGTCGATTCCTCCGTTGGAGACTGGAGGCGGCAGCTTTCGACCGGGCCGTGACGCACGAATGACGGGCTCAGCGCTCCTTGCGCGCGGCGTGCTCGGCCCGGCGCTTCGCCCGCCCTTCCCGCCCCTCGACCAGCGCGGTGACCATGCCGTGCAGTGTGGCGAGGTCCTGCCGGGTGAGGCCGATGCGGTGGAAGATGTTGCGGATGTTGCGCGTGGTGGAGGGCTGCTTCTCCGGCGAGCGGAAGAACGCCGCCTCCTCCAGCTCGCGCTCGACATGGTCGAAGAACGCGAAGAGATCGCCCTTGTCGGCGAGGGGCGAGCGCTCCGGCGGGGCGAACGGCAAGGCGCCGGACGACGCGCGCTTGAACCACTCATAGCCGACGATGGCGACCGCCATGCCGAGATTGAGCGAGGCGAAGGCGGGATTGACCGGCAGCGTCAGGATCACGTCGGCGAGCGAGACCTCCTCCGTATAGAGGCCGGTGCGCTCCCGCCCGAACAGCAGGCCGACATCCTCGCCGGCCGCGAGACGGCTCGCGGTCTCCTCGGCGACAGCATCGGCGCCGATCACCGCCTTGGCCATGCCGCGCTCGCGCGCCGTGGTCGCGGCGACGAACTTCAGGTCGGCGATCGCCGCGCGCACGTCCGGGAAGAGCTGCGCGCTCTCCAGAATACGGTCGGCGCCCGAGGCGAAGGTCACCGCTTTGGGGTTCGGCCAGCCCTCGCGCGGATTGACGAGGCGCAGCCGCGACAGGCCGAAATTGCCCATGGCGCGCGCCGCCGCGCCGATATTCTCGCCGAGCTGCGGCTCGACCAGAATGACCACCGGGCCGCCTTCCGCCCACGGCTTGGTGCTGTCGGTACCCGAACCTGGCATCGCGCGTGCTTCTCCTGTCAGAGCCCGCGGGTATAGCCGCCTCGCGCGGCGTTGCGAAGCCGGACCACAAATTTCCGCAGGGCGGAAAAATGGCGGACCTCGTGCTTTCCAGTGCGGCTGAGCCGGGGTATCACCCCGATGCCGGCGAGCGAGGCGCGGACGCCCGCCGAGTCCTCATTAAGATACCGCCGCGCGAGGGATACCCATGGCGAAGATCAAGGTCGCAAATCCTGTCGTCGAACTCGACGGCGACGAGATGACCCGCATCATCTGGCAGTACATCAAGGACAAGCTGATCCACCCCTACCTCGACCTCGACCTGGAATATTACGACCTCGGGGTCGAGAATCGCGACCGCACCGAGGACCAGGTCACGGTGGACGCGGCCGAGGCGATCAAGCGGGTCGGCGTCGGCGTGAAGTGCGCCACCATCACGCCGGATGTCGGCCGGGTGAAGGAATTCAACCTCAAGAAGATGTGGCGCTCGCCGAACGGCACGATCCGCAACATCCTCGGCGGCGTGATCTTCCGCGAGCCGATCATCTGCAAGAACGTGCCGCGCCTGGTGCCGGGCTGGACCCAGCCCATCATCGTCGGCCGCCACGCCTTCGGCGACCAGTACCGCGCCACCGACTTCGTCGTGCCCGGCAAGGGCAAGCTGAGCATCAAGTTCGTCGGCGAAGATGGCGATACCATCGAGCACGAGGTGTATAACTACCCAGGCGGCGGCGTCGCCATGGCGATGTACAATATCGACGAATCCATCGCCGAATTCGCCCGCGCCTCGCTGAATTACGGCCTGCAGCGTTCCTACCCGGTGTACCTCTCCACCAAGGACACCATCCTGAAGCAGTATGACGGCCGTTTCCGCAAGATCTTCCAGGAGATCTACGAGGCCGAATTCAAGGCCGAATTCGAGAAGCGCAAGATCTGGTACGAGCACCGCCTGATCGACGACATGGTGGCCTCGGCGCTGAAGTGGTCCGGCGGCTATGTCTGGGCCTGCAAGAACTATGATGGCGACGTGCAGTCCGACATCGTG
>JAQSWY010000086.1 GCA_029266425.1 Xanthobacteraceae bacterium
TTCAGCGAAGTGCCGATCACGGTCGCCGGCCCCTCCTTGATGCCAAGCCCAACGAGATAGTCGCGGATATGCTCGCCGCTCTTGGCGACGGAACCCGACAGTGCCAGACCTATGCCGTCAAGAATGGACTTCTTGCCGAGCTCGACCACGTCGGCCGGCAGGTCCGAGAGCTTGGTGTCGACGACGAATTCCGCCACCTGGCGCGTGAGCCCCTCGACGATCGGCTGGGCGTGGGCAGGGTTGGTCTGATGCAGCGTCATGGCGCGTTTCCTTCTCTCTTCCTTGTCGTGTCAGGCGGCCGGCTGGCGAAGGGCCGTGGCGTCCAGCGCCCCGATGATCGCGTCCGTCAATTCGCGGGTGCCGGCCTTGCCGCCGAGATCGCGCGTGAGACTGTCGCGGCGGGCGAGCACCTGCTCGATCGCATCCTCCACCGCCCGCGCCGCAGCCTCCTCGCCGAGATGACGCAGCATCATCGCCCCCGACCAGATCTGGCCGATGGGATTGGCGATGCCCTTGCCCGCGATATCCGGTGCCGAGCCGTGAACCGGCTCGAACATGGACGGATATTCCTTCTCCGGATTGATGTTGCCGCCGGGGGCGATGCCGATGGAGCCGACGACCGCCGGGCCCAGATCGGAGAGGATGTCACCGAAGAGGTTCGATGCGACCACCACGTCGAACCAGTCCGGGTTGCGAACGAAATGCGCGGTGAGGATGTCGATGTGGAACTGGTCGGTCGTAAAGCCGGGATATTCCTTCGAGATCGCGGCGAAACGCTCGTCCCAGTAGGGCATGGTGTGGCTGATGCCGTTCGACTTGGTCGCCGAGGTGACGTGCTTCTTGCGCCCCTTGGCCAGCTCGAAGGCGTAGCGCATCACCCGGTCGCAGCCGCGACGGGTGAAGATCGACTGCTGCATGACCAGTTCGTCGGCGCCGCCTTCATACAGCCGGCCGCCGATCGAGGAGTATTCGCCCTCGTTGTTCTCGCGCACGACGTAAAAGTCGATATCGCCCGGTCCCCGCCCCTTCAGCGGGCTCTCCACGCCGGCCAGCAGCTTCACGGGACGCAGGTTCACATATTGATGGAAGCCGCGGCGGATGGGGATCAACAGGCCCCAGAGCGAGACATGATCCGGGACACCGGGAAAGCCCACGGCGCCAAGGAAGATGGCGTCCTTGCCGCGGATCTGCTCCAGGCCGTCAGCCGGCATCATGGCTCCGGTCTTGGCGAAGCGCTCGCAGCTCCAGTCGTAATGTGTCCAGTCGAAGGAGAAGCCCCCCTTTCGAGCCGCCGCCTCCAGCACGCGTTGCGCTTCCGGCACCACCTCGTTGCCGATCCCGTCGCCGGGAATGACCGCTATCGAATAGGCTGTCATGGGAACTCCTGAGTGTCGGACGGTAGCGAGGACGGGGCAGAAAATGGCGCGGGGAGAGTGCGCATTGCACCGTCAACTGTCAACAATAATGGTCGCAGTTTTCCGAACCAATGGTCGACGGAAGGCTCTCGAACATGGGATTCCCACGCCAGATACATAGATATTGCAATATCTTACGCTCACCTTCACGCCATATCGCCAGGTAAAGGCGCAATTGAGTTGGACTTGCTCGACGATCGATCCGTACGGATAATTGTTGACAATTGACAGATGAGCGGGCGAGATGCACTCATGGATCGCGCGCCCTCACCCACTTCCGGCCGGACACCTCGCACGACGTCGCACGTGCCGCTGATTCAGCGGGAGATCGAGCGCCTCATCGGCACGGGCGAACTGACCGGCGGCGTGCGGATCAATGAGAGCGCGCTTGCGCTCAAGCTCGGCATCAGTCGTGGTCCGGTTCGCGAGGCCTGCCGGGCGCTCGAGCAGATCGGGCTGCTGCGCAGCGAGCTGAACCGGGGGTTCTTCGTCCGCGAGATAAACACCAAAGAGGCGCTCGACCTCTACGACATCCGCGCCGGCCTGTTCGGCACCGCCGGCCGGCTGGCAGCCTCGATCATCGCCACCTCCCAGCTGAGGTTAATGGACGAATTGATCGGGCGGATGGATGCCGCCATCGAAGCGGCTGATATCGCCGCCTTCTACACGCTGAACAACGAGCTTCACCGCCAGGTGGTGATGGCCTCGGACAACGCCAAGCTGATCGAGCTCTATCCTTTGCTCGAGGCCGAGCTGCACCTGTTCCGCAGGCGGGGATTGGTTCTGCCCGGCTCGATGCAAAGCTCCAACGACGAACACAAGGCCATTGTCGAAGCGCTGCGCCAGAGCGACGGCATGACGGCCGCGCGTCTGCTCGAGCGGCATATTCTCGCCGGCAAGGCCCGCTTCCTGCGCACGCTGGAAGACGATGCTGCCATGCCCGCGCGCCTCAGCCCATTGGATCCCCGAACGCCGAAATTTCCAGACAGGTAGCAACATGACTCGCGTCGAACTTCCCGTTCTCGCCCTCGTCCCCGGCGATTGCACCGGCATCGGACCGGAGCAGACCGCGCGCATCCTTCATGAAGAACGCGGGCGCGATGTGGCGCGGATCGTCGTCATCGGCGACGCCCGTGTGCTGGAGCTCGGCGCCAGGCAGGCCGGCGTTTCGCTGCGCTATCGCCGCTACCCTTCTCCTGCCGCCGTGGACTGGGACGCGCCGGAGATCGCGCTGGTCGACCTGGGCAATGTCGATCCCGCCGCCCTTCCGCTCGGCGTCCCCGATCCCGAATCCGGCAGGCTGACGGGCGAGACGCTGGCGCGGGCGATCGACTTCGCCAAGGCCGGCGAGATTGACGGCGTATGCTTCGCCCCGCTCAACAAGCAGGCCATGTTCAAGGGCGGCTGGCGCTTCCCCGACGAACACAAGATGTTCGCCCACCTGCTGGGACATACCGGCCCCTTCAGCGAGATGAACGTGCTGGAAGGCCAGTGGATGACGCGCGTCACCTCGCATGTGTCGCTACGCACCGCCCTGGATCAGGTGTCGTTCGATTCGGTCTGCCGCGCCCTGCGGCTTGCCGACGAGACCATGCGCAAGGCCGGCATAGAGCGGCCGCGCATCGCCGTCGCCGCCCTCAACCCCCATGGCGGCGAGGGTGGGCTGTTCGGCACCGAAGAGATCGACATCATCCGTCCGGCGGTCGAGGCCATGGCACGGGAAGGCATCGCCTGCGACGGCCCGTGGCCGGCCGACACCGTCTACCTGAAAGCCTTCAACGGCGCCTATGACAGCGTTCTAGCGATGTATCACGACCAGGGGCAGATCGCGACCAAGCTGAAGGGCTTCAACAAGGGCGTGACAATCACGGCCGGGCTGGAGATCGTCTTCACCACGCCGGCGCACGGGACGGCATTCGACATCGTGGGGAAGGGCGTTGCCGATATCGGCGCCTTCGAGGCCGCCATCCGCCTCGCGGCGCGCGTGGCCTCGCGGCAGATCAAGGCACGTGCGGCGGCGTGAGCCGCTGTGCCGCCCGACTGCGCGGAAGCCACGGAGTATATTCGCCGGCTAAAATCCCGAAGCGCTCAGTCGATGCGCGACGCGCCGTCAACGGCGGCGATGACGCGTCGCTTGGCCAGCGCTACATGCCGCCAGTGCGTCATCTGCGCCCGGTCCCCGTCGCCCGAGGCAAGCGCCTCGAGCATGGCGCGGTGCTCGCGGTTCGACACCGCGAGCCCCCCACCCTGAACAAGCGCGCGCGCCCGGAACAGATGCAGCTTGTTGACGAAACGGTGGTACTCCGCGGTCAAGGTGCGGTTGCCTGCCGAGGTGACGATGAAATTGTGAAAGGCAAGGTTGAGCGGGTAATAGTCATCGAAACTGCCGCGCTCAGCCACGACATCCATCTCGTCGACAAGCCTGGTCAGTTCGGCAAGCAGTTCGTCATTCATGCGCTCGGCCAGCAGGCGGCCCGCCTGGCCGAACAGAGCCGCGCGCACGTCGTAAATCTCGATCGCGTCCTGGACCGACAGCCGGCGCACGAACACGCCGCGGTTTCGCACGACCTCCACCAGGCCCTTCGCCTCAAGGCTCCGCGTGGCCTCGCGGATGGGGCCGCGGCTCGTGCCGAAACGGTTGGAGAGATGGATCTCGTTGATCCGCTCGCCTGGTTCCAGCTCGCCGGTGAGGATGAGGCGCTCGAGTTCCTTCTCGAGCGCGCTCGTGAGCGACACGCTCTTCACCACGGACAGGTCGTTGAGGTGACTCAGTTCGTTCTTCACATCCATTCGTCAATTGTAGACAATTTAAACGGGAAGGGCTCGCACTTTCTACGTGTTGCTGCGCTGTAGGGGGAGTTCTGCGTCATTTTGTCGTTTGATGATGCCGATGACGGCCGCTGTGACGTCATCGGTGCGGGCCGTTCCGCCGAGATCGGGGGTCAGAGCTACCCCCTCGGCAGTCACCTGCTCGATGGCCGCCATGAGGCGGGCGGCGGCGTCCACCTCGCCGAGATGCTCAAGCATCAGGACAGCCGTCCAGAAGGCGCCGATGGGATTGGCTATTCCCTTGCCGATCAGATCGAAGCCTGAGCCGTGGATCGGCTCGAACATCGAGGGCGCGCTCCGGTCGGGCGCAAGATTGCCGGTGGCGCCGATGCCAAGGCTACCGCTGAGTGCGGAGGCGAGGTCCGACAACACGTCGGCATGCAGGTTGGTGGCAAGCACGGTGTCGACGGTGCCCGGCCGCAACACCATGCGCATGGTCATGGCGTCGACCAGCATCCAGTCGACGTCGAGCCGGGGAAAATCCTTCACGACCGAGCGGCAGATCTCGTCCCACAACACCATGCCATGGCGCTGCGCGTTGGATTTGGTGACGATGGTCAGCTTGCGCCGCGGCCGCGACATGGCGAGCTCGCAGGCGAAGCGCGCGATGCGCTCCAC
>JAQSWY010000087.1 GCA_029266425.1 Xanthobacteraceae bacterium
GTGCTGGCGAGCCTCGCCGGCGGCCCTATCGCCCGCCACCTGATCGGCCGCTACAAGCTGCACGGCCCCGCCTATGGCGACGCCGTGGTCGGCCTGCCGGCCAAGACGGAGAATTCGCCGGCCGACGACATCAGCCATGTCAGCCTGCTGCGCACCGTGCTGGTGCTGAACGTCGCCATACTGATCGGCTTCGGCCTGGAGGGCGCCATCGAGGAGACCGGCATCAAGCTGCCGATGTTCGTGGTCTGCCTGCTGGTCGGCATCGTGCTGACCAACACCGTCCCGCGCCTCCTCCCGCGCCTGCTCTGGCCGACCCGGACCCGCGCGCTGGCGCTGGTGTCGGACCTCTCGCTCAACATCTTCCTCGCCATGTCGTTGATGAGCATGCAGCTCTGGACCATCGGCGGGCTCGGCCTCGCCCTCGTCATCGTGCTGGCGGTGCAGACGCTGGCGGCGGTCGGCTACATCATCTTCGTCGTGTTCCCCCTCATGGGCCGGGACTACCAGGCCGCGGTGATCGCCGCCGGCTTCACCGGCATCAGCCTAGGCGCGACGCCGACCGCCATCGCCAACATGACGGCGGTCACCAAGGCGCATGGCGCGGCGCCGCGGGCGTTCATCATTTTGCCGCTGGTCTCGGCCTTCTTCATCGACATCGTCAACGCGGCCGCGATCGGATTCCTGGCGCGCTGACAAGGTTCACTTCAAGGAGTTCCGATGCTCTCCCGACGTTCGCTGTTCAAGGGCCTGCTGGCCGCCGCCCTCGCCGCTCCCGCCGGTGCGGTCCTGACCTCCACCGCCGATGCGCAGTGGGGTGCAGTTCCCGGTCCGCGCATGGCGCCGCCCCCGCCGCGCCGCGAGTCTCGTCCGGCGCGCCGCCGCGGCTATACCTGGGTGCCCGGCCACTGGAACTGGAGCGCCCGCCGCGGCTGGGTCTGGGCGCCCGGCCATTGGGAGGAGAACCGCCGCGGTTTCACCTATGTCGGTCCGCGCTGGGTGTTGCGCCGCGGCCAGTGGGTGTTCGAGCCGGGACGCTGGGTCCGCTCCTGGTAGCCTTCGCGTCTGGCCCCGGCGCCCTCAGTCGGCGCCGGGATCCTCCACGGTCCCGCTCATGGTGCGGCCGAAGCTCTCCATCTGCCCCTGGTAGGTGCGCCGCGTCGCCGGATCGACCACCGCGATCGGCGCGCTGATGGCGAGGCCGGCGGCACTGCCCACCGTCTGGCCGACGCCCATGGCGCCGGCAGCGATGCGGTCGCCGATGCTCACCTCCGAATCCGTCACCGTCTGGCCGTTGACCAGCCGCGTGCCGATCAGCTGCACCACCTCCGGCGAGGAGGCGAAGCGGTCGTGGTTGAGCGCGTCCCCGCCACGCATCTTGGTGAGGTCGATCACCACGATGCCGGACTTCTCCAGTTCGGCGTAATATTTCTGGGTGTCGATGAGGCCGAGCCGGTCGACGCCACCGGCGATGCGGCGCGAGACCTGCAGCGCCCGGTCGTCCTGCGAGACGAAGAGCGTGAAGTGTGCCTTCGGCCCGTTCAGCGCCCGCCATTGCGAGGCGAAGACGTCGACGTCGACATCCGGCGAGGCGAGGATGACGTTGCTGATCTTGGCCGGCAGCTTGCCGCGGCGGATCGCCATCTGCCTTAGGCCCTCCATCGCCAGCCACGCGCCCATCGAGTGCGCCATGACGGTGACGTCCTCGACCCGCGGGTCGGCGGCGACCTGCCAGACCGTCTCCTCGAAGGCGTCGCGCGAGAAGATCGTGCTCTCGCGGTCGAACAGATAGTCGAAGACGCGGGCTCGCGACGGCCAGGTGAACAGCACCGGAGCCACTTCCGAGCGGGAATCGTGGACGATCTGGGCGAAGCGGTAGACCGAATCCTCGAAGCGGTTGTTGTAGCCGTGCACGAAGATCAGCACCCGCCGGCTCGGCGGCAGGTGCGAGTCGAGCCAGCCCTTCGCCGCCTTCACGCTGGGGAGCGGCTGGACGTTCAACGTGGCGAAGTCGGTCTCGGGATTGGGCGGCAAGCGGCGCGGCCACTGCACCTGCCCGACCTCGCGCCGGCTGTCCGGCGGGATTGAGACGGTGAAGGCGTTCAGCGAGACTCCCTGCCCGCGCTCCCCGGTGTAGCGGACGCCTTCGTCAGGGGAAGGCGCGCGGGTGGTGGCGACCAGCAGGTCGACCTTTGTCGCCTCCGGCACGGCCGCCTCGACCGGCGTGAGCACGCCCACCGGCCGGCCGGCGCAGCCGGCGGTCAGGAGCGAAGCCAACAGGAGTACGACCAGACGCATCCACCCTCCGCCCGGCAAAAGTCGCTGACGGCAAGGCAGCAATAGCGCGCCGCCGGCGCTCTGGCCAGACTCGGCCTTTCCGGCGGCGGGCGTTCAGGACGTCGCGACGGCCTCGGCCGGCTGCTCCTCGCGGCCCGAGAGAAGCCGCGCGATCCAGCGCGTCTCCTCGCCTTCCTCGCAGAAGGTGAGCACGGCGATCACGATCGGCACGCCGATGAAGGCGCCGGAGATGCCCCACATGAAGGCCCAGAAGAACACCGACAGCAGCACCAGGAAGGGCGACATGGCGAGCGCCCTCCCCGCCACGCGCGGCTCGATGTAGCTGCCGCTGAAGAACTGGATGACGTTCATCGCGGCGAACACAAGCACAGCGGTCTCCCAGGAGCCGAACTGCGCCAGCGCAAAGAAAGTCGGCAGCAGCGTCGCCACCAGCGGGCCGATGAAGGGGATGTAGTTCAGCGCGAAGGCGATGACGCCAAAGGCGAGCGCCAGATCGAGGCCCAGCGCCGCGGTAAGCGCCCAGACGAAGAGGCCGGTGAGCACGCTCATCACCGTGCGCACCATCATGTAGGTGCGGAACTTCGCCGCCGTCGCTGCGCTGGCCCGCACCAGCCGTCCGCCCGCCTCGCCGGCCGCCAGCAGCTTGTCGCGCACGATGTCGGCCTCGAGCAGGCCAAGCATCACATAGATCATCGTGACGATGGCGAAGCCGAGCATGCCGTTCACCCGGCCAGCCAGCCCCTGGAAGACACCGATCAGCCAGCCGGCGCTGAACGTGTCGGCCAGCGTGCCGGCGGAATAGAGCCCGTGCCCTTCCAGCCACGTCGCAGTCTCGACATAGAGCGCCTGGAACCGCCCGGCATTGGTGACCAGCCAGCGCCCGGTCTGGCTCAGTCCCCACACCGTCGCATAGCCGACGATGAAGACGGCGAGGATGGTCACGACGAGGGTGATCGCCATGGCGGCGAGCCCCGGCAGGCGCCGCTGCAGCCGGTCCTGCAGAGGCCAGACCAGCGCCATGACGAACAGCGCGAAGGCGACCGGCGCGATCACCGACCGGGCGAGATAGATCGCCCCGCCGGCGAGAACCACGGTGCAGATGCCGAGCAGGATGCGGTTGACGCGCGCGCTCATGGGTACCCTTAAGCTTTCGCCCGACCATAGCCGGATTAGCGAAAGGCGCGGTACCGATAAGCCGGCCTACCCACAGCTTGGCGACGCGTTCATTCTCGGGCTTTCACCCTGCACACGCCGCATCGGCCGCGGCCTGCGCGACCGCGAGGTCCTGCGCGACCGCGCCGCCGGAGACGCCGACGGCGCCGAGCAGCACGCCGTCCCCGTCACGGATCGGAATCCCGCCGGCGAAGACGACGAGCCCGCCATTGGTCTGCTCAAGCCCCGGCGAGGTGCCGCCGGGCTTCGAGAACTCGCCGAGCTCCTCGGTGGTCATGCCGAACAGCGCGGCGGTGCGGGCCTTGCCGAGCGCGATATCGAGCGAGCCGAGCAGCGCGCCATCCATGCGCAGGAAGGCCTTGAGGCGGGCCGCCTCGTCCATGACGGCGATGTTCATCGGCACGCCGATGGAATCCGCAGCGGCACGCGCGGCGGCGAGAGCGCGGTCGGCGCCCTGCTGGGAGATGCTCATGGGAAGTGCTCCTCGGGAGAAAGGGGCCGCGGCGATAGGATTGCCGCGGCCGACGAACCGTCAGATGCGGTTCTCCCAGGCGGCCAGTTGGTGCGCCTTGAGCATGTCCTCGATGACCTTGGGCACGACGTTGCGGAACTTGCCGTCGTCGGCCGGGACGATGTCGATCATGCGCTCGATCATCTCTGTGGGGTCCATCTTGCCTTCGGGTGTGGCGAAGAAGTCGTCGAAGCCCTTGCGCAGATCGGCGCGCTTGGTGAAATGCCTGGTGTCGTCGAGCCAGCGGAACGGGTTGTCCGCCATGGTCTCGTTGTAGCCGGTGTAGTAGGCGCCGGGATTGATGGTCTGCACCTTGATGCCGTAGGCGGCGAGCTCCTGCTGCATCGCCTCGGCGAACGCTTCCAGCGCGTGCTTGGTCGAGACATAGGTGCCCCAGTTGGCGGGGGTGAACAGGCCGCCCATCGACGAGGTGAACACCACCTTGCCCGTCTTGCCCTCGCGCACCCACTTCTGCACGACGCCCTGGGTCAGCGTCAGCGGCAGGAAGACATTGATCTCGTAGTTCTTGCGCACGAGATCCAGCGGAATCTCCCAGACCGGCCCGGCCTCGCCCATGCCGGCATTGTTCCACAGCACGTCGATGTCCCAGCTCTGCGCCTGCGCGATGTCGTAGGGGTCGGTGAGGTCGAGCCGCTCGACGCGGAAGCTGTTGAGGCCGAGCCGCTGCGCCTCCTCGCGCAGCGGGGTGACCTGCGAGGACACCTGCGCGGTGGCGATGACGCTGTGGCCGTTCCTGGCCATGCCGAGGGCCGCGGCCTTGCCGAAGCCCGAGCCGGCGCCGGTGATGAGGATGGTCTTCATGGTCATGGGGATTTCCTTCGTTGTCCGCGGCGGGGGAGCCGTCGGGAACAAAGGTATCC
>JAQSWY010000088.1 GCA_029266425.1 Xanthobacteraceae bacterium
CCCTGCTTGGCGAGGAAGATGCGGCGGGCGTCGGTATTGGAAAGATGCAGGCTCACGCGGCGCCGATCCAGTTCAGGTTCACCGCCACGGCCCGGCCGGTGGCCTTGGCGGCATACATCAGGGCATCCGCGCCGCGCAGCAGCGCGTCCGCGTCGATCGGCTCGCGGGTGACGACCACGCCCATGGCGGCGCCGATGGTGAGGTTCTGTCCGTCGCCCTCCATCGCCGCGCAGAGCGCGCCGGCAAGGGCCTGCATGTCCTCGATGCAGGGCGCGCCGTCCTGTCCGAAGCTGGAGAGCAGCACGAATTCGTCGCCGCCGATTCGCGCCATGAACTGCCAGGGGGCGGCATGGGCGCGCAGCCGGTCGGCGATCTCCCGCAGCACCTTGTCGCCGGTGGCGTGGCCGTGGCCGTCATTGATCGACTTGAAGCCGTTCAGGTCGATATAGGCGAGGCAGATGCCCTCGCCGGGTGGACGCTGCTCCAAGAGGCTGTGCAGCCGGCGATCGAAGGCGGCGCGGTTCGGCAGGCCGGTGACGACGTCGGTATAGGCAGCCTCCAATATGCCGCGCTCGAACGCCTTGCGCTCGGAATTGTCGATGATGATCTCGATGTCGAGCCGCTCGCCATTGATGGTGCGGCGCTGCGTCGAGATCAGGGTCGGGACGATGCGGCCGGAGGAATGCCGCAGATCGACCTCCTCGAGCTCGCACAGGCCCACCGTCTCCAGCGCATTGATTCGGCGCTGCCGCGCCGGATCGTCGAGGCTCCGCACCGTGTCGAGATACATGGGCTGGCCGGCGATCTCCTCCCAGGTGCGCCCGATCATGGCGAGATAGGCGGGATTGGCCATGATGTAGCGCGAGACGTGCTCCGCCGTCGAAATGCAGATGGCCACCGGCGAAAGCTCGAACACGTCGACAAGCGCTTCATAGATGACCTGACGCGAGATCATGGATCCTCACAGGATCGGCGACGACAATATCGTCCACGCAAGGTCGATGCCGCGCAAGCCCGCTACGACGCGCTCCACATATGTGCGTGCTCAGGCCGGCACGGTCTCCGGCGCCCAGGGCAGGAGGCGGGTCAGCGCCCGGTCGACGAAGGCGAAGAGCAGCAGCGCCATGGCGAGCAATATGGCGAGGGCCGCGAACACCATGTCGGTCTGCATGCGCGCATTGGAGTAGATCATCAGATAGCCGAGCCCCGCCGAGGCGCCGACCCATTCGCCCACCACCGCGCCGATAGGCGAGACCGCCGTGGCGACGCGTAGCCCCGAGGCCAGCGCCGGCATGGCGGAAGGGATGCGGATGTAGCGCAGCGTCGCCAGCGTGCCGGCTCCGTGCAGCCGGGCGATATCGACCAGCCCCTGCTCGGCGCGGGCGAGTCCGTCATGGAAGGCGGAGGCGACGGGGAAGAAGATGATCAGGCTCGCCATGACGATCTTGGAGGCGAGGCCGAAGCCGAACCAGATGACCAGCAGCGGTGCGATGGCGAAGACGGGCAGCGCCTGTGCCACCAGCAGCACCGGACGCATCATCCGGCGGGCCAGAGGCGAGGCAGCCATGGCGAGCGCGCAGGCGATGCCGAGCGCCGAGCCGCAGAGAAGCCCGAGTAGCATCTCGCCGAGCGTGATGGTGGCGTTGTGGGCGAGGATGATGGCGTTGTCGCGCATGGCGGCGGCAATGCGCAGCGGGCCCGGCAGGATGTAGGCCGGCACACTGAGTAGCCGTACCGCGCCCTCCCACAGACCGAGCAGAAGGGCGATGATGGCGAACGCGCGCCCTATGGCGGCCATCCGGTGAATCCCTGCATCCGTTTCCGCCCTTATAGCCGTGAGGCAGGGGCTGCGCGACCGTTGCCACTATGCCCGCCGCCGCGCTGCGGTACTACTTGACGCCAGTCAATGCGGCCACACTTGTTTGTAGGCAGCGTGGTCGAAGGTAATGAGTGGAGGAAACAGATGATCAAGGACATTCTCGTCAGCCTGCGCATTGGCGAGGGCCCGGACACGGCGGTGGACTATGCCGCCTCCGCCGCCGCCGCGCTCGGCGCGCACCTCACCGGCGTCGCCATCAGCTACGAGATCGACGTGCCGCCGGTTTACACCGAGGCCTTCTCGACGGATTTCATCGAAGCGCAGCGCGTGGAGAGCCAACGGCTGGCGGAGGTGGCGGTTGCGCGGTTCGGCGAGGCGGCACGCTCGCTCGGCCTGTCCGGCGAGGTGCGTACGGTCGACGGCACGCCGGGTGGCGCGGCCGAGCAGATCGGCGTGATGGCGCGACTCTACGACCTCGCCATCGTCAGCCAGGCCGATCCCGAGCGCATGGGAGCGGAGGAGGTGATCACCGAGGCGGTGCTCTTCGATTCCGGCCGGCCGGTGCTGCTGGTGCCCCGCAACTATCAGAAGCCGTTCTCGGCCAAGCGCATCCTCGTCGCCTGGGACGGCGGCCGCGCGGCGGCGCGAGCCGTGGCCGAGGCGCGTCCGTTGCTCGCCCATGCCAACCTCGTCGAAGCGGCGGTGGTCGTCACCGGCAAGAAGAAGGCCGACGACCTGCCCGGCGCCGACCTCGCCCGCCATCTGGCGCGCCACGAGAAGACGGTCGAGCTGCGCCGGCTGGTGCCGAACGGCGACGAGGGCATCGTCGATGTGCTGCTCAAGGAAGTGGCGGCGCGCGACATCGATCTCGTCGTGATGGGCGGCTACGGCCATTCGCGCCTGCGCGAATTCGTGCTCGGAGGCGTCACGCGCGATATCCTAGAACGCATGACGGTGCCGCTTTTCCTGGCGCACTGATCGTAGGCGCAGCGTGTTGTTGCGCTGACATTGGAAACGAATAGTCATGCCGGGCCGGTCGTTCGCGATCGGCCCGTTCTGTTTGGGAGGGAAGAGGATGTCCGGCCCGTTGTTGCGCGCCCCTTGCCTTGGAGCCGTCGCGGTGCTGCTCGCGGTGGCGCCGCCGAGTCCGGTTTGGGCGCAGTGGAATCCGCGGACCAGCTGCGACAAGCTCGACGGCTATGCCATGGAAGATTGCCTAGGCAAAGAAGTGGCCGAGGCTGACGAGGCGCTAAACGCCGCCTATCAGAAGATGCTGGCGGCGATCGACAAAGATGCGTCGCCATCCGATCCAAAGGGTGCCTGGCGCGACAATCTCGTCGCTGCCCAGCGTGCTTGGATCGCCTTCCGCGATGCCAACTGCAAGTTCGACCTTATCGGCGCCGAGTGGCGTTTCGGCAGCGGCACCAATGCTGCCCGGCAGGAATGCCTGTTGGCCCTGACCCAGTCCCGCACGGCGGAACTGCTCGCCCGCATCCCCTCGGCCAACTGAGGGCGACCGCCCGGTGGCCGCGCGCTTGCATGGACCCTCACGCCGGAAGAGGGAGTTCAGCCATGTCGGTGGAAAGGGCGCGCGCGGCGGATGTGTTCGCCATGGCCTATGCGCGCAAGATGGGCACGCGCATCCGCGTGCGTCCTGAAGTCTGGACGGAACTGCGCGAGGCGGGCGCCGACATGGCGCTCTATATCTGCGACGCGCGGTAGGATCAGCTCTGTTTCGGCGCCTTGCGCGGACGCGTGGCGGTCGCCGATTCAGCCGCGCGATCGGCAGCTTCCTTGGCCAGCCGGGCCTCGCGCAGACGGGCGGTCTTCTCCTCGCGGGCTGCGACTTCCTGGTCGATGATGGCCAGTGCGGCTTTCGAAATGGCGTCCGCCTTGCTTTCGCCCTTGGACAGAGTGGGTTTGAACGCGGCTTCCCGGGTGATCTTCTCCATCGTGTCTGTCTCCTTCGAAACGAAAAAAGGCCGGGCTGCCCCGACCTTCTCCTGTTGCCTACACGGCCAATGCCAGTACATCCGTGGTCAGAGACCGGAGGCAGATGTTCAGAGCGCCTGCAGATTAGCGGCGGAAGACTTGCCGGTACGACGGTCGGCTTCGACCTCGTAGGAAACCTTCTGGCCCTCGTTGAGCGTGCTGAGGCCGGCGCGTTCCACCGCCGAGATGTGAACGAACACATCGCTGCTGCCCACGTCCGGCTGAATGAAGCCGTAGCCCTTCTGGCCGTTGAACCACTTCACAGTACCTGTCGCCATGACGAAATCCCTTTCAGTCGACATAGATGTTCGATCGTCCGCCGCGTCGACGAACGCTCATTTTGTATCGATTTGAGAGGAAGTTCGCGACGGCGCACAAAGGCGCAGGACAAATTTCGACGTCCAAGATCGATACACTCAACATAGAGTACGTTTGCGCTTCCTTCAAGGGAAGCGCGAAATATTATTTCGGGGCCGTCTGTTCCGCACCGCGCGGCGCCGGCCTGCCGGCGACGACCCGCTTCTTGGGGGCGGCAATCAGACCCTCACGCACCGCCTGCTTGCGCGCAGCCTTGCGTGCGCGGCGGACAGCCTCGGCCTTTTCGCGGGTCTTGCGCTCAGACGGCTTCTCATAGGCGCGGCGTGCCTTCATCTCACGGAAGACGCCTTCGCGCTGCATTTTCTTCTTCAGCACTCGAAGTGCCTGATCGACATTGTTGTCGCGTACCAGAACTTGCAAACTACATCCAATCCTCGCCGCTGGAGCGAACTCCGCGGCTCTCTCGTGCGCCGGCATTGACGCACTGCCTGCCTTATATGGGGCTACGGCGCAATAAAAGCAAAGGTGTGGGCCGGTTCGGCGGCCCGCGGCTAGGATTGTTCCGCCGAGAGGACGGCACGGAACTCGTCCGGCAGCATCACATTGGCCGGCGCATCCTTGAACATCGGGGCGATCTGCT
>JAQSWY010000020.1 GCA_029266425.1 Xanthobacteraceae bacterium
CCATGGATGACGTCATCATCATCGGCGGCAGCTTTGCCGGTCTCGCCGGCGCCCTGCAGCTCGGCCGTGCCCGCCGCAAGGTCACCGTTCTCGATACCGGCCTGCCGCGCAACCGCTTCGCCGGCCACTCGCATGGCCTGCTCGGCCACGATCACAAGCCACCGCTGGACATCCTGGCCGAGGCGCGGCAGCAGCTGGCGCGCTATCCCACGATCAGGCTGGTCAATGCCCGGGCCGACAGCATCTCCGGCGCCATCTACGATTTCTCCGTCCTCACTGGCGATGGCGAAAGCCTTGGCGCGCGCCGCCTGATCCTGAGCTATGGCGTCGCCGATCAGATGCCTGATGTTCCGGGCTTTGCCGAAGGCTGGGGCACCTCCATCGTGCCCTGCCCCTATTGCGACGGCTTTGAAGTCGCCGGCCAGCATTGGGGCCTCGTCTGGTCCGGCCGGCAGTCGCACAATCAGGTCAGGCTGTTCCACGATTGGACCGACAGGTTGACGCTCTTCGCCGATGGTCACGACATTCCGCCCGATATCCGGGCCGATCTGGCGCATCGCGACATACCTGTCGTCGAGGGTCGGATCACCGAGATCGCCCATCGCGGAGGCCATAGCGCCACCGTCAAGCTCGATACCGGCCCCGATCTCGCGATCGATATCCTGTTCGCGCATCCGCGCAACAAGCCGTCCGCAAGCCTGCATGAATCACTGGGTCTCGCCACGGTCGATACGCCCCTCGGCATCGCCCTCAAGGTCGATGAGCGCCGCGAAACCAGCATGCCCGGCATCTACGCCGCCGGCGATCTTGCCAACCCCGGAATGCCCTCAGTCACCACGGCATCATCGCAAGGTGCGATGGCGGGCATCTTCGCCCAGCAGTCGATGCTGGTTTGAAAGCACAGATTGGAGGATGAGCATGGCCGTTGAACCAGACAGCGCGGGTGTGCGCTTCCCTCCGCCGTTCGTCTATCTGGGAGCGCTGCTGTTGGGGCTGGCGGCGGAGCAGTTCGTCACCCTGCGCTCTTTCGGCATCGACTGGCGGTTGCTGGTCGCGATGGGCGCGCTGCTGTTCGTTGCCGGCGCGGCGATGATGCTTGCGGCGGCGGGGCTGTTCCGGCGGCTCGGCACCAACATTCCGCCGTCGCAGCCAACGACCTTCATCGCAACGACCGGTCCCTATCGGTGGACCCGCAATCCCATGTATCTCGGCATGGCGCTTATCTATGCCGGCCTTGCGATCGGCTTCGACGGGCCGATCGCCTTCGCCTTGCTCCCGTTGGTGCTGATCGTGATCCAGACGCAGGTGATCGCCCGCGAGGAGCGCTATCTCGAAGCGAAGTTCGGCGACGACTACCGCCGCTACAAGGAGTTCAGCAAGTGAGGCGCGACATTGCACCCTGAACCGTGCTGTCGCGCCCTCGGAGCGGGTGGGTTTTGAGGTGTCCAGTTTAGCCGGGAGTGGGAGTAACGGGAGCGTAGTTTTGGACGCTGCCGGATACTGTGTCGTGGCATCGGCGGCTCCGACGTCTCGATAGATCCCGAATAACTTCCGCAGATGGTACATTTCCGCCATTCCGGCTAGCGGCGGCGAATGGCCGCTGTTGCCACGAGCAGTCATTCGCGAGGTCAGTCGGATGGCATCGGCTCTCAATAAGCCAAACGGAGCGGTCTTGAGCCCGGTCCCACTAGAGCCCGTACCGGCTAAGCAGCATTTCGGCCGCCCGCTCACCGACGATGGCGCAGGGGGCTTGCGTGTTGCCGGTCGTCACCTTCGGCAAAATCGAGCCGTCCGCGACGCGCAAGCCTTCCACACCGTGGACGGCAAGGGTGGCATCGACGACCGACATATCGTCTAGGCCCATCCTCGCTGTTCCGCATTGGTGCCAATATGTGACCGCAGCGTCTCGTATGAAGCTGTCATCAATCTCGCTTCCGACGCCGGGAATGGCCTCACGGCCGACATAAGGCGTGAACGCATCGCTGTTGCCAAGGTCGCGGCAGAGCTTCACGCATGCGTGGGCGGCTTCCATGTCACGGGGATCCGACATCATGTTGGCGTCGACAATGGGCGATGCGGAAGGGTCAGCCGACCTCAGCCGAACCTGTCCACGACTGTGCGGATGCGCAAGGCCGGCGAACATCGTCCAGCCATGGGCCGGGACGCCGCGCATAGCGGTGCGTTCGCTGGGGACCGGGAACTCGACCTGGCAGAATAACAGGTCCGGCGCTTCCAGATCGGGTCTGCTCCTCCAGTACAACGTGGCCTCGCTTCCGCTGTTGCGCGGCGCCATCGGCTCGCGATACTCCCAGGTACAGCCGAAAGAGACATGATCTTGCAGGTTGCTGCCGACACCGGGAAGATGCCGCACCAATGGGATGCCGTGCCTGGCAAGCTCATCGCGATCACCCAAGCCAGAGAGCATAAGCAGCTTCGGCGTATTGATCGCACCCATCGAGATAATGACCTCCGTGCTTGCCGCAATCGTCAGGATCGAGCCAGCGCGTTCGATCTCGACTCCGGTCGCTCGGCGCCCGTCGAACACTATCCGCCGAACAAGCGTGTCGGTCAGGATGGTCAGGTTCGGACGGTCGGCAAAAGGCCGGACATACGCCCTGTAGAGCGAGTGGCGTCGACCATCGCGCACGAGCATGTCGGTAAAGGCCGCGCCCCCAGCGCCTTCCATCATATGGCCGTTGGGATTGTCGAAGCGGGGAATGCCCAGTGCTTCGGCAGCATCCAGCAGAGCGCCGGCGAGTGGACTCGGGTCGCGAGGCGGCTCGACCCATACCAGGCCAGCGGTGCCTCGGTACTGCGGATCAGGCGCGCCCTGCCAGTTCTCGATCCGGCGATAGATGTCGAGCACCGCCTCGTGACCCCAACCGCGGTCGCCTGATTGCGCGGCGAAATGGTCCCAGTCGCTGCGATGTCCCCGTGCCCAGACCATGACGTTGACGCTGGACCCGCCGCCCAGGCATTTGCCCATCGACATGGGAAGTGCGCGGCCGTCGAGATGCGGATTGGGTTCGGCCTGAAAGCCCCAGTCGCGCTTGCTGCCGAGATTGGTGGGCCACAGGCCCGGATCGAGCACGGATTCGGCTTCGTCGCTGCCCCCCGCCTCGATCAGGAGCACATCGCAAGCGGGGTTTTCGGCGAGGCGCCTTGCAATCACGGAGCCGGCCGCACCGGCGCCGCAGACGATGAAGTCATAGGCTGGCTTGAGGTTTGCTACGCGCTGGGCCTGATTCTCGCGCGCACGGCGATCCAGGTCCCCGGCGTCACCGGAGAGGAAATGGTCTGTCATTTTCTGGGTTCTTCCTTGGTCGGCTTATCGCCGTTCCCGCCGCCCCGCTCGGAGCGGGCCGGGATATGGGTGTTGGATTATCGCGCGTTGGCGAGTGACTTTCTGGCGGCCTCGTCAATGACGTCGGCAACGGCTGTGGGCTGGGTAAGATAGAGTGCGTGACTGGCGGGCACATTGGTGACTTTGGCACCGATCCGCTTGGCCATGTCTTGCAGCATCCGCTGGTCGAACGCCCTGTCCTGCGTGGCGATCACGGCCCAGCTCGGTTTGGTGCGCCAGGCGGCGTGCTGCAGCTTGGTGCCAAACACCGACATGTTGATCGGGACCTGCGACGCATTCAGGAAAGCGGCATCAGCTTCGGTCGCGTCGGCCGCGAAGCCAGCGGCGAACTTGTCGGATTTCACGAGGCCGTAGCCGTCCGCGCCGGTCTCGATGACGAACTCGGGCGGCGTCGTATAGCCTTCATATTGCTGGCCTGTGGTCTCGCCAGCGTCCGGCGACAGGGCGGACACATAGACGAGGCCGCGCACCTGTGTGTGCACACCCGCCTCGGTGATGACCGTGCCACCCCAACTGTGCCCAACCAGAACCGCAGGACCGTCCTGCCGATCCAGCACCCGCCGGGTCGCCGCGACGTCGTCTTCGAGCGAGGTCAGCGGGTTTTGAACGATGGTCACATGGTAGCCGCGCGCGGTAAGATTCTGATAGACGGCGCGCCATCCCGATCCATCGGCAAAGGCGCCATGGACGAGAACGATATTCTTCACTGTCGCAGCAGCGACCGTTTCGTTCGGGCTTTTGCTGGTCTGCGCGATGGTGGGAAGCGGGGCGCTAACTGCGGCAGCGGTGGCGAAAATGATATTTCGGATCGTTCTGAACATGGCGAATGCCTTTCGCTATGAGGTGACCTTTAGGTTATCGCAATAACCGTTATCGCGATATCTATTTGGCACGCGAAATATCGCTTGTCCACGATAAAATTTATCGCAATATATATTATTTCGATGACGCTCTCGTGAGAGCTGCGAAAGGATATCGAGATGCCGAAAGCCGCCTCGCCCACAGTGCCGCTGGACGACCAGCTTTGCTTTGCAATCTACTCGGCGGGGATCGCGATCCAGCGCGCCTACAAGCCGTTGCTCGACGCGCTCGGGTTAACTTACCCGCAATATCTCGTGCTCAACGTGCTGTGGCGTAACGATGCCCAGACCGTTGGAAGCGTCGCCAATCAACTCGCCCTCGAATCGAGCACGCTTACGCCGCTGCTCAAGCGACTTGAAACTGCCGGACTGGTCCGCCGGACTCGGAACCCGGCAAATGAGCGGCAGGTGGTGATCGCCCTCACGAAGGAGGGCAATGATCTTCGATCCCGCGCGGGGTGTCTTGGTGAAACCCTGCTTGAGGCATCCGGGCAGACGCCAGCTGCGCTCGCCAAACTCAACGGGGAAATCAACCAGCTTCGCAATGCCGTATACAATCATATCGGCGGTTGGGCGGCGCCCGAGACGCCAACCGAAGCAGATTAGTCGTGGCGGAGGCATCGCTCCGTCCACCCATGACCAACGATCGGTCGAGCGCCTCAAACTGTCGGCACGGTGCCGCCATCGATCACATATTCGGTCCCGGTGATGCTATTCGCGAGGTCGGATGCCAGGAAGGCGATCAGGCTTGCCACCTCTTCAGACTTCGCAGGCCGGCCGATCGGTATCCCGCCGAGCGATTCCATGATCATTTTCTTGCCTGTTTCGATGTCACCCCCGTGCTCGGACGCAAGCCGTGTGGCCAGATCGATGGAGGCTTCGGTTTCGATCCAACCGGGGGAGACCCGGACGACGCGGACCCCTTGAGGCGACACCTGCTTGGAAAGGCTCTTGCTGTAGGTCGATAGGGCCGCCTTCGCCGCGGCATAGGCTGTCGTGGCCTCTGGCAGGGGCATTCGGCTCTGAATGGATGTGACATGGATCACGACGCCGCTGCCGCGCGATGCCATGTCCGGAACGAGTTCGCGATCGAGTCGGACGGCCGGCATGAGGTTGAGATCGAGCTCCTTGCGCCAGATCTCGTCGCTCAAGGCCTCAAACCCTCCCGCTGGAGCAGACGAGCCACCCAGCATATGGACGATGATATCCACGCCACCCATGCGCTCCCGCACGGCCCCAGCCAAGGGCGCGCAGCCAACGGCGCTCGTCAGGTCCGCGGCGACGAACAGCGATTCCGGGAAATCATCGGGCCGGGCGCGGGCAGTCGTCAGAACCTGTGCGCCGAGTTTTCGAAAAAGGCTGACGGTCGCGGCTCCGGCACCGCGCGTCCCGGACGTGATCAACGCCCGCTTTCCGCGCAAGTCGAGAAACGGAGCAAACGCCGTGCCATGGCTGGCACCCTGAGTGTTCGCGCTCACAGGGTGATCTCCAGCTCTGCGATTTTGTCGTCAGCAAGGACGAACAGGTAGCGCAGGTCTACCGGACTTCCGGGGAAAGCGCCGTCGAGATGGCTTGTGACGACCGTCCGCTCGCCTTCGGCAGCCACCGAAAAGGGTTCTACCGTGTAGGTGTATTTCTGGGATGAATCCGCCTTCCATTGCCGGATCGCATCCCGTCCGCTGTAGGTGTTTCCCTCATCTTTAACCACTGCGGTCTCTGTGAAGCACTGGGAAACAGTTTCAGCGTTTCGCGCTCTGTCGGCGGCGAAGTAGTTGGTGATTACGCCGGGTAGCTCGATAACCATCGTTCATCTCCTTCACGCGAGGAAGGCGCATCATTCTGTGCCTCCGTTCTCCATTGCGCCAAGATAAAGATGGACGTTCTTTTTGATAATCGGGATAAAGCGGGACGTGATGTTACGAAAAGCAGAACAATGTCTCGGGACGGTTTGATTGAGTTGGATGCGGTGCTCGCCATTGCCCGGCGGGGGTCGTTCCGCGCGGCAGCGCTGGAGCTTGGACTATCGACGACGGCCCTGAGCAATGCCATCGGCAAGCTGGAACGCCACCTCGGCGTCCGCTTGTTCAATCGCACGACCCGCAGCGTCTCCCTCACAGACGCGGGACGGAATTTCGTCGAGCAGGTCGGCCCAGCACTCAAGGACATTCATGATGCGATGGACGCCGCGCGATCGCAGCAGGAGACGCCATCGGGAACGCTGCGCATCAACGCCTTTGCGACGGCCGCGCGGGAGATTATCGCACCACTCCTTCTGCAATTCCTTCGACGCTACCCCCAAGTGCATATCGATCTTGTCACTGAGGGCCGGCTTGTCGACATCGTTGCCGATGGCTTCGATATGGGTGTTCGGAACGCAGACCTCGTTCCCAGCGACATGATCGCAATCCCGGTAGGCCCTCCGCGCACCTACGCCGTCGTCGCCTCACCGTCTTACTTTCAAACGCGCGGCAGGCCGCTTGTGCCGCCCGACCTGCTTGATCATTCGTGCCTCCGCATCCGCCTGCCGAACGGTGCACTTTATCGCTGGCAATTCGAAAAAGACGGACAACCCATTCAGATTGACGTTCAAGGTCCGATCACGCTCGATGAGGCCAGCCTCTCGCGGACAGCGGTCTTGAACGATGTCGGCATCGGCTACTTCATGGAGTCCGATGTTCGCGAAGACATCGCGGCAGGGCGTCTCGTTCGTGTCCTGGAAGACTGGACTCCCCCACTCGCGCCTCTGTGCCTCTATTATCCGAGCCGCCGAAATCCCTCGGCGGCGTTTAGGGCATTGATCGGCCTCGCGCGCGAGTTGGCTGGTTGAGTGATATTCTCTAGGGCAGTCAGCCTAGCGAAACGATGAGCCGGAGTTCATGCCGCCGGATCGTTCGTGGCAGACGGGGTCAGCACGGTGGCTGGGGACCGGAGTATCCCACTGGGTCTCTATCGTCGTCATGTTGGTAGGGCATCATCAGGACGCGTGCGTACGCGGCTTGTCTTCTTAGTCATGTTATCCTCCGTAAGTGGAGGAGGTCTGATGAAGCTCGGATATTGCCTGTTCGCGTAGATGTCCGATGTTGAAGGACCGACGCTGACGGTACTCTTGGCTGCGTTCGCACCGCGTATGCCGGACCTAGAATGGTGCGCTGAGAGCCCGAGAGTAGTCGATAGATGGCTTGGGGAGACCGCCGAAGATTCTTCAACGAAATCAGGATCGTAGTTTTCTGACGGGTCGCAGGTCGGTAGTATTTGAACGGAAAAATATTTTTATGAACAAATTCAATCGGTTGGCCTATTCCCGAACAATCGAGTGGGAGTGACGGGAGCATAGTTTCGGATACTCTGGGATACGGCATCGTAGCATCGGCGGCTTGGACGTTTCGCTAGACATTGAATGATGTCCGCAAGTGGGACTTTCCTTCCGTCGAGAGGCACCGTCTGGACCGGTAGCTTTGTCAAAGCGGACATCACCCATCTGTGCTTATGCCCCGCCAAGCGAAGATAGCTGCGATCAAGGCGACGAGGGCGCCTCCGACGAAAGCTAGCGGTAGACCTGACACAAATCGCTCGGGGATGGCAGCCAGCGCGTAAATCGACGTAGTCACCGCGATCCCCACCGCCCCAATCTGCTGATCGATTTGCAGCAAGCCGGAGGCGGTCCCGATCGCTATCACGACGAGGGCGCCAACGGGCACGTTGATGAGCAACGCCCATCGCCATGACAGGAAATCGGTCAGGATGCCGCCGAGCATCAGCCCTGCCGAAGCGCCGGCTGCCGAAACGGCGATGAAGAGCGACAGGCCTTTCGTCTGTTCCCCTCGTCGCGCGCCATGACCATCACCAAGGCCAAGACGCTCGGGGCGGCCAACGCTGCGCCAATACCTTGAACGACACGGGCGGCAATGAGGATGCTGGATGCGTGGAAGCGCCACGACGACGATCATGAGGTCCATCGCGAGCATGAGTTGCGCCGCAAGAACGATCCATAACGCAAGCGCGCGTCTACGCGCCGAGGGAGCGACGCTCCCACGGGACAAGGTCGCCATATAGGTTCCGATAAGTTAGGGACCGGGCAGCGGCGATCGTGGATGCGAGCCTCCGGCCGTTCAGCCAGACGCCCGAACGTTAGGCCTGAGCGAGGTGCCCGGGCCTCGGTGATTAGACGCCGCGCGCGCCACCCGTGGCCCGGATGGATTCACCGTTCACCCAATGGCTGTCGTCGGATGCCAGAAAGACTGCCGTGCGGGCGATGTCATCGGGTTCACCGAAGCGGCCAAGCGGCGTCTCGGCAAGCAGCGTCTTCCCGAAGTCACCAGCGAAGTTGCCGTCGGTGGCGGGCGTATTCGTGTAGCCCGGTCGGATAGCGTTCACCCGAATGCCACGAGGACCAAGCTCGCGGGCCAGCCCATAGGTCATGGTGTCGATCGCACCCTTCGTCGCGGAGTAGACCGTGGTCGCGGCGGACGGATGGGTGCTCAGGATCGAGCTGATGTTGACGATGCTGCCGCCCGCCTCGTTGAAGTGCTTCAGTGCTTCGCGCACCGCCAGGAAGGAGCCCAGCACGTTGACGTTGAACTGCGTGTGGAAAGCCTCCTCAGTCAGATCCGCGACCATCTCGAAGACGGCGACGCCGGCATTGTTCACCAGTACATCGACCTTGCCGTGGTCGGCGGCGACGGTGTCGAACAGCCGAACGACGTCTGCCGACTTCGACATATCGGCCTGGAGCGCGACGGCCTTGCCACCGGCTGCCGTGATCGCGGCCACGACGGCATCGGCCTTGTCCCTGCCGTTCGCGTAATTCACGACCGCGGTCGCACCCTCGGCACCGAAGGCCTTGGCGATGCCGGCACCGATGCCGCTCGAGGCGCCGGTCACGACAGCCACTTTTCCTTGCATTCTCATCATAAAGTCCTTCTTGGGCGTCCGATCTGGGGCAAATGGATGGGATCATCCTCTCGCCACCACGATATGGGTGTGACCGGGGTGGTACCCATGCCGCTTCTTCTCGCGTTTTTGCCTAATCTTCTCAGTTTGGCTTGTTCTGCGGAGGCAGCAGCCCCACTTCTGGATGATGATCGAAGCATTGAGTGAGTTGCGCGGCGTTGTGATGCGCGCCGGTAGCCGATGGACCGAGTCCGGGCTTCCCCGCGTCGCCATGGTCAGGGCGGAGGCGTGCTCCGATCAGGTCTACGAGCCGATGCTCCACCTGGTCCTGCAGGGTGCAAAGAGCCTGTCGATCGGTGATCGGATTCTGAAATTCGAAGAGGCGAGCTATTTCGTCGTCCCCGTGGACGTACCCGCGACTGGCGGGATCGAAGCTGAAGGGCCAAACCGACCCTATCTCGCGGTCAGCCTGACGCTCGACCCCGCAGCAATCGCCGCCATGATGACGGAAATGGGAATGGCGGATACCGCCTCGCCACCGACCGGCTTCTCGGTATCGCGCGCGACGCCGGAATTGATCGACGCCTGGCTCCGGATGATGCGGCTGATCGATCGGCCACAGGAAGCGGCAATCCTTGCACCGATGATCGAGCGCGAGATCCTTTTTCGAATCTTGACAGGTCCGCAGGGCGACAAGCTGCGCGAGATCGCGAGTGTCGACAGCCGTCTGTCACAGATCCGCCCTGCCATCGGGTGGATTCGCGACAATTACGCCGAGCCGATCCGTTCCGAAGCGCTGGCAGACATGACGAACATGAGCGTCGCCGCCTTCTACCGGCACTTCAAGGCGGTGACCTCGATGGCTCCGATCCAGTATCAGAAACGACTTCGCCTGCTTGAGGCAAGACGCATGCTGCTGTTCGAACTGCGGGAGGCGGGATCAATCGCTCACATTGTCGGGTATGAGAGCGCCTCCCAGTTCAGCCGGGAATATGCGCGCATGTTCGGATTGCCGCCGCGTCGGGACGCAGCGCGCTACAAAGTGCCCGGCGCACTCGACGCAACAGCATCCAATGACCGAGTTGCCCTCGAGCCTAACGGACTCAAACGGCGAGTGGCCGAAGCGCTTTCCTGATTTCGCTTCGGCCGACGCTGATCGCCTTATTATTTGCGCCAATGCGGCGGGTAGGCCGCGTCATAGCCGCGGACTGCTTGAAGCCGCTCCAGCCAAGCAGCAATCGATGGATGGGTTCGGCCGAGATCGTCGAAACCGAGGGCGAGCGTGATCGCGTCAGGCTTCGCGCCGAACCGGGCTAGCATCTCGATGATCGGCATCGTGGCGATGTCGGCGGCCGATACCGACTCGCCGGCAAGATAAGGCTCACGCGCTAGGATATCCTCGAGCCAGTCCAGACGAGCGGTCGCCACGCAGGCCGCAGCTTTGGTGGCTTCAGGGTCCTTCATGGCTTCGCCATAGGAGATCACCCGAACGACGCCGGTCTCGATCGGATCGCGAACGTAGTTCACCACTTCGAAGATGCGCTGCCAGATGAGGCCTGTCTCCGCAGGTGTTTCGCCGAACAGCGGCGGCGTCGGATACGCGCGCTCAAGGAAGGCCATGATCGCAAGCGATTCCGTGATGATTGACCCATCGACGTTCAGCACGGGTACCTGACCGCGCGGATTTAGCGCTAGGAACTCCGGGGTCTTATGCTCCCGCTTGCTCGGGTCGAGCCGGTGCGAGACATAAGGGGCGCCCTTGTATTCGAGCGCGAGCATAGCGCGCCAGGCGTTCGGGCTGCCGCTTATCCAGTAGAAATCATAGGCCATGATCGTTTCTCTGCGGATCGGTATGTTCGGAATGCGTGTGCGGAGCACGGCTCGGGGGAGGGCCGTTCTCCGCGGGCGCTCAGACTTGTGCCTGACCGCCATCCGCGAACAGCTCGGTTCCATTCACGAAACTTGAATCGTCCGAGGCGAGGAAGAGCGCGGCGCGCGCGATTTCCTCCGGCTGGCCGACCCGGCCGGTGGGGATCCGGGTTGCAAGATACTCGAGCATGCCCCGCTGTTGCACCACATCGTCGCCGGCATATTGGAGGAGCGCTGGGGTAAGCGTCGCGCCGGGGCTGAGTACATTCACCCGAATGCCGGCCTCTTTTAGCTCGAGAATCCAGCTCCGCGCCAGATTGCGCACCGCAGCCTTCGAGGCGGAGTAGATGCTGAACGCCGCAGTTCCTTCGATACTGGCGCTCGACCCGGCCAGGATGACCGAGGAGCCGTTTGCCAGCAGCGGCAAGGCTTTCTGGACGGTGAAGATCACGCCCTTCACGTTCGATCCGAAGATGCTGTCAATATGCTCCTCGGTGATCTGGGCGAGCGGCATCATCGAGCCACCGCCGGCATTGGCGAAGAGCACATCGATACGGCCCGCTTCAGTTCTGACCTGTTCATAGAGCCGATCGAGATCGGCGGTGTTGGACGAGTCTGCCTGGACGCCCGTCACATTGCCGCCAATTTCGCTCTCGGCTGCCTTTAGCGCCTCTAGGCGACGCCCTGTGATATAAACGTGAGCGCCTTCTGCCGCGAAAAGCTTCGCGGTAGCGAGGCCGATCCCGCTGGTGCCGCCTGTAATAACTGCAATCTTGCCGTCGAGCCGATCCGACATGAATATTCTCCATTATGTTGGGAGGGCCGGCCCGGTGCTTCGGAACGACGTCCTGTCATCCAGATAGGCGGGGGAAATACGGCCCAGAAGCTCGCCCGCGTGGAGAGAGTATTCACGCTGATGGACGATCCCCGGCAGTCTCGGTCTCAGCGTCAGAACTCGCGCGCAGGGCTTGTCGATCAGGCATTCGAGCGCGCTTCGTCCGCGAATATCTCGACCGCCCAGTCGGCGAAGACTCTGAGCTTGGCGGCCGGATGGCGGGTGGCAGGGTAGACAAGGTTGATCGGCAAGGTCGGCTGGGTCCAGTCCGCCAGAACCTCGATCAGGCGGCCTTCGGCGAAATGGCGCCGGGTGCCGAAATCGAAAATCTGGCCGATGCCCAGCCCGGCCAGCACCGCATTCGTATGGGCCGTGCTTTCGCTGATGCTCACGGCCGACCGCGGACTGATCTCATAGCCTTCCGCGCCCTTGGTGTAGTGCATGGGATGTGATTTCCCAGTCTGCGGAAACAGGTAGGTTATGGCTGTATGATCCGCCTCGAGTTCCCGAGGGTGGGTCGGCGTGCCGTTCGCGGCCAGATAGGCGGGCGTCGCGCAGGTGACCGACTTGAGCGTGCAAAGCCGCCGGGCGATGAGCGCGCTGTCTGGCAACTCGCCACCCCGAATTACGCAATCGACGCCGTCGCCGACCAGATCGACCGGCCGATCGTTGACCCCTAGCAAGAGGTCCACGTCTGGATAGCGCGCTCGAAACTCGGTGAGCCTGGGTATGATAACGAGGTTCGCGAGCGACGATCCGACATCGACACGCAAACGCCCGCGGGGGATCGCTTGCGTTCCGGCCGCGGCGGCATCCAACTCGTCCAGTTCGGCGAGCAAACGCTTTGCTTCGTAGCGATAGGCCTCGCCTTCCGGCGTGATCGTAAGCCCGCGTGTGTTGCGCTCGACCAGCTTTGTCCGCAGATGTCGCTCCAAGTCCTGCAGCAGCTTGCTCACGGAAGAACGAGGCAGGTTCAGCGAGTCCGCAGCTTTTGCGAACGATCCTGCGTCGGAGATCCGGACGAAGACCCGCATGGCGAGGAGTTGATCCATTAGGTGTGCTCCTCATGCAGTGGGATTAACCGGTCAGCGTGGACCGAGAACTTCGGAGGGTGTGCAGGCTGTCCTTCGAAGGCGGCAGGCGGAAGAAGCGGAAACATTCGCGACTGAAATAGGTCACGCTTACGTAGTCGACCCCGAATACGACCGAGAAGCGCCGGGCGATAGCTGCTGGTAGTTGATCCTTCAATATGTGGGCCTGGAGCCGATCAGGCCCGAAGCCTTGCCGCGTCCTTGGAAGGCGGCAAGCCGAACTGGCGGGCATATTCCCGGCTGAATTGGGTTGGGCTTTCGTAGCCCACGCCGAAGGCAACGGATGTGGCGTTGCCCTGGCCCGCAATGAGGCGAGATCGTGCGTGCAGCAAGCGCACATGCTTCTGGTACTGGAGCGGGCTGAGCGCCGTCACAGCCTTGAAGTGACGGTGGAAAGCCGAAACACTGAATGCCGCCATCTCAGCCAGGGCCTCGACGCGCAACGGCCTGGCAAAATTTTCTCTGATCCATTGAATGGCGATCCCAATCCGGGAGAGAGCGGTATCGGGGATGGCGATATCGCGCAGCATCCAGCCGAGCGGCCCCTGCAGCACCCGGAACAGGATTTCACGCTCATAGGCCGGAGCAAGAGCGGCGATCTCGTTCGGGCGCTCCATCAGGCGCAGCATGCGCAGCCAAGCATCGAGCAGTTCGAGCGTCACGGGCGCGACCGAGAAGCCGGGACTGTAGAGTTCGCCACCGGCAGGTTTGGGCAGGTCCGCCAGCAGGTTCGCAACGATCGCAGGCTCAAGCGTCAGGCTGATGGCGAGATAGGGTTCGCCATCGTCGGACGAATGCACAGAGCCGACCGCCGGCAGATCGACCGACATCACAAAATAGGTCGCCGGATCATAGCGAAACATGCGGTCGCCAACCGTCATAGTCTTCGAACCGGTCAGGATCAGATTGACCATGGGATCGTAGACCGCAGCAAGCTGATGTTCGGGAATTTCGCCCTGCACCATGGCGACGCGCGGAATACCCGTCTCCGTGCGACGGTTCTCCGCTCGCGATGCCAATTGCCTGAGTTCGAGAAGCTGCGTGTCCATGGATTTGTTGTTTCACACGGACGGCTCGGATTCAACGATCAAGCAGAAATAGGCAAGATTCGAAGAGGATCGTGAGAGCGGGGCCCGGAAGATGACGGCTATCACTTGGCCATCCGATCGAAGGAGCACCACATGAGCATCGTTATCATCACCGGCGGAAGCCGCGGCCTCGGCGCCAGCATAGCAGCCCAGTTCGCAAAGCGCGGTATGGGCGTCATCCTCACTTACAACAGCAACGGCCGAGCAGCCGAACAGGTTGTCGGTACGATCGACGCTGACGGCGGCAAGGCAGTCGCTATCGAACTGGACGTCAGCAAAAGTGCGAGTTTCCCCGCGTTTCGCGACACAGTCGGCGAACTTTTGGCAACGACCTGGAAGGCCCAGACCTTCGACTTCCTCGTCAACAATGTTGAGTACGGGCTTTACAATCCGATCGCAACGGTGACCGAAGATGAGTTCGACGGGTTGTCCGCGTGCATCTCAAGGGGCCGTTCTTTCTCACGCAGGCACTGCTTCCCCTCATGGCCGATGGAGGTCACATCGTAAATGTCACGAGCGCGACCAGCCGTGTGGCTACCGCCGGCGTTGCGCCCTATGCATCCTTCAAAGGCGGGCTCGAAGTACTGACCCGATACATGGCCAAAGAGTTCGGCGAGCGCCGCATCCGTGCCAACTCCATCGCACCGGGACCGATCCGCACCGTCCTTGGGGGCGGCCTGAGCGAGGAATTCGAGGCGGTGCTCGCCGGGCAAACCGCACTCGGTCGCGTCGGCGAACCCGACGATGTCGGCTGCATGGTCGCGAGCCTGCTGTGGGACGAGAACTGCTGGATCAACGCCCAGAACATCGAAATCGGTGGCGGCTACATCATCTGAGGAGGCTCACATGCTCGATCATATCTTTCTGACCGTCAGCGATATCGACCGCTCGATCGCCTTTTACGAGAGGGTGCTCCCGACCCTCGGGATTACCGCCCGCCACGACTATGATGGCAGCCAAGGCCCGGCGGGGCATCCTGACCTCAAGGGCTTCGGTGCCAAAGGCAGAATATCCTTCTGGCTGAGGCAGGGCACGGCCGCACCCGGTGCCGTGCATGTCGGCTTTGTCGCCGATTCCGAGGCCATCGTGCAGGCCACCCATGCCGCGGCTCTGGTCGCCGGGGCGACCGAGATGCACGCACCGGCGCCACAGCTTCACTACGATCCCCGCTATTATGCGGCGCAAGTCCGCGACCCGGATGGCTACAGCCTCGAATTCGTTTTCAAGAGCTGGCAGCACGGGAGTTGATGCGATGAGCGCTACCACCTTCCACACTTTAGCGGATGCGCTGATCACTGCCACCAACGCGTTCGACGCCGACAATGCAGTGACCTTGTTCGCGCCCGATGCGGTGATCGATGACCTGTCGACGGCCACCGTTTCGACGGTCATGCCGGCATCCGCGACTACGTGGAGCGTTATTTTATCGGATATCACACGGTGACCCGCTTCCTCTCGGTCGAGACGATCGGCGAGATCCGCGCCCGCGTGCGCGTCGATTCCACCGGAGACTTCGGTCAGGAAATCGGTCTCCTCGACATCTCGGTCAATGCCGACGGACTAATCACGCGCATCGACGCAGATCTCGAATAATCACGGAAGAAGAACCATCCACATGAACACTCTCATGATCTACGGCGCCGCCGGTTATACTGGTGGCATGGCGGCCGAGCATGCCGCGTCTGTCGGACTCAACCTCGTTCTCGCCGGTCGCGAACAAGACCGGGCGAAACTTTAAGCGCTGGCAGACCGTCTCGACGCAGGTGTCAGGCTCTTCCCGCTGAACGATCCCGATGCCGTCGTGGCCAAACTCGCGAGCATCACCGTTCTGCTCAACGCCGCTGGCCCCTTCGCAAACACGGCCGAGCCTCTCATGTCTGCCGCAACCCGTGCCGGAGTACATTATCTCGACTTCTCGGCCGAACTCGATACATACCGTGAAGCTTTGGCCCTCGATGCTCGAGCCCGTGCGGCCGGAGTCATGCTTTTGCCGGGAAGCGGTGGAAGCGTCGCCATGCTGGGAAGTCTCGCTGGACATGCTGTCGCTCGCGTCAAGAACGCCCGAAAGATCAGCATCGCGCTCCATGTAGCAGGAGCGATGTCGAGAGGATCAGCCACCAGCGCAAGTCAGAATATCGTGACGGAGACGCTTCATCTCGTTGACGGTGAACTCGTCACGCGCAGCCCGGAAGATGTGCGCGCCTTCGACTTTGGCGGTGGGCCGCAATTGTCCTTCCCGGTGACACTGCCCGACCTCGTGACGATCCATCAGGCGACTGGCGTTCCCGACATCGAAACCTTCGTCCACGTCACCACGGGCGCATTCCCGACTGAAGGCGTCAAGGATCTGCCGGCCGGCCCCAGCGGCGAAGAGCGGGAAGCGAGCCGCTATCATGCGGCCGTCGAAGTGACCGACGCGGACGGAACGGTAGTTCGCTCGCTGCTCGATACGGTGAACGGCTACACCTTCACATCCATGGCAGCCGCGGAAGCGGCCCGGCGTGTGCTTGCCGGTGAGGTTCGGCCCGGCTTCCAAACGCCTGCCGGGCTGTTCGGCAATGGCTTTGCCGAAACCATTGCCGATACCCGGATCATCGATTTTTAGCCGATGTGAAATGCGAGAGGGCTTGATCCATGGTCGCACTGACGATGCGTTTAGGCCCTCTGGCAGACGGCTTCGATATTGTTGCCGTCGGGATCGAGGACATAGGCCGCATAGTAGTTTTTATGATAGCGCTCGCGGATACCGGGAGCGCCATTGTCTGTTCCGCCATTGGCAAGTGCTGCGGCATGAAACGCATCGACTACCGGCCTGTCGTCAGCGGTGAAGGCGAGATGGATCGGGAGTTTCGCTCCATTCTGCTGGTGAACCCACAGGCTCGGATAGCCGTTTTTGCCAAAGCCATATCGCGCGCCGCCATGGGCCGTGCGGGCTGGATCGATACTGATGACAAGCGTTAGCCCCAGAGGTGCCAGCACCGCTTCGTAGAATCGCCGAGCCTCCTCCGCCTCGGCGACTGGGAGCTCGATGTGATTTATGACATCGTTGGACATGATCGTCGTTCCTCTCAAGCCGAAGATGTTCGTCTCGCTATTCCAGATACGGCGTCAGCACATCTTCGATCCATTTCATGAAAGCGCGGACTCTGCGCGACAGATTGCGCCGATGCGCTACGACGAGGGACACGTCCAACGCCCGTCGACGAAGATCGGGGACGATCTCCACAAGCGCTCCACTCTCTAAGTATCGGCCAATCCCCAAGAGCGGCGCCTGAATCAGGCCAAGGCCGGCGAGGGCAGCAGCTTCGTAGGTCTGAGCGCTGTTGACGTGTAGCGCACCTGGCAACTGAAGCGTCATGTAGCCGTCGCCGTCCGGATATTCCCATCCATGGGGTCTTGCGCCCAGCATTGTCGAAAAGTGAATTGTCCGATGGTCCTGACGCTGGAGATCTTCCAGCGATCGAGGGACGCCATGGCGCGCCAAGTAGGCGGGACTGGCAGCATTGACCATGCGCAACTTGCCCAGCGGGCGGGCAATCAGCGTCTCGTCCCTTATGGATCCAAGCCGCAATACGCAGTCGAATCCCTCTTGAACCAGATCGACCTGCCGATCCGTGCTCGACACCTCCAGCTCCAACTCGGGGTGAGCCGCCAGGAAATCCGGCAAGGCCGGCACGACCGTTGAGCGCGCCACCTCGGTTGGAAGATCGACCCGTAAACGCCCGCGGAGCGCCACGCGATCGCCTGCGAACATCGAATGTAGGTCATCGACCTCGGCAAGCAGATCGCGGGCACGGGCATGAAATGCGCGCCCGTCCTCCGTCAATTGCACGCTGCGCGTCGTCCGGTGCAGGAGCCTGACACCGACATCTTCTTCCAGCTTCCGGACCGCTGTTGAGGCCCTTCCCTTCTGAATGCCCAGGCTATCGGCTGCGCGGGTGAAGCTCCCCATTTCCGCGACCGTTATGAAAATGAGGATGGGTTCGAGATTCTGCATTTTCGTGCCTTGGGATTGTTCACCGCAGAGAGAACAGTGAGTTCATTTCTGTGGCATTTATCATACCCGAGAGACACGGTAGGCAGTAGACCTCAAAGATAGGTGCCCCCTCGGAGAACCATAAATGTCTGAAACGGTGAACCTCCATCAGGCGCCTGATGCCATGACCTTGCATCGCGCCTTGTGGGCCGGCCGGATAATGAGTGCGGTTGTCGTTATCGCTCTGGTGGCCGACGGCACTATTCAACTTTTCGCGCCGGCGCAGATCGCCAGCACTTTGCAGGAAACCGGGTTTGCGATGGACCTGACCCGTATCGTGGGTCCGATCATCCTCGTCTGCGCCATCCTTTACGCCATTCCGGCCACCGCAGTCCTAGGCGCGATCCTGGTGACGGGCTTTCTGGGAGGCGCGATCTGCGCCCATGTCCGCATCGGTGAGCTGGGGTCGCCGCCGGAACTGATTTCGCTGCTTCTGGGCGCGCTGACATGGGGCGGCCTCTACGCGCGCGATCCCCGGATCCGGGCCCTTCTGCCAATCAGCCATTGAACCAACTGGGGCAGTGCTCTGTCCCTCAACATCAGGAGAAAACGCATGTTTTTAGTAGTGGGAATCACCGGAAACGTGGGCGGCGCGACGGCAAGGCATTTGCTTGCGCAAGGCAAGAAGGTGCGCGCGCTGGTCCGTGACCGCGAGAAGGCGTTGAGCTGGGCGAACCAGGGCGTGGAACTGGTAGACGGCGACTGGAATGATTCGGCAGCCATCGAGCGAGCGCTCGAAGGCGTCGAAGGCGCGTTTGTCATGTTGTCCCCTGTCTGGGCGCCGTCGCCCGATTACAAGGAAGCAAAGGGCGTGATCGCAAACTATCTCGAGGCGCTCACCAGGGCAGCGCCGCCGCGAGTGGTTGCGCTTTCGTCGATGGGCGCGAACAGAACCAGCGGGCACGGGGTGATCACGGCCTTGTCGCTTCTGGAGCAAGGTCTTCGCGACCTGATATCGCCAATCGCATTTGTGCGCGCGGGCGGTTTCTTCGAAAATTTTCTTTTCGGCCTGCAGGTCGCGCAGGGCGGAACGCTACCCGTCTTCTACAATCCGACAAACCGGAAATCGACCATGGTCGCGACGAACGATATCGGCGCAGAGGTCGCAACCCTCTTGACCGGGCCAGCGTGGTCAGGGCAGCGCATCGTCGAGATTGGTTCGATGATCAATACGGATGAAGTCGCGGAGCAGTTGGGCGAAGTCCTGGATCTCGACGTGAAAGCCTTTGCAATCCCGCGTGCAGGGTGGGCGGAAGCGTTGGAGCAATTCGGCATCCCGAAGGGCCACACCGGACCTGCCGAAGAAATGTACGAGGCTGTGAATGCGGGATGGATGGACCTCGGCGTCGTGGGCACGGAGCATGTAGCGGGTGCGACGTCGGCGCGCGATGTATTCGAGGCTGCACAGAACGCCGCCAAGGCGTAAGTCCGGGACGGCATGACACAGGTTTGGATGATACAAATCCTCGGACCATGGATGTCATGCTCCGCGGTTTCGTACCAAGGGGCCGTGCGTGGCCGGAATCGTCGCAACGCTGCCGAGCATACCGAAGACCACGCGAATGCTTCGCCGAAGCTGCATAGCGGTACTGCTCAAGGCTATTGCGGATCGGTCCGCGCCAGGGGCATTCCCTCGGCCGCAGCCGTTTGCTGTCATTGCCGAGCTCACTTTATGACGGTTGCTCTAGCGGCCACACCTCAACGACACCGTGTGCAACAGCGCAGGGAGCTCGTGAAACCATATCTATGGCCTCACCCAAATTGGCGGCTTCGATTATGGCAAAGCCCGCCACTGGCAATGACGATGTCATAAACGGGCCATTTGCCGTTTCAACCTGAGTAGCGTCGGGATTGCGCACTTGCACAGGAACGCCCGCGATACCCATCAATACTCCGTCTTTCTGCAGCTTCGCATCGTGCGCGTGGGCCGCGTCTCGAACGGCCATCGGGGTACGGTCGTACCCCTCACGGTCCCCATATCCGATCGTCACGAATTTCGGCACGGGTTGTTTCCTCCAAGGGGCTAACGCTAGCGGAGCCTGCCTGCAAGCCATGCATCCTCGCTGCAAAAATGAAGTGTAGCTAGGATGGTTCCTCTCGCCGGCCTCCCCGTCATTCCGCGGTCGCTCTCACGGCCCTCCGGCATGGAGACCGGCCATCCGCGCCCGCAGACGGGGTACGGTCCAGTCAAGGAAACTCCGCACTTTCAGCGGCAGCAGATCGGCTGGCGCATAGATGAGGTTCACCGGGAGCGGCTCGGGGGCGAATTCCGGCAGCAGGGCCTGCAACTGGCCAGATCGCAACTCGTCGGACACCTGGTAGGAGAGCACGCGGATGATGCCGAGACCCGCTAGAGCCGCCTGAATGGCCGCCTCCGTCGTGTTGACTGCGAGTTTCGGGCACGGCTCGACGGCAAAGGCCGCGCTGTCCCGCCGATAGCGCCATTCCGGCGCAGTCGCGAAGCCCTGGAAGCTGATGCCGTCATGCTCGGCCAGATCGTGCGGCTGGTGCGGCACGCCTCGGCGGGCGAGATAGGCGGGGCTCGCGCAGATCACCCGGCCGACCGCGCCCACGCGCGTCGCGATCAGCGCGCTGTCTGCCAAATGCCCGATCCGCACGGCCACATCGATATGCTCGTCGGCCAGGCTGACCTGCCGATCGGCCAGCATCAGGCGCAGATTGATCTCCGCGTGCTCCTTCAGGAACTCCAGCGCGATAGGCAGCAAATGGCGCTCGCCGAAAGCGATCGGCGCCGTTACCTGCAGCCCCCCGCGCAGCGCACCGTAGTCGCCGGCTGCCTGGCGCTCCGCCGCTTGCAATTCCTCCAATATGCGGCGTGACGCCACGACGAAGGCGCGGCCCTCATCGGTAAGGGCGAGGCCGCGGCTGGTGCGCAGGACCAGGCGTACGCCAAGATGCTTTTCCAGCTCGCCAACCTTGCGGCTGACCGTGGTTAGCGGCGTCTGCAGCCGTCGCGCACCGGCCGAGAGGCTGCCTGCCTCGATAACCGCCAGCAGCACCGACATCGCCTCGAAACGATCCATCGCATCCTTCCGAAATCCGGGAGGCCATCTCCCAGAACCGCAAGATACTCCCTCGAATTTGGATGTCCTAATCTTGCGTTGTGTAGAGCCGGTCGGCTCTCGACCACGTCCAATGACCAGAGGGAGGGCGCCATGCCTCAACTGTCCCGCCGTGCCTTTGCCAGCGGCCTTCCGCTTGGCCTCATCGGGGGAAGCCTCGTGGGCAGCGGCCTGATCGGCAGCGGGCTCGCGCCAGCCCTGAGCGCCACGCCGGGCGTTGCAGCCGCGCCCGCGGCGCCGGTCAGCGTGACACCGCTGGCGCAGATCCGCATCGGCCGCTTCACCGTGACCGCGCTGACGGACGGCTATGCTGACATGCCCTACAGCTATTTTCCGGGTCGCACCCCCGCCGAGGTCGAACAGGCGGCAGTCGCGCAGTTCACCGCCCGGCCGAGCGGTGTGCGGTTCCTGTTCAACCAGTATCTGGTCGAGGATGGCGAGCGTCGCATCCTGATCGATGCCGGGCCCGCCGGGTCGATCGGGCAGACTGGCGCGCTGCCGCAGGCGCTCGCCGCGATCGGTCTGCAGCGTGACCAGATCGACGCGGTGGTCGTGACGCATATGCATCAGGATCACATGGGCGGGCTGATCATCGGCGGCCAGAACAACTACCCCAATGCGGAACTCTATATCGACCGGCGTGACGTGATATACTGGACCGATCCGGCAAAGCGCAGTGGCGCGCCCGATTATCTGCAGACCAGCTTCCGCATGGCAGGCGAGGTCGTGCGCCTTTACCCCAAACTCCAGGCGATCGACGGCGAGCGCGAGATCGCGCGCGGCATCTCCATCGTCGACCTGACCGGCCATACGCCGGGCCATATCGGCGTGCGGATCGAAGATGGCGGCCTTAGCCTCATCATGGTGTCGGACATGATCTTTCCGGTCGTGCATCCCGGGGCGACCGATGTCGGCTTCCTGTTCGAGCAAGACCGCGCGGCGGCACAGGCAATGCGGGAGCGCTTCTTTCCCCGCGCCGCCTCGGAAGGCGCGCTGATCGCCGCAACACACATGCCGTTCCCCGGGCTCGGCCGTGTTGTCGCCGACCGGGGGCAGATGTGCTGGCAGGTGGCGGACTGGGCCTTGCAGACCTGAGGTCGGCTGCGGCGGGCGGCCGCCGCCAAGGTAGAACCGACAGGAGCTACTAATATCTCAATATCGCCACCACGCCCTCCGTCGCCGCTGCGCAGGAGCACCATGGCAGCGCGGCCCAATGGGCCGTGGATGGGCACGCGCGGCCGCTCCGACGAAACCGTCCAGAGCCAGCGCCTCGGTCCGCCGGAGCTGGCCTTCATCGCCGCCAGAGTGTCCGAGACCGGCTGGCCCTATGTGCAATACCGCGGCGGGCCGGCGGGCTTCCTTTCGGCCGTTGACGATACGACGCTGGGCTTCGCGGATTTTCGCGGCAACGGACAATACATCACTGCCGGCAATGTCCGGGCGAATGACCGCGTCTCGCTATCCCTGATGGACTATGCGCACCGGCAGCGCCTGAAGATCTTCGGTCGCATGCGCATCATCGACGTTGCGGACGATCCGGCGCTTACGGAGAGGGCTTGCGCCGCGAGCTGCAGTCCAGCGCGCAACGTCGCCGGGATGCCCCCGAAGCCTCAAGCTAATCGGCTGACGAGCATGCCGTGCGTCAGCGGCAGCGCCGACCGCTGGAGCGCCGGTGCCACGCATCAGATCTCAGGCTGCTCTGATAGGCTCAAGGCGTCGTCGACCTCGATGCCCAGATAACGGACGGTGCTTTCGAGCTTTGTGTGGCGATTGCCTATCTGCTGCCGAGTACGAAGCACCGCTTGGGCTTTAACGGTGGCTTCGCGCCGACCATACGGCCGGGGTTCCACCGTACGCCATCTGACGGAATGACCTGATTGGTGCTAGCTCGCGATCACAGGCTGCACCTAACTGCGCACGATTAGTTAGCCAGCGCATCGCGTTCAAATGCGCCAACTGCGGATGTTGGAGCGCGTGCAACTTCCCGACATTCGGGTGTATGCCGTTCGGGCGCATGCATGTCGCAGTCGGCAGTGGCGCGGGGTCTCATCCATGTCGAAGAACTGCCGCTACTGCCATCTCCGCTCCCACTGCCGGTGCATTTCTGGCCGGTGCATACAGCGCAGCATCCAGCTGGGCGGTTTCCCGTCCGCTCACCGGTAGCCCCAGCTCGCGCCGACGACGCAGGTAGCGCTCGCCTGCGCGACGGATCGCGAACAGATCGCCGGTGCGAGCCGCGCGCTTGAGGCGTCGCCGTGTCGGATCGAAGGGCGAGAGCCGTCGCAGCTTGCGCAGCATGTCCGCCCTGCGCCGTCGCGACAGGCCGGCGAAGGTCGCCGCGAGGCCGACGATCAGGCCGGCTGCGACGGCGAGCAGCGCGGCGCTTATCTGTCCGGTCGGCAGGTGGTCGACACCGGTGCGATTGTCGCGAAAACTCGCATAGCCGAAGGGGATGGCGGGTATCTCGGCGGTGCGCATCTGTCGGGCGGCGGTGTCGAACCAAGGGATAGCGACGGCCGGCAGCACGCCCGGCTCGCCGGTCTTCGGACGCAGGTGCCACTCCCAGGTGACGGTCGTCACCGGACCGTCGGGCGTCGGCTGCATCGTGCGCTGCTCGGGTGCTGCAAAGCTGATCAGCCAGGGCTCGCGCAGCGCCGGTCGGGCGGGGAGCAGATGCGGAAGCGTGTCCTCGGCTTTCACCGTCACACGCCGGGTCAGCGTCTCGCCATCGCGCAGCGCGCCGGGCGCCGCCGACAGCGTTTCTTCAATGGTGAGGCTGCGGGCGGAGAGCGGCGTGCTCTCGGCCGGGAAGTGAGCGATCGTCAGCGTGAGCGGCGGGGCCGTTACGTCGAGCGGCTCGCGCAGATTGTTCGCGCCAACCACGGTCAGATGATGCGTGACGGGTCCGATGGTGAGCGGGCCGGCATGCCGGGGGAACACGGCGATGCGCCGTTCGAGCACACGGCCGGTGCGCCCGTCGACCTGTTCGTCCCGCCACTGGTCGCGCGCCAGCTGTATCCAGTCATACTGGTCCGAGTTCGGGAAGGTGAGCGTCTCCAGGGTGATTAGGCTGGTATATTCGCCGCGCAGGATGATCGGGATCATCTCGCCGACGACCGGCTGCGTCTGCGGCACGACGAGGCGGAGGCTGTCGGCATGAGCGCTGCTGGCAACGAGGGCGAGAAGAAGCGCAATCCATCTTACCATCTGTCGCCCTCCTTCGGCCGGATGAGGCCGAGACCGGCGCGGCGCTCATATTCCCTCTGCAGACGCAGGCGCAGGAATTCGCCGGGATCGTCGGAAAGCGTGTCGAGCCACGCGTCCGAGGCGGCAATGCCGCGCGCCTCGATCGGCTTCTTCCAGGCGGGATCCGGCGCGCTGGGCCGCTTCTGGCTGCCCGCGTCATCCGCGGCGCCGAGGCCGCCCTGGCCGGGCAGTCGGCCGGGGGCGATGCTTTCGCCACGGGTCTTTATCACCATGGCATCGACGAGGTCGCGCAGCCGGCGCGCCTCTTCATCGGCCGGATTGGCGAACAGCACGGCATCCAGATAGGCGACCGACAGCGAGTGTTGCCCGGTTGCAGCGAGCGTCAGGGCGCGGTTGAAGGTCTGGCTGCGCCCGGCCTGCGCGAAGGCGGCGTCCGCCGCGTCATAGGTGCCGTCGCGGTAGAGAGCGAGGCCCCGCGCCGCGTTGTCGTCGAGCAGCGTGGCCGCCCCCGGCGCGCCGGTCCACAGCGCGAGGCGCCCCCACGCCGCCGGGCCGGCGAGGACGACGCAGGCGAGGCCGGCGGCGGCCATGAGCGCGGCCCGGTTCATGCGCGCCTCCGGAATAGGCTGATGAGCGGCAACGCCGACAGCGCAGCCACAAACGGCCCGAGGTCGCGGAATTCCAGCGCGGTGAGCGCCGGGTCGCGCTCCAGCGCACCCGCGCGCGACAAGTATCGTAGCACCGGATCAGGCGCGCGGGCGGGCGCCGCGGCGCTGCCGAGCCCTTCGAGCGCGGCGGTATCGATGCCTCCGCCCACGGCTCCCGTCAGGCTCAGCACGGACAATCGGATGCCGTCGCCGGCGAGCCGTTCGGCCTCTGCGCGCGTGGCGTCGTCGACGCCGCCGCCATCGGAGATAAGTACGAGATCGGCGTTGCGGCTCGCCCGCAGCATCTGCCGAGCGAGCGCGAGGGCAGCGGCGGGGCGGCTACCGGCCTCCGGCATGGTGTCGCGTCCGAGCACGGCGATCTGGCTCTCCAGCGTTGCCGGATCGGTGGTGGGAGCGGCGATGTCATAGGCCTCGCCCGAATAGAGCACGAGGCCGACCGGGCGCCCATTGGCCGCCGCCAGAATGTCCGCAGCAGCGGCTTGCGCGTCCGCCAAGGCCGGGCTCTCGGCGACGGAGGGCGACATATCGATGGCAATCAGGATCGCGCCGCTTCCCGCGAGCAGCGGCGCATCAATGCGCGGCACTGCCGGGCCGCCGAGGCCGAAGCTGATCAGCCCTGCCGCGGCGAGCGGGGCGAGCCCAGGGTGGCTGGCGCCGCCGCCAAGATGGCCGAGCGCCCGCATCGCGGCGAGCATGGTGGGCGGCATCACCCGTTCCCAACCGCCCGCAGCCGGGCCGCGCCACCACTGCCACAGAGCGAGGGCGATGAGCGGCGCCAGCGCCGCGAGCCACCAGGGGCGCAGCATGACGAGTTCGCTCATCCCCGCCTCCTGAGTGCGATCAGGGCGGTGAGTGCCAAAGCCGCTCCGCCTGGCCACATCCATAGCGGGCGCCAATAGCTGAGCGGCGGACGGCGCATCGGGTTGGGCTCGAGCTCATCGAGGCTCGTCGCCATGGCCTCCAGTTCCTCCATGCCGCGAACGCGGAAGCTGGTGCCGCCGCCGGCCCCCGCCATGTCGCGCAGCGCCGCCGCATCCACCGCATCGCGCGACTGCGGCTGGCTCTCCAGATCCTCCGGGCCGAGCGCGATGGTGTGGATGACGATACCGTGGCTGGCGGCAAGCCGCGCGGCGTCGTTCGCCTGCACCTTGCCGGAGGTATCGACCCCGTCGGAGAGCAACACGACCACTTTGCTCTTCGCGTCGCCCTGCAGGAGGCGCCGCGTGGCGAGGCCCAGCCCATCGGCAATCGCGGTCGAGCGGCCGGAAATGCCGATCTGCGCTGCCTCGATAGCATGCGCCAACGAATCCACGTCGAAGGTCGGCGGCTGCGCCACATAGGCGCGGTCGCCGAAGATGACGAGGCCGATCCGGTCGCCGCGGCGGGCGGCGACGAAGCGGGACGCGACGCGCTTGACCGCATCGAGACGCGAGAGCGGCTTGCCGTCGAGCACGAAATCTTCCTTGACCATGCTACCGGACAGGTCCAGCGCCAGCATGATCTCGCGGCCGGAAGCGGTGACGATGTCCTTGGTCGCCGCGACCTGCGGCCCCGCGAGCGCCAGCACCAGCGCCGTCCAGGCGGCGGCCAGCAAGGCGGTGCCGAGCGGATCGTCCCGTCCCCGAGCCGGAAGGGCGGCGGCAAAAGTGCCCGAGGCGACACGAAGCGAGGCCGCCACGGGGGCGCGAGCCGCTAGCCGCCGGCGGATCAGCAGAGGCAGCGGCAGCAGCAGCAAGGCGAGGGGAAAGGCGAAGCTCATCGCCGCACGCGCCTCGCTTTCAGCGCGATGCGCTCGATCGTCTGCGTATCGAACGGTGGTGCAGCGCCATAGGCGCTGGCGCGCAGCTCTTCCGGCAGATGGCCGAGCAGGCGGGCGATCGCCAGCGTGCGCTCTTGCGGTGGCATCCCGCGCGTCGCGCGGATGAGCGCGCGCCGCGACGGACGGCGCTCGAGCAGCGGCATCGTCAGGAAGGAGATCAGCGCCGCCAGCAGCAGCCCAGCGCCGAACAGCAGCAAGTAGTCGGCCGCGTTGAGCTGCATCAGGCCAGGCGGCAGGCGCCCTTCCGGCAGGGCGGCGATCAGCTCAGCCTGCGTCATCGCCGATCGTCTCCAAGTTCACATTCAGCGCACGCAATCGCTGTGCCAAGGCGGTGGAATCGAACGGGCGCAGTCGCGCGATGCGGCTGAGCGCGCCGGCATCGATGGGCAGCGCCGGCCGGGGAGGGGCGGTCTCCAGCGGGTCGAGCGACAGGAGGAGCCGCACCCGGCGGCGGCGTGCGAGCCGCGCCAGCGCCGGCTCGTCGGCGGGGGCGACGCCCTCTATGCTGGTGGCGACGAGTACCTCGGCGCCCGGCGGCACCAGCCGGGCGGCACGCACCAGCGCCTCGGTGAGCGGCGGGACGTCGCCGCTCCCGGCGAGCGCCTGATCGTGCCGGTTGGCCAGCATGTGGCTGATCCGGCTCATCTGCGGCATGCCACCGCCGAGCGGGACGACCGCGACGCCGGCGGCGTTGAGCGCGACCGCCGCGAGCGAGGCGCCGCGAGCGGCGGCCTGCCAACCGCACCGGGCGAGCAGTCGCGCCGCACGCACGGAGCGCAGCGTCGTCCCGGTGCCCCAGAGCATGGGCCGGCGGAAATCGGCGATCAGCAGCAGCGTGTCGTCGCGATCCTCGTGGAAGCTGCGTAAGTGCGGCGTGCCGGTACGGGCGGTGGCGGCGGGATCGATCCGCCGGGCGTCGTCGCCCTCAGTGAAGGCGCGGATCTCGCGCAGGTCCATGCCTGCGCCCGCCGCCCAGGCGGGAACCGCGCCGGGCCGGCGCGTGGCGGGGCGATGGCGGCCGGTCCGCGGCGCCGCCTCGCGCAACGCCAGCAGCTCCGCCACCTGCAGGCGGATGCCCGGGGCCTCCAGCGCCGCGCTCACCATGGCTCGATCGCGCGCATGATGTCGGCGACGAGGCTGCGGCCGGTGCGGCCCTCGCCGATCGCCGTCCAGCTGGGAATGAGCCGGTGGGCGAGCGCGTCGGGGGCCAGCGCGATCACGTCCTCTGGCAGCGCATAGTCGCGCGCCCTCAGCCAGGCCCGCGCCTGCGCGGCCGCCGCGAGCGCGAGCGTGCCGCGCGGCGAGATCGGGTGCTCGACCCATTGCGCGACCGCGCCGCCCGGCCGCGAGGCCATGACCAGCCGGACGATGAAGTCCTTGAGCGCCGGCGCAAGATGTACCCGCGCGGCCTCCGCCTTGGCCTCATGCAGCGTGTCGGCCGTGAGCGGCACGCTTGCGAGCGCAGGCGGGGCGATGCGCTCGGCGGCAACGAGGTCGAGGATCGCGCGCTCCTGTTCGGCCAGCGGCGGCAGCCCGAGCGACAGATGCAGCAGGAAGCGGTCCATCTGCGCCTCGGGCAGCGGGAAGGTGCCCTCGTGCTCGATCGGGTTCTGGGTGGCGACCACCATGAAGGGATCGGGCAGCGGGCGGGTGACGCCGGAGCTGGTCACCTGGCCCTCGGCCATGGCTTCGAGCAGCGCCGACTGCACCTTGGGCGGCGCGCGGTTGATCTCGTCCACCAGTACCAGCGCATGGAACAGCGGGCCGGGCACGAAGTCGAAGCCGCCGGTCTCGGGGCGAAAGACCTGCGTGCCGGTGAGGTCGGAGGGGAGGAGGTCCGGCGTGCACTGGATGCGCGCATGGCTGCCGGGCAGGCAGGCGGCGAGCCGCTTGACGGCGCGGGTCTTGGCGATGCCCGGCGGTCCTTCGATCAGCACATGGCCGCTGGCGAGCAGGGCGATCAGCAACCGCTCAACCAGTTCCTCATGGCCGATCAGCCCGGCGGCGACCTCGCTGCCGAGCAGCGCGATCGGATGGCTCATGTCGTTCATCGGGCAGGCCTCCTGTGCCTGCCGAGGATGCGCCGGGGCAAGGCGCGCCGCTAGGGAGGCTTTCCCGGCCGACCCGGGAAGATCACCCGGTTCAACGCGGCAGCCGGGCGGTGGCGCGCATACCGCCCTCGACCGGCGCCAGCGCGAAGCTGCCGCCGAGCGCGTCGACCCGCTCGCGTATGCCGAGCAGGCCGTAGCCGTCGCCGATCGGGCCGTCATGGCGCGGCGAGCCGTCATCGGTGGCGGTCAGGGTGATGTCGCTGACGACCTCGATGTGCAGGGAGACGTTTTTCGGCGCGCCGTGGCGGATGGCGTTGGTCACGCATTCCTGGGCAATGCGGTAGAGGCTGAGCGCCAGCTCGTCCGGGACAGCATCGATCTCGCCGATGAGGTCAAGGGTGAAGCGCACCGCCGGCACGCGGCTGCGCCAGTCGACGACCAGCCGTTCGAGGGCGGGGCGCAGGCCGAGATCGTCGAGGTCCGGTGGGCGCAGCCGGGAGAGCTCGGCGCGCAGGCTGTCCATCATCTGGCCGGAGATCTCGGCGATGCGGGTCCCTTCCTGCGCGGTGGATTCGCCCGATTGCGAGATCGCGGCGGCGAGCGCGCGGGTGGCGGTGAGGCACTGGCCGAACTCGTCGTGCAGCTCGCGCGCCAGAGCCCGCCGCTCGCTCTCCTGCACGGTGAACAAGCGCCGCGTCAGCTCGGTCCGCGTCGCCTGGGCCTCCTGCAGCGTCGCGGCCGTGTCGTTCAGCGCCGAACTCAGCCGGTCGAACTCCGCCACGTGCAGATGCGGCAGGCGGGTGGCGAAGTCGCCGAGCTGCAGCCGCTCGATGCCGCGCAATATGGTGCGGAACGGGGCCAGTAGGCGAACCACCAGGAGGCCGGTGAGGATCGCTCCGCCTATCGCCATCCCCACCGCGACGCGCATCAGGTCGCCGGTGCGCGCCCAGGCGCGGGTCACGATGACGCCGGGATCGGCAATGGCTGTGACGCGGGCGTCGGTGGGGTAGCGCGCGCGCACCGGCATGGCGCTCGGTGCCGGCACCAGCCCGATATGCTGGGCGAGCCAGACGAACCAGCCGGGCGGGTTGCCCTCGGCGGCGAGATAGGGGCCGCAGCGCCGGTGCACCGGCTGGTCGCGCGCGCCGAACTCGACGCAGACGCCGGGCGCGATCAGCGTCCAGGCGGGGAACTCCTGCCAGTCGCGGAACACCGGGGTCGGCGCCACTCCGCCAAAGGAGAGGCCGATGAAATCCGGCCGCGCGGCGATGGCGGCGGCGACGCGGGTGGCGGTGATCTGCACATCGTGGCGGGCGGCGGCCGCCGTGTCCCACAGCACCCAGCCGGCGGCGATGATTACAGTCAGCAGCCCGGCAGCGAGCACCCGCAGGACCAGCTGGGGCAGCAGGCCGCGCATCACAGTGCCGGAACGAGGCCGGCGCGCTGCGCCTTGAGCACGAGGTCGGCGTCGCCCGAGGCACCGAGCTTGGCGCGGATCTGCGACAGGTTGTTCTGCACGGTCTTGGAGGAGAGGCCGAGATTATGGGCAATGGCGCGCCCGTTCATGCCGCGCACCAGCAGGAGCAGTATTTCGCGCTCGCGCGGCGTCAGCCCAGTGAACTCGTCATGCTCGATCGAGGTGCGGGCGAATTCCTGCGCCATGTCGGCCGAAAGCACGCGCCGGCCCAACACCACGGTCTTGATGGCGTGGACCAGCTCGTCCGGCGGGCTGCTCTTCGAGACAAAGCCGCGCGCGCCGGCGGCCATCGCCTTCTGCGCGAAGATCGCGCCCTGGTGCATCGACACGACGATGATGCGCGCCTTGGAATCACGGGCGAGGATGGCCTCCACCGCCGAGAAGCCGCCGTCGCCCGGCATGGAAAGGTCCATCAGCACGATGTCTGGGCCGTGCTGGGCGAAGGCCGCGAGCGCCGCCTTGCCGTCTCCGGCCTCGGCCACCACCGAAAAGCCCGGCTGGCGGCCCAGCAGCCGGCGGTAGCCCTCGCGCACGATCGGATGATCGTCGACCAGGAGAATGCGGATCAGATCCATGGCGCGAGGATATAGCGGACCGTCATTGGAACAAGCGGCCATCGTGCGGGAGTAGAATTAAGCAGCCGCAAGCAGGGCGGTCGCGTTTCCCTCTCGGACATGAGGTGTGACACGTGCATCGCTGATTGCGCACCGGGAAGGTGCACCTCCCTGGAGCGCGCGATCTGGAGGCTAAGAGACGGACACAGCGCTCTTGACAGCAGACGTCATGAGCACCGATATTTAATGATATGCTTAAATATCAAGAGGCGACGCTCGATGCTGTCTTCCACGCGCTGGCCGATCCAAACCGGCGGGCGATCCTGCGCCTCCTGACCGATCGGGAGCGCAGCATCGGAGAGCTCGTCCCGTCGTTCCCGATCTCCTTCGTTGCCGTATCCAACCACATGAAGGTGCTGGAGCAGGCAGGCCTCGTCATCCGGCGCAAGCAGGGACGACACCAGATGTGCAGCCTCGACCGACGCGGCCTCGATGCCGCGAAAGACTGGCTCGACACGCATGAGCGCTTCTGGACCGAGCGGCTCGACGCCCTCGAAGCGGTGGTCGCCGAGATGAAGGGGGGCGCCTCGACCTCATAGACACCGGCGCCAACCCGTGACGAGACACGGAGGGAACGCGTGACGGAGAAAGCCATCTGGGACGACCAGGCCGCTCCGGCCGAGGTCGTGCCTCCCGCCGGCCGCGCTGCCGAGGCAGCCGATACCGGAAGCCTGGGCAAGGTCGTGGTTGCTTCCTCGCTCGGGGCCATCTTCGAAGCCTACGACCTCGTGCTCTACGGTCCCCTGGCCGCGATCATCGCCGCGCAGTTCTTCTCGGGGCTTGATACGGCCTACGCCTACACCTTCACGCTGCTCTCCGCCGCGGTAACCTATGTGGCGCGACCTTTCGGAGGGCTCGTATTCGGGCCGCTCGGCGACGTCGTGGGCCGCAAATACACCTTCCTCCTCACCATCGTGATCATGGGCTTGTCGACGGTGTGCATCGGCCTGCTGCCGAGCTACGCTGCCATCGGCGTCGCCTCGCCGCTGCTGCTCATGGGCCTGCGCATCGTCCAGGGCCTCGCCTTCGGCGGCGAGTTCGGCGGTGCGGTCACCTACATCGCCGAATATGCGCCCGCGAAGCGGCGGGGCTTCGCCACGAGCGCCGTCGCCATCACCATGGCGTGCGGCCTCGTGCTTGCGATACTGGTGGTGCTCGCCTGCGAATTCGCCCTCGGCAAGGACGCGTTCGAGGCCTGGGGCTGGCGGGTTCCGTTCCTGCTCTCCGCCGTGCTCATGCTGCTCTCGGTCTATATCCGGTTGAGGCTGCAGGAGTCCCCGGTCTTCCTGGCGATGAAGCGGGCGGGTCGCGGCTCGAAGTCGCCGCTGCGCGAGGCGTTCGGCCGCTGGGAGCACCTGCGGACGGTGCTGCTCGTCCTGTTCGGTGCCATCGCCGGCCAGTCGGTGGCGACCGCGACGGGTTCCTACCCGATCTATCTTCTGATGCTGAACCTGAAGATCGACCCGTTCCTGCTGCACTACACCATCCTCGGGTACAGCGTCGTCTTCGTCGCCGCGATGATCATGGCGGGCTGGCTGTCGGACCGCGTCGGCCGCAAGCCGGTGGTGCTTGCCGGCTTCCTCGGCACCGCGCTCGCCGCCTATCCGGTGTTCCAGGGCATCACCCATTACGCCCATCCGCGCCTCGAGGCGGCAGTGGCGATGAGCCCGGTAACGGTGATGGCGGACCCGGCGACATGCAGCCGGCAATTCGATCCCTTCGGCCTCGCGGATTTCCGCAGCGCCTGCGACATCGCCCGGCGCGCGGTCGCCAAGCTCGGCATTCCCTACAGCAATCGCGATGCGCCCGCCGGCGGCGGGACCCAGGTGGAGATCGGTGCCACCACGATTCCTGTCTTCGACGGACACGGCCTCGATCGGCCGGCCTTCACCCAGCGCGCCAAGGCGTTCGATAGCGCGTTCACCGCGGCGCTGGTCAATGCGGGATATCCGGCGCGCGCGGCGCCGGAAGCGACCAACGTCTTCGCGCTGATCGGGCTTATGGCCTTCCTCAACATCTTCGTTGCCATGGCATCGGCGCCGCTTGCGGCCTGGCTGGTCGAGATGTTTCCCACCCGCATCCGCACCACGGCCTTCGCATTGCCCTATAATGTCGGCGGCTGGTTCGGCGGCTTCCTACCCGCGATCTCCTTCGCGGCCTTCACCGCCACCGGCAATCTCTATGCGGGGCTGTGGTATTCGATCGGCGTACTGATGATCTCTCTTGTCATCGGCAGCCTGTTCCTTCCCGAGACGCGCGGGCGGGCGCTGGAGGGGGTGACATGAGCAGTATCGACGCTCCTCGGACGGAAGGGACCGGTGGCTCGGTCTCGCTCGTGCTCATCCGTCGTCTGAACGCGCCGGCCGGGCTGATCTTCTCTGCATGGACCGACCCGAAATGGCTGGTGCGCTGGCTCGTGCCGGGCGCCGGGATGCTGCGCGAGGCCGTGATCGACCCGCGTCCCGGCGGGGGTTACCGGCTGGACGGCGTCGATCCGGACGGGACAGCCTATCAGCTCCGCGGCCGCTACATCGAGATCGTGCCCGAGCGGCGGATTGTGGCGAGCTGGTGCTACGAGGGTGCGGCCGCCGGGCTGCGTGGGCCGCCGACGCGGATCGAGGTCGATCTGCGCTCGGTCGGGACCGATGCCTGCGAGCTGACGCTCACTCATGGCGCGCTCTCCGGCGAGGAGGCCGCCAGTCTGCATCGCACGGTGTGGACGATCTGCCTTGACCGGCTCGCCTGGTCGCTCGCTCCCGCGGCGGACGAGCCCGACTTTCGCCCAAAGCTCGGCGCGATCGCCGAGCTCTATAGCGACCAGCATCGCATGCTGCAGGATGCCTTCGACAGCCGCCGCCTGGCGAACAAGCTGCGCAAGGTTTCCGTTACGAGCACGCTCACGCCGGATCACCAAGCCTTCATCGCCGCGCAGGACCTGGTGTTCCTGTCAACCGTCGATCATCGCGGCTTCCCGACCTGCTCCTACAAGGGCGGCGCGCCCGGCTTCGTGCGGGTGCTCGACGAGCAGACGCTCGCGCTGCCAAGCTATGACGGCAACGGCATGTATCTCTCCGCCGGCAATGCGGCCGCCAATGCGAAAGTTGGCCTGCTCTTCATCGATTTCGAGCGGCCGCACCGGCTGCGCATTCATGGGGCGGCGCGCCTCATGCGCGACGGGGCCGAACTCGCGGCTTATCCCGGCGCGGAGTTGTTGCTGGTGGTGAAAGTCTATGAGGCCTTCGTGAACTGCCCGCGCTACATCCACTGCTATCAGCGGGCGGAAACGTCGCCTTTCGTGCCGGGCGAGGTCCGTGCGCAGGAGGTCGCGCCCTGGAAGAACCTCGACATCATCCGCGACGACATTCCCGCTCGCGACCGCCGCCGGCTGGAGGAGGCGGGAACGGCTCCGGTGACGCGCGAGGAGTATCTGGCGCGCCTGAAGCGGCGGGGGGAGACCTGAGCGGCGGCGGGGATGACAGGGACACTCGTGTCGCTCGCTGGGCAGGTTCCGCCGGGCAACACCAGATGGCATGACCAGCGAGATGTAGCAGCCGCTCTGGCTACAATTGCATCTTCCCATGGTGCCCCACGCTTAAGAGTTACAGTGGTTCGCTTCAATGCGGACCAGTTCTCTTTTGCGCCCTATTGAATCTTTGGCCGCAAATCACTTAGCGCGGCGTTGTGGTCGGCGTCGGTGGCCGCGGCATCGGCATCTGTCGTCATGACGACTCGGTGATTCAGCATTCTGCCGTCGCGCGCTGTCGATCTGTCAGACCCACCGTAATGAGCAGCGTGTCGATACCCCGGCTCTGCAGAAGTGCATGTAACTATTGCAGGCGGTTCGTCCGCTTAGGACCGCTTGAGGATCTTACGTCCCACGAGAATTGTGAGGAAGGCGACCGCCGTGCCGATCGCCGCCTCGGCCAGCCTGTCGACCAGCAACGGGTCCCAGGGCAGGCCGCGGCTCAGATTGCTCATGCCGATCGCGAGCGGCGAGAAGAACAGCAGCGCGACCCCGAAATTGCGCTTCGCCGCGATCTCCGCCATCGCTTGGCAGGCGATGATGATCAGGATCAGCGCCAGATGGCCGGGGTGGAACGAGAACAGGAAGGTGGCGATGCCCACGCCGCCCGCCGTGCCCAGCATGAGGTAAAGCGTACGGCGCCAGACGTCGGTGGCGGCGAGGGCCGGCATCAGGGCGGCTACAGTGATCGGCGCCCAGTATGGATTGCCGACGCCGAGGATGAGGGCGAACACCCAGGCCACCATCACGCCGAGGGTGGCGGCCGCGACCAGGACCAGATGCTGCTTCCGGTCGAGGGCGACGTAGCCCGCGGCGAGGCGGCGGCGCCATCCCTCGGGATCCGGTTCCTCTCCCGGCTGGCGCCTGCGCGCGATGATGCCGTTCAGCCAGGCGAACAGCACCGAGAGCGCGGCACCGCCCGCGGCGACCGCGATGCCCAGCGGCAGCCGGTCCCAGGTCGTCGGGACGCTGGCAATGATCAGCAGACCCAGCACGAAGAACATTTCGCCGCGCGGCACCCATCGCATGACCGCTCCCAGCGTGGCGGCGGCGATGACGGTGATGGCGAGCAGGAAGCCCAGTATCGTGAGCGGCGCCTGGGCGGCCGAATAGGCCATTCCAGCCGCGATCGCGACGACCAGGCCGGTACCTGCGACCATCTGCGACTCCACGCGCCGCTTCGTCGATTCACCGTGTCCGTAAAGCATAGCCAGCCCACCGAATGCGGCGTAGACGACGAGGTCGAGACGGCCTAAGGCATCGAACGTCAATAGCGGCAAGCCAATCCCCAAGGCGACGCGGAGGGCGGCCTCGACATCGTCACGGTTGATATCTGCAAACAAGCCCATCACCTTTCATTCCGCGAAAACGCACGGACGGATTGACCATGCCCTATCAAGATCTGCGCGCCTTCCTGACTGCCTTGAAAAGTGCGGGTGAGCTCGTCGAAATCGAACGGCCGATCGCCCTCAAGTACGACATCGGCAAAGCCCTTGCCAAAGCCAGTTCCGTCCAGGGGCCGGCTTTGATGTTCAACCAGACGGGCACGGAGTTTCCGCTGGTGGCGGGCGCCTTCGGCAACCGCAGGCTGGCGCTTCTGGCCTTCGAGGCGACCGAGCAGACGATCCACGAGAAGGTGCTGAACGGCATCGACAATCCGATCGGCCCGGTGGATTTCGAGGGAACGCCGCCGTGCCAGGACGTGGTGCTGACGGGTGATGAGATCGACGTCACCAAGCTGCCTGTTCCGACCTACAGTCCGAAGGATGGCGGGCCCTATATCACCGCCGGCATTGTTGTGTCGGAGAATCCCGAGACCGGCACTCCCGATATCGGCAACTACCGCTTCCAGGTCTTTGGTCCGAAGGAGCTGGGCTTGTTCTCGGCGCCGAACCATCGCTTCGGCAAGAACATCGCCCACGCGACGGAGATGGGGAAGGAACTGCATGCCGCGCTCGTGATCGGCGTCGATCCCATGACCATGTTCTCCTGCCAGGTCCAGTCCAGCGACAAGACCAATGACTGGTTCGTCGCCGGAGGCCTGCGCGGCGCGCCGGTCGAGCTTGCCAGGACCGTCAGCAATGGCCTGAAAGTTCCTGCGCACGCCGAGATCGTGATCGAGTTCACGGTCGATACCAAGAACCAGAAGATGGAAGGCCCGCTCGGCGAGTATACAGGCTACTACACGCCGGCTTCGCCGAAGCCGATTGCCCGGATCACCGCGATCACGCACCGGAAGGGCGCGATCTTCCAGGGGCTGCTTACTGGAAAGCCGATCACAGAGAACCATGTGCTGAAGCAGATCCCGTTCGAGACCTCGATCCTGCGCCAGCTCCAGGGGCTTTTCCCAACGATCTCGGACCTCTCCATCAACAGCTCGGGCGGCGTCCAGGTCTATATCGTGATCGCCATGAAGCCGCGCTATGAGGGTGAGGCCAGGCAGGCGATCCTTGCCACCATGGCGTCCAACCTCCATCCCAAGTGGGTCATCGTCGTCGATCCCGATGTCGACATCCGCAACCCCGCCGAGGTCGAGTGGGCGCAGTCGTTCCGCGTCAAGCCCACGGAGGACGTCTTCATCGTCAATCGCACGGCCGCGGGCCCCCTCGACCCCTCCACCGATGGCGGCTTCTCCTCCTCGGTCGGTGTCGACGCGACCAAGCCGTTCGGTGTCGAGTTCCCCGAGGTTTCGGAAGTTCCGGGTTGGCGCGACTTCGATCTGCCGGAGATCAACAAGTAGTGTTGGAGGCGATCGCCCTCCAACTCTTGAAGAGAGGCAATTTACCATCTGACTGGAATCGCGATGCGCTCCCGGGCCGGTGGACTTGACCCTGGCGATGCTTAACGGTTTGCTCGGAACGACCGGCCGCCGTAAGGACCGCTTGACCAAAAACGGCCACCGCACCGGCTGATGGCCGATGCGGTGGGAGCTCCTCGTGGGTCCGGGACTGAAAACCGGTCAGTCCGTTATGCGGATCAGGCCGGCGTGGGCGCGACGTGCTTTGGGTCGAAGTTGGACGGCGCCCGGGGCTTGGCCTCGTAGGCAAACGGTCCGTCCGAGAACGTGTAGCGATACCACGGAGCGTCGTCGGTCCGGCCGAGGCGGTGACGCAGGTTGCCGAAGGCGCGGTAGATCACCGGATAGGGCTGGCCGTGATAGTTGGCGAGGATCTCGCGCCAGGACTTGGGAGCGGTCTTGATGAACGCCTCCATGTCCGCCGTGAGCGCCTCTTCCGTCATGGCGACGACGCCGGCCGGAGGTTCGCCGAGATCGCAGACCGTGCTCCGGACGAACTCGTTCGGATTCCAGTCCGGGCCGATCGGGATCGTGCAATCCATGCCGATCTTAGAAGCGATGCCCGGAGGATTGCTCTTGGGGTCCACCGTCATGGTGTTGCAGCCGTTGATCATGACAGTGTCACGATCCGGCATGTAGCGGAACGCCATCGCGGCGAGCACCGCCTGGTCGTCCCAGATGTCCACGTCCTCGTTGAACACCATGGCGATCTTGGGCAGGCCCTGCTTGGAGCAGGTGAGCATGATGCCCAGCGCCTGCTTGGCATCGCCGCCCCCCAGCGGGTTGATCTTGGCATAGGCGATGTTGGACAGGCCGCCCGCAGGAGAGCGTACCTCCTTCACGTCGATGCCGCCCTGCTTCAGCGCGCCGAACAGGTCCGCCTCGATGGCCGGGAGCTGGAGCATGTTGTCGGTGAACCAGGGGCGCAGCCCGCCGATGGTGCCGTGCTGGAAGATGGCCCCCTTGCGGTGGGTCATCGCCTTCACCTTGAGGCGGTAATTGTGCTTGAGGCCACCGCCGTACATCCCGGTGAACTCGCCATAGGGGCCCTCGTCGAAGGACAGACCTTCGGACGCCATCAGCTCGCACTCGAGGACGAGTTCAGCATTGGCCGGCACCACCAGGTCGATGGTCTCGCACTTCACCATCTTCGCGGGCGCGCCATAGAAGCTGCCGAGCACCTCGAAGTCGTCGGTGTCGACGGGCACGCCCACGAGGCACGAGATCTTGTCCAGGATCGGCCCGCCGATGACGATGGCCACTTCCAGGTTCTGACCCTTGGCCGCCGCCGCCATGGCGTTGATGCGCTGGCGGTGGGAGGTGCAGGTCATGTCCACCGACTTCTCGTTCTTCGAGCGGAACATGGAGCGGTAGACGCCCCAGTCATAGACGCCCGTGTCGGGGTGCTTGCTGATGAACAGGTTGTCGTTGGTGTAGGCGTGGCCGTCCCGGTCATGGTGCAGGAACATGGGCAGGCGCGTGAGATCCACCTCGTCGCCCTTTAGGATGACCTCCTTGCAGGGAGCGGTCTCCACGGTTTCCCACTTCACCCGCCCCTTGGCCTTCTCGACCATCTTGAGGCCGGTCCTGGTCCTGTCGCACTCCATCGCCCAGGCATACATGTCCTGGTTCGAATAGGCGTTCAGAAGGACAGAGAACTCGCTGTCGATAATCTTCTCGACCAGGATCGCCTTGGTGGGGTTGGCCTCCATGATCTTGGGGATCTGGTCGACCCGGGTCGCGTCCTTGATACGGACGAGAAAGCCCGCGGCGTCCAGGGCCGCGACGAAATCGGGAAGGGACTGCTGGGAAGCCATGATGAGCTCGCTGCGTTCGGGAGATCAGGAATAGGACTTCGCGGGCTTGCCGCCCTCGGCCACCTCGCGGAGGTGGTGCAGCAGCATGCCCCAGAGAGCGTTGCACTTGGCGAAATTGCCTTCCTGATGCGGCCACCCGCTATGCGAGAAGCCGACGAGGACACGGCTGTCCCCCGGGCTGCTCAGCGCGAACTCCGCAGTGGTCCCCTGCGCGTCGCCCGGCCCCGAGATGCATTCCCAGACGATCAGCTTCGGGTCGTCCGCCGTCACCTTCCAGACGAAATCCGGGCCGTCCTCATAGGACAGCGACCACTGGTTCACGACATCCGTGTCGGACACCTTTGCCCGCGTCCAATCCGACAGACCATCCAAGGTCATGAGCATCGCCCGGACCTTGTCTATATTGGCGTTTATTTTGATTTCATGACGAAGAGAATACTTAGTCATCGTCCGCCCCATGTTTCCAGGCAAAAATATGATGGCCGGAGCAAAGGCGAATTCTTTAATCATGTCAACGTGAAACGCGTTGATAGCGAAGAGTTCACCTCGCCGCGTCAGCCGCGATCGCCGTGCCATACTGAACGCATCGACGCGGCTGGGCCGGATCGCGCCATATGCTGTCTCAACGAAAACCGGATGCTGGCTGGTGATGGTCGAGCGAATATCAAAGAAGCGCCGTTCGAGGGCGCCGTGCCGTCTGGATTCGCTTATCTCAGGACTGCCCCGGGGTGTTTCCAGGCGACGCCGAGGATAATTCCTTGCAGAGGATCAGGCGCTTCCGGAACGACGTGAGGATCAATGCGAACCTGCCGGGCGCACGGCACACTTTCGCCTGGCTGATGATGGCGGGCGGCATGAGCCTGCCGATAATTGGCAAGCCGCTCGGCCACGCGCAGGCGCGTTGACCGCGCAGCGATACGTCCACCTCTTCGACGATTCGCTCAGGCGAAGCTCGAGGAGGTGGACGAGGTGCTCAAGCCGACGCGTTCCAGTCGACTTTTTCCATGTCCCGCTGCGCTTTTCGTGCGGTGCGCCCTTTCTCCTCAGGTTAGGCCGGGTCTAGGCCGTCCCGCTTCCGGGTCTTCGTATCGACCTCCCCTCCGATCGACTTCCAAGGTGAAGACGTCCGGACGGTTGTAGTGGCCGGCGAAATCCTGGAGCAATTTCGACCCGATCCATAAGTCGAGATCGAGGTCCGCGTAAATAATCCCCTCGGTGCCGCTGGGAAGCGGGGCCGCGAGGATTTCCATGCCTGGCGACACGATGACCGATCCGCCGTCTGCGATACCGGCGCTCAAGTCTTCCTGCGGCTTGCTCGTCATCTTCGCAAGCTCTTTATAGAAGTCGTGGTCAATAACACCGCATGCGCTTATGACAAATGCTTTCGACATCAGCGCGAAATGCCGGGCAGTAAGGAGGGATATTTCAGCCAGATCGGGTGCGCCATGGCCTACCATTATGAAATGCGGAGGCCAACTCATCGCGTGAATCCTGGGCCCACGCGAGATGATGTCAAAACCTGCCAAGGGATTCGAGTTCTCCGAACATGCCAACGCGCTCAACGGGCCGAACGGCGTGTCGACAACGGTCAGCGTGTCACCCCAACCGCCCCAGTGGACCATCCGCTCATACCCGGTAGGAGTCAGCTTCTGATGCTTGCCGACCAGTTGACCATCCGGTGCGAAAAAGAGTTGAGTGTTGAACATGGACCCGGAATTCGTTCGCGAACGCTCGCACACGCCGATAACCACATAGCAATTCGCATTCCGAGCGGCCTCGCCGAGCTTGGCAGTCTCTGGACCGGGAACATCGATGGCACTCTTGTACAACCGCACGTTAAGGTCGTTCAGCTCCTTCGATGCGGCCGGCAGGAACTGAAACCAAGCCGGATAAGCTGAAATGAAGCATTCCGGAAAGACGACTACCTGAGCAGAGTTTCTGCCGGCCTCACGGATCAGGTCGCATGCCTTTTCAGTGGTGGCGGCGCTATCGAGAGTGATCGGTGACGCCTGCACGGCCGCGCCGCGAACTACTTGTTTCACGATCGTCCTACTTTCGTTAACATCTGCCGCAGAATACCTACCATTAGGCACGGTCGCCGGGCGAACGCAAGCGGGGTGAGGGAAGGGCGCTAGCGGGTCGTCACCGCCCTTGCGCACCCGCGAGGGCGGTCGAGCCAGCGCAGGGCGGAAATATCGGCGATCGTGAAGTTATCGCCGACGACGAATTTCCGGGCCGGCGAGATGATCAGAGCAACACGACCGCCGAATAGTTACGAGCAGGTCCTCACCCTCGAGCCAGTCGAGATAGGCTTCGATCCGCGACGACGTCAGGAGACCCCGGATGTCGCCCTTTCCGAGATGGTGAAGTTTGAGCTCCGGCGCCGAGGGCTGAAGGCGGACCGCCGCTGAAGAATTCGGCTGATCCATATGTCAGAAACCTGCGTAGATGTATTTTCTGCAGCGTGGTCGAAAATACTCTGGATGCTGGCGCCTTGGGACGCGAGGTGCAGTTACGCCGATCCGTGAACGATGCGCGGATCACTGGCGTTAGCGAACCGGCACCGCTGATCCCCGCCGCTCCTCTGCGCGTTCATGCCCGGCGCCAAGCGGTGCATAAGCGTACAGAGCCGGTGTCGCGAAATGGCGAACCCCGCCTGGCGGCTGGAGGGCCAAAAGCGGCCCGCGGTGACCTTTCGGATTTATTAGCCGGATCAGAATCTGGGCCTGAGATCGTTAGCGGCGAGCGCAGCGCCGGCCGCTTCGAGAACCCTTCGCAAGCCCGCACCGCACCGCCGGCCAGTCTCTTCGGGTGGGAGCCGGTCAGCCTCGTCGGAGAACACCTCTGGCCCCACCTCCTGCAACCCCTTCTCCACCAGGATCTCAAGAATCTTCACCAGAGGCAGCTCACCCTCGCCCGGGAACATCCGGTAGCGCACCGTGTCCTCAAACAGCGTCGCTCCGCGGATCACGCGGGTGGCGTCTGAAACTTGAGCGGCGCGCAGAAACCGGCTCGGTATGGCTCGCAGCAGATCAAGGTCGAGCTTGCCGCGCGGAAAATGCCAAGTGTCGATCATCAGGCCCGAATTGGCTCGATCGGCGTCACGCACGATGGCCCAGGCATCTTCCAGATTTGGCAGGCCCAGAACGGCATGAATTCGACATCGACGCGAATCCCAGCCGCCGCTGCCCGGTCGCAGAGCGCACCGAATCCATCGACCAGCCGCGGATAGGGGACAGCGCCGACCTCATGTCCCGCCACGGCCAGCATGCTAACGAGGCCGAGCCTGCCGCAGATCTCGAAACAGGTGTCCGCGTCAATGTCGAAGCGCGCCCGGAGCTGGGCATTCACTTCGTTGGGCACGCGACGGGGCTCGTCAATCGTGAAAACTTCGCGACCTACCCCGGCTGGCGCCACTGATTTCACTCCGGGCGCGTCGCGGGAGCCGGCGCCCGGCCAGAATGAGCGGCCGCCGCGCGAGGCGACGGCCATCGGTCAAGCAAATAGAGACAGCAATGGCAATCACCATCCTGAAGGCGGGCAAGTGAAGCGCGGAGCAGGAAACCGGGGGGATGACGCCTTCCAAAACTAAAGGTGCGACTTCGCCAGGAGCATGTGGACGCCCTTGTTGCCGTCCACCATCTGCGTCACCCTTAGGTTCCCGGCGAGCGAGCACAGCATATAGGCTTGGTTGCGGGTGAGATTGGTGCGCAGGCAAATGTGCTTCACCATCTCCCGCGTCGCCTGTCGCGCCGCATCGTCAAGATCTTCGTCGAGGCCGATCGACATCAGGTGCGTCGCGCTCTCGCCGAACGGCCAGTCGAGCTCCATGTCCTTGCGCACGGTGAGCCGAAAGGTGCCGGTCACCCCGGTCTCCAGCGCGGTGATGCACACCTCGCCGTCGCCTTGGACGCCATGACCGTCGCCGGCGAAGAACAGCGCGCCCTCGTTGAAAACGGGCAGATAGAGCGTGGTCCCCGCCCGTAGCTCCTTATTGTCCATATTGCCGCCGAAGGCGCGCGGCACCGGCGAGCCGCAGCGGCCCCAGGCGGGGGGAGGGGCGGTGGCGATGATGCCGAAGAACGGATCGAGCGGGATCATCGAGCCCCACGGCATGACGCAGACATTGCGCGCATGGTCGACTCGTGGGTGGATGGTCTCGTATTCGGTGAACTCGTCCGGCAGCGTGCCGAGCAGCGGCAGGATGGAGACGAAGCCCCAGTCCTGGCGAACCTTCACGTCGATGATGTCGACCTGCAGCGCGTCGCCGGGTCTGGCGCCCTTCACATAGACCGGTCCGGTGATGAAATGCGGCCCCGGCCCCTGCGGCAGTGTGTCGAGCGCCGTCATGTAATCGGCCGGCACCAGCGAGAGGTCGTCGGGCAGCGTCTCCTTGCCGCCGGCCGGGAAGGAATGCAGCGTCACCACGTCGCCGGACGCCACCTCCAGCACCGGCGGCGTCGTGCTGTCGAGATAGCCCCAGACCATGTTTTCCGGGGTTGCGGGGATTTCAAAGCGGCGCGACATGGCAAGCTCCTGCGGTGCTCTCGTTTCAGACGGCGATGTGACGGGTGAGATGCTCGCGGCTCATCGCCTCGGCGCGCCCGGCCTCGATGATGGTGCCGCGCGAGAGGATGAGGAAGGCGTCGGCGACGTCGATGGCGAAGTCGAGATACTGCTCCACGAGAAGGATGGAGATGCGCCCCTTCAGCGAGGTCAGCACCTCCTTGATGGCGGCGACGATATTGGGCTGGATGCCCTCGGTCGGCTCGTCGAGGATCAGCAGCTTCGGCTCCGTGACCAGTGCACGGGCGATGGCGAGCTGCTGCTGCTGGCCGCCGGAGAGCGCGCCACCGGAGCGCTTCCACATCTCACGCAGCACCGGGAACACGCCGATCGCATCCTCCATCGCCGCGGTGCCATAGGTGCCGTGGGCGCGGGCGGCGGCTTCGATATTCTCGCCCACCGTCAGCTCGGAGAAGATCTCGCGTCCCTGCGGCACGTAAGCCAGCCCGGCATGGGACCGCCGGTTCGGCGACCAGGAGGTGGCATCCAACTCATCCAGCAGCACGCGGCCGGAGGTGGGGGCGAGTACGCCCATAATGCATTTCAAGAGCGTGGTCTTGCCGGCGCCGTTGCGGCCCAGCACCGCCATGCATTCGCCGGGCGCGATGGTGAGGTCAACGTGGCGCAGCACCTGGGCCGAGCCGTAATGCTGGTCGAGCGCTTCGACACGGAACTGCATGCTCAGCGCCCCAGATAGACTTCGACTACGCTCTCGTCGGCCCGGACCTTGTCCATGGAGCCTTCGAACAGCGTGCGTCCTTCATGGAGCACGGTGACGCGGTCGGCGATGAGCTCGACGAAGTCCATGTCGTGCTCCACCACCACGATGGCGCGGTCCGGGCGCTTCAGCGAGCGCACGAGCGCGGCGGTGCGCGCGGTCTCCTCGTCGGTGAGGCCTGCGACCGGCTCGTCCAGCATCAACACCCTGGGATCGGAGGCGAGCACCATGCCGATCTCCAGCCATTGCTTCTGGCCGTGGCTGAGCTCACCCGCCATGCGGGCGGCCTGCTCGGTGAGGCCGACGATCTCCAGCACCTCGGCGACGCGGGCCTCCAGCGCCGGACCTTCATACTTCCGGCGGAATCCGGCTTCAGTGCCGATCTCAATGTGCTGGCGCACGGTGAGTCCCTCGAACACGCTCGGCTTCTGGAACTTGCGGCGGATGCCGGCGCGGGCGATGGCGGATTCGCTCTGCCTTGTGATGTCGAGCGTGTCGCCGAACAGCACGCGGCCGTCCTTCGGGCGCGTGATGCCGGAGATGACATCGAGCAGCGTGGTTTTGCCGGCGCCGTTCGGGCCGATCACCGCGCGCACCTCGCCATAGTCGATGGCGAGCGACAGGTCGTTGATGGCGCGGAAGCTGCCGAACTGAACCGTCAGTCCGTCGACCAGGAGCGCGACGCCGGCCATCAGCGCGCCTCCCCGATCCCGGTCGCCAGCCGCTTCGCCCCCATCGGGCGGGTGAGGCGGAACTTGGCGAGGTCGACGAGACCGTTGGGGAACACCAGCACCACCAGCACGATCAGGCCGGAAAGGATGAAGGGCCAGACCTCCGGCGCCGCCGAGGACAGCCAGAACTTCACCGCGTTCACCAGCAAAGCGCCGATCACCGCGCCGACCAGATGGCCGCGCCCGCCGATCGCCACCCACACCGCGATCTCCAGCGACAGTTCGGGCGAGAGCACGCGCGGATTGATGATGCCGACCTGCGGCACATAGAGCATGCCGGCGAGCATCGCGATCAGCGCCGAGAGGCACCACAGCACGAGCTTGAGGCGCAGCGTCTCATAGCCGAGCGTGCGCAGGCGGGTCTCGTCGTCGCGCGCGGCCAGCATCAGCGCGCCGAAGCGGCTGCCGACCAGCATGCGGCACGCGAGCAAGGCGCCCGCCAGCGCCAGCACCGAGACCATCGCCATGGCGGTGATCATCCCCGTCGTCCCGATCGGCCAGCCGAACACGACGGAAAAACCGGTCATGCCGTTATTGCCGCCGAAGCCGGTGTCGTTGCGGAACATCAGCAGCATGGCGACATAGACCAGCGCCTGGGTAATGATGGCGAAATAGACGCCGCCGACCCGCGAGCGGAACGACACATAGCCGAACACGCCGGCGATCAAGGTCGTCACCGCAATGGCGACGATCAGCGCATAGGGGAGGCTCCCAAAGCCGGCCCAGTAGAACGGGAAGTCCTTCCAGCCCATGAACTGCAGGAAGTCCGGCACCGTGCCCGTCACCTCGAAGCTGTGCTTGAGCAGATGCATGGCAATGACATAGCCGCCAATGGCGAAGAACAGGCCATGGCCGAGCGAGAGGATGCCGAGGTAGCCCCAGATCAGGTCCAGCGAGAGCGCCAGCACGGCGAAGGCAGCGAGCTGGCCGAGGGCATTCGTGAGATAGCGGGACGGCTCGAACACCGGCATCGCCACCGCGGTGATGACGAGCGCGGCAATGAGCGCGAGGAAGGGGCGATCCTGGGTCCAGCGCGTCATTTGCGGCGCCCCTTCACGGCGAACAGCCCCTCGGGCCGCCATTGCAGGAAGCCGATGATCATCAGCAGCACGATCACCTTGGCCGCGACGGCGCCCCAGAGCGGCTCGATCAGCACATTGATCTGGCCGATGCCGAGCGCGGCGACCACGGTGCCGGCAATGGTGCCGACGCCGCCGAGCACGACGACCATGAAGCTGTCGATGATGAAGTTCTGGCCCATTTGCGGGTTCACGCTGTAGATCGGCAACAACGCAAGGCCCGCCAGCCCGGCAAGGCCGGAGCCGAGGCCGAACGCCATCATGTCGACGCGTCGGGTCGGGATGCCGATGCAGGCCGCCATGTCGCGGTTCTGCGTCACTGCGCGGATGTTCAGCCCGAGCGGGGTCTTGCGCACCACGCCCCACGTGATCGCCAGCGTCGCCACCGCGAAGGCGATGGCGAACATGCGGTTCCAGGTGAAGATGAAGTCGCCGATCACCGGCACGCCGCCGGTGACGTAGAACGGCGTCTCGAACTGCAAATTGTGGGTGCCGAAGATGACGCGGACGAGGTTCACCAGGAACAGGCTCACCGCCCAGGTGGCGAGCAGGCTCATCAGTGGGCGCTTGTAGAGGTGGCGCAGCAAGCTGGCCTCCAACGCGATGCCAATGGCCGCGGTGACCAGAAAGGCGAAGGGGATGGCGAGGACCAGGTACCAGTCGAGCAGGGCCGGGGCGGCGTGGCGCAGCGCCTCCTGCACCAGCCAGGTGACATAGGCGCCGATCATGATCAGTTCGCCTTGGGCGAGATTGATGACGCCCATCAGCCCGAAGATGATGGCGAGGCCGATCGCCGCCATGAACAGGATGCTGGCAAAGCTCAAGCCATTGTAGAGCGCAGCCAGGGCGTCACCTATGGCAATGCCACGATCGATCCGGCTGACGGCGCGGTCCACGGCCTGCCGGAAGGCGGCGTCCGAGGCATAGGCAGGATCGGACTTCAGTGCCGAGATCTGCGTCAGCGCCCGCCGACTCGGATTCTCGGCGATGCGGTTCACCGCATTGATGCGCTTGGTGACGTCGGACGAATTCAGTGCCGCGGTCTGCGCCAGCGTCTCGATCTGGGTGCGCAGGCCCGCATCGTTCTCGCTCCCGGCAGCGGCGTCCAGCAGCCCTTCCGGCAAGGAGCCGGCGCGGCGCTCCAGCGTGCGCAATGCCGCGGTGCGCTGGCCGGCATCGGGCGCGCTGCGCAAGGCGAGCGCGGCGTCGGCGGATTCAAAGACGGCGCGGTTCTTGAGGCTCAGCACCGGGGTGCGGGCGGCCTCCAGTACGGCGCGCGGCGCGCGGGTCACGGCGTCGACATCCCGCAGCACGGCGCCGGTGTCGTCACACGCGAGCTTCTTGTCGATCAGCGCCTTGGCCAGCGGTGCCGCCCAGTTGCGGTCTTCCGCGCTGCCGGTGGCGGCGAGAGCGAGCAGAGTGGCTCCGGCCTCGCCCATGGCGCCGGCATTGCCGCAGAGCTGTGCGATGAGCGCAGGGCGATCCAGCGGCGCGGCCATTGCGGGCAGCGCGAGCAGGGTGCCGGCGAAGGCAAGCAGGAGGCGGATGCAACGCGTCATAGGGCACTCGACGACAACGGCCGGCGTTGCAGCCGGCCGCATCGGGGGATCAGAAGGAAAGGAGAGGCAAGAAATCAGCCATAGGGGCTGAAGGGCACCGGCTTCGGCGTATCCTTGGACTGCCAGAGGATGTCGAAGCCCTGCTTCTCGTTCACCGAGCCGATGAACACGCCGCGCGAGACATAGTTGTTCTCGGCGGTCATGCCGATCTTGTAGCCCGACGGGCAGTCGAAGGAGAGGCCGTTGAACGCCTTGGTGACTTCGGGGATGTCGAACGAGCCGGCCTTCGCCGCCGCCATCGCCCAGAGGTGCACGGCGTCATAGGCGGAGACCATCGGATCGATGGCGACGTCGCCCTTGAACGGCACGTTCTTCGCCTTCACGTAGTCCGCCCAGCTCTTCAGGAAGGTGGTGTTGGAGGCGCCCTTGGCGTTCTGCAGATAGGCCCAGCAATTCAGGTGGCCGACCAGCTTGGAGGTGTCGAGGCCCTCGAGGTCAGCTTCCACCATGTCGAGGCCGAGCACCGGGATATCGGTCGCCTTTATGCCCTGGTTGGCGAATTCGCGCATGAAGTCCGGGATCGACGAGCCCACCACGGTCAGCACCACGATGGGCTGGCCGCCGCCCTGGTCGGCGAAGGCGCGGATCTGGTTTACCAGCGTCTGGAAATTGGAGAAGCCGAAGGGGACGTACTCCTCCTTCCAGGCGCTCTCCGTGATGCCCTTGGACTTCCAGTAGCCCTTTAGCTGCTTGTTGATGGTGCGCGGCCAGACATAGTCCGAGCCGAGCATGAAGAAGCGCTTCGCCGAGACGCCTTCCTCGCCCATCAGATAGTCGACCGCCGGCAGCACCGAGCTGGCGGGCGGCGAGTTCACATAGACGACGTTCTTGGAGTTCTCGTCGCCCTCGAAATGCAGCGGATAGAACAGCAGACCCTTTTCTTGCTCGACCACCGGCAGCACGGTCTTGCGCGACACCGAGGTCCAGCAGCCGAACAGCGCGGAGACCTTCTCCTGCTGCAGCATCTGCTTGGCCGACTGCGCATAGAGCGGCCAGTCGGAGGCAGGATCGGAGACCACCACCTCGACGGTGCGGCCGTTGACGCCGCCCTTGGCGTTGATCTCGTCGGCGGCCATCCTCACCACATAGTTCAGACGGCCCTCGAGATTGGCCATGGTGCCTGACGAGGAGAACAGGCAGCCGAGCTTCACGCTGCCGGCCGCCTGGGCGGAGCGCAATATGCCCGGCATGCGGATCGGCGAGGCGAGCCCCGCGGCGGCGAGGCCACTCGCCTGCAGAAAGGAACGCCGCGAAAGCTTGCTCATGGGACGACACCTCATAGTTCGGAGATGTCGCGAATTCTGTTCGGACCCTGCGGTGACGCAACTTCATATTATGTTCAGTGCTGCCCAATCCGGCAGCAATGACAGGGCATTGGCAGGCAATATGGCACTATTGCCATATGATGGCGGCGCGAGGGACGGGGCGCCGTTCTCCTTGAGCATCCTTCGAGGCCGGCCGTTGGCCGGCACCTCAGGATGACGTCGCTTTTATGAGAACCACGTCATCCTGAGGTGAGAGCTCAGCGAGCCTCGAAGGATGCTGAACAGAGCGCCCCGCCTTCCTTCCGCTAAACGCCGCGACGTCATCGCCTTCGCAACGCAGCAAAATTGCATTCACGCCCGCGCGCGATCCGCTATAGTGCTGCCTACAGAAAGCGCATGCCCATCAAGCGGGCGTCGCCGATGGGTATGAAGCGGAGAGCAGGCGATGCGACGTTCGCAATATACCGAGAACGAGATCATCCACCTCCTGTACGAGGCGCATGCCGGTGTGCCGGTCGATGAGATCTGCCGTACTGCGCAGGTTTCGCTGCGTACCTTCTATCGCTGGCGCCGCCGTTTCGGCGGGCTGACCCCGCCGGCGGTGATGCAGATGAAGGAGCTGGAGGCGGAGAACCGCCGGCTACGCGCCCTCGTCAGCAATTTGTCCGAACGCCTCCACACGCCAAGCGGGGAACTGCCGCACGCGCCGCGCCCCGGCGCGCCGGCCAGTGCACCCGCCGGTGCTTTGGCGCAATTGCGCGCCTCGACGCTCGCCGCCGAGCGCTGCGGTGGCGCTTTGGTCGGCCGCTTCGCCTCGGTGCGGGTGACGCGGTAGGAGGGGGAAGGCATACTGCTTCAGCATCCTTCGAGGTTCGCTGATCCTCGCACCGCAGGATGAGGTCGTTATAAAAGTGCAACCTCATCCTGAGGTGCCCGGCGCAAGCCGGGCCTCGAAGGATGCTGAAGCAGGACGCCACTGCCGCTTCCTTGGGCAACCTAAATGGCAATTGCGACATAAAGCCCGACGGGTGGATACGGATTGGTCGTTCCGCCCGAAACGCACTCTGTCCGCCGGACAGAAATCGCGCATACGACGCCCTCCGGACCGCGTATTCAGCAACCCGCGCAACGCTGCCTGCGATCCTCGCAGCGCGTGCCAGTCTTTTGATCTTGCTGGCGAATTGCAGACTGAATTACGAATTCACCTCGATTTGGCGTCCGCCGAGACCTCCGAGGAGATCGAATCCATGTCAAAAGATCTGCGCACGCGCCTTGATCGTCGCGGCTTCCTGAAGACCTCGGCGCTGGTCGCCGGCGGCGTCATCGCCGCGCCCTATGTCGCCACGCGCGCCAGTGCGGCGGGGCTGAAGACGGTGAATTTCAGCGAGGCGGTGCACAACCTCGGCTACATTAACCTCTATGTCGGCATGCATGCCGGCATCTTCGAGAAGAACGGCCTCGCCATGAAGGTGGTCGCCGCCGGTGGCGACACTCAGACCTTCGCCGCGGTGCTCGGCGGCTCGGCCGATTTCGCCATTGGCGACGCCACCATGGCGCAGATCTCCCGCGAGAATGGCGGTCCCGGCGTCGTGGTCGGCACCGTGGTGCAGCGCGCGCATTATTTCGGCGTGTCGAAGACCATGGAGCCTTTCACCGATCCGAAGGCGCTCAAGGGCAAGAAGATCGTCACCTCGCCCGAGCCCAACACCAACTACTCGGTCGCCAAACGCATGCTGGAAAAGGCCGGCATGAAGGTCGGCACAGATGCCTTCATCATCCCGGTGAACCCCGGCACCGAGATCGCCGCCATGCTGGCAGGCCAGGCCGACGTCGCCATCGCCTATCAGCCGAGCGTCGCCGCGGCCGAAGCCCAGGGCGCCAAGGTGGTGTTCGACTTCTCCAACTATATCGGCCCGTTCTGCAACACCGGCATCATGGTGCTGCCCACCACCATCGCCAGGGACCCGGAGATGGTGCAGGCGCTGGTGACCTCGTTCGAGGAAGCTTCGCGCAAGACCTATGCCGACCCCGCTTTCTCCAAGCAGGTGGCGCGCAAGGAATTCCCGGACGTGCCGGGTGAGGTTGTGGACAAGGCCATTGACGCCGAGCTGAAGTACCTGATCCCGGCGCAGTCGGTGATCACCAAGCCGGACCAGTGGAAGAACCTGATGGACATGCAGGTCTATCTCGGCAACGCCAAGGGTACGATCAGCTACGACCAGATCATCGACAATTCCTTCGCCGAGAAGGCCATCAAGAAGCTCGGGTGACAAGAAGCTTGGGTGATTGCACGTGGCGTTGACGCAGATGTTGCGAGAGGCGGCGCCCGCTACTGGCGCGCCGCCGCCGCTCGTGGTCGAGCATGTGGCGAAGAGCTATGACGCGGGCGGCCGTATCGTCCCCGTCATCGGCGACCTGTCGCTGACGCTGAACGAGGGCGAGATCGTCGCCATTGTCGGCCCCTCCGGCTGCGGCAAGACCACGCTGCTCAACACGTTATGCGGGCTGCTCGCTGCCGATTCCGGCCGTGTACGCTGGCATGGCAGGGAGATTTCCGGCCAACCCTCCGGTGTCGGCTACATGCTGCAGAAGGACCTGCTGCTGCCGTGGCGCACCGCGCTGCGCAATGTGATGCTGGGGCTGGAGATCCGCGGCGTCTCGCTCTCCGAGGCCGAGGAGCGCAGCCATGTCATGCTCGACCAGCTCGGCCTTCATGGCTTTACTGATAATTACCCCTCGACGCTCTCCGGCGGCATGCGCCAGCGCGTGGCGCTGGCGCGCACGCTGGTGAACGAGCCGGACGTGCTGCTGCTCGACGAACCGTTCGCCGCGCTCGATTTCCAGACCAAGCTGCTGATCGAGAGCGATACCGCGAAACTGGTGCGCGAGAGCCGCCGCTCGGTGCTGCTCATCACCCACGACATCGAGGAAGCGGTCTCGCTGGCCGACCGCGTCATCGTGCTCTCCAAGCGCCCGACGCGGGTGAAGGCGATATACGATATCGCGCTTGGCACCGAGCGCACCGACATGATCGCCGCCCGCGAGAGCGCCGGCTTCAGCGACTATGTGCGGCGTATCTGGGCCGACCTCGACGTTGCGCGGCAGTGAGGCGAGGCATGGACAGCACCGCGGACGAAACCCTCTCCGGCACGGCGCCCGCCACGCCTCCGCTCGCGGGGAAGCGCCGGGCGCGGCTGCGCACCACGGCGCTGGTGCTGGCGGCGCAACTCGCCGTGCTCGCCGCCTTCATCGCCTTCTGGGAATACATGACGGCGTGGAACAGCCAGGCCGCCTTCATGTTCGGCTCGCCCTCGGCGATCGCGAATTTCCTCGTCCAGATGGCACGCGACGGCTCGCTGTTCCGCGACACCTATGTCACCGGCATGGAGACGCTGCTGGGCTTTGCGGTCGGCAACATCATCGGCACGCTGATCGGCCTGTCGCTCTGGTATTCGCGCTTCGTCTCGCGGGTGGTCGAGCCCTTCGTCATCGCCATCGGCTCGATCCCGATCATCGCGCTGGCGCCGATCATCATCATCTGGTTCGGCACCGGGCTGACGTCGAAGATCGCGATGTCGACGCTCTCCGTCGTCATCGTCGCGCTGGTGACCTCCTACAAGGGCGCAGTCGGTGTTGATGCAGACCAGATCAACCTGATGCGCACGCTCGGCGCCTCGAAGTTCCAGATCTTCCGCAAGCTGGTGGTGCCGGCTTCGCTCACCGACATCTTCGCCGGGCTGAAACTCACCGTCGGCTTCGCGCTGATCGGCGCGATCGTCGGTGAGTTCATGTCCTCGTCCGAGGGGCTAGGACATGCGATCTTCAAGGCCGGCTCGCTCTACATCATCCCCAAGGTGTTCGCCGCGCTGGTCGCGACCATTGCGCTGGCGCTGGTGCTTACCTTCCTGGTCGGCAAGGTGGAGCGGCTGCTGATGCCGTGGCGCCGCCTCGCCTGAAGTTCTTCATCACGCAGTGAATTCGGAGTGAGCATGTCCCAGCGTGTCAGCAAGGCCGGCGGCAACATCAAATACGCGCTCTCGGCCAACGACGCCTTCATCGCCAGCGTCGAGGCCGGCGAGACCTTCGTGGTCGAGTGCGCCATCAATGCCAATGACGGCACCATTCGCCACCTCGGCCAGCAGCTCACCGATGCCGACGTCGCGCTGCCCTTCGTCAATGGCGCCACCGGCCCGATCGAGGTGAAGGGCGCGAAGAAGGGCGACATGCTCAAGGTCGAGATCCTCGACATGGAGCTCGACACGCTGGGCTTCACCGCGCTGTGGCCGGGCATCGGCATGTTCCCGGATTGGGTGCGGCAGAAGGAGTTCGGCCAGATCACCCGCGTCATGGAGGTGAAGGACGGCTTCGTTCACTGGTCGGACAGGCTGAAGCTGCCGGTGCGCCCGATGATCGGCGTCGCCGGCGTCGCGCCGGTGCATGGCGCGGTGCTCACCGTCGACAATGGTGCCCATGGCGGCAATCTCGATGTGCAGGAGATCACCTCGGGCAACACCGTGATGTTCCGCGTGAATCACGATGGTGCCCACCTCTTTCTCGGCGACTGCCATGCTATCCAGGGCGACGGCGAGGCGAACGGCATGGGCGCCACCGAGATCGCCGCGACGCTCACCGTCCGCGTGTCGCTGGGGAAGGCGCCGGCGCGGCTCGGCCATCCGCGCATCGAGACGCCGACCCACATCTGCACGCTCGGCTGCGCTCGCCCGCTCGAAGACGCCATGCGCATCGCCTTCCAGGAGATGATCTATTGGCTGGAGGACGAGTATGGGATTCCGGCGACCGATGGCTACATGCTGCTCGGCCAGATCGCCGAGGCGCGCTGCACGCAGGTGGTGAATCCAAAATATACCTATATCTGCAAGGTGGATAAGGGGATCCTGGCGGAGCTGAAGGGATAGCCTTACTCCCTGCCGCCGCCGTTCCGCATGGTCGGCGGCAGCAAGTGTCGGGACTGAACAGCTAGTACCGGATCACAGCGGCGCCGGGGACGCGCAATTGGCGGCGGATCGGAGAAGTACGAAATGCGTCCACTGACAGAAATCGCTGAGCATCGACGGGTAATCGTTATTTTTCATTTGGCTGCGCATATTTCATGCGTCCCGTTGCATGTCCGTGGAAGCCACCGATCTCGCAGCCCTGACCGGAAATGAATGACGATAACGCGCGTCCGGCATTACTTTCCGGCACCCCCAAGTCCGCCGCCACGCTCATATGATTTCCATCGGGGAGGGTCGAGGTCGCGACGCCGAGCCCCTGTGTTGTCAGGTAGCTGGCGAACGTCTCAGCCTGCTCGTGGAAAGGCGCTGTCTCCCGCTCGCCTACGAGCAGCGAGACCCGCACGGTCGGGTCGTGCCGCAGACGGAGCGGGCTGTAGCGCTCGACCTCGGCGTTGGTGATGGCAATCTCGTTCTGCAAGAAGGAGCTTTGCAGAGGCGCGAGATCATAGAGACCGCTCAACAGGAAGGCCGCATCGACGCCTGTGGGTGCCCCGCACTCCCCCATCAGCAGCGAGCACAAATGCGCGCCCGCGGAATGCCCGCTGACGGTGAGCCGGCAGGGATCGCCGCCATACTCGGCGATGTGCGTGCGAATCCAGCTCTTGGCGCGGCGAACCTGATTGACGATGACATCCATCCGTACCGCCGGCATAAGGGCGTAGTCGATGATCGCGGCAATGGCGCCTGCTCTCGTCACAGTCTCGGCGACGAAGGAGAAGTCGTTCTTGGAGAACATCCGCCAGTAACCGCCATGGACGAACATGTGGACGGCGCCGCTCGCCACGTCCGGCGCAGGGAAGAACAGGTCGAGCGTCTCCTCGGGCCAGGGACCGTAGGCCACGTCCGCCAGCATAGGCAGCCGCGCGCGCGTTGCCGCGCTGCGCTCTGCAAACGCGCGGACGTAGCCGTCGAAACCCGGAACATGGTCACGTGTGCGGAACGGATCGGCCATGGCTTCACAAGCGGGTCGCGATGTACTTGGCCTCGAGGAATTCGAGCACGCCATGCGCGCCGCCTTCCCGGCCGAGGCCGCTCTGCTTGGTGCCACCGAACGGCGCCGCCGGATCGGAGACGAGCCCGCGATTGAGCCCAACCATCCCGGTATCGATCCGGCGCGACACCCTCAGCCCACGCGCCAGGTCCTGCGTGAACACATAGGCCGCAAGACCGTACTCGGTTGCGTTGGCGAAGGCGACGGCCTCGTCCTCCGTCTCGAAACGGGCCAGCGCGGCGACCGGACCGAAGATCTCCTCGTGCGCCATTACGGCATCGTGCGGGACCTCGCTCAGCACTGTCGGCGGGTAGAAGAAGCCGGCGCCCTCGGGGCGCCGGCCGCCGCAGAGCAGCTTCGCCCCACGCGATACGGCGTCATCCACCAGCCGCTCGATCTTGCCGACCGCCGCCCGCGTGATCATCGGCCCGCACTCCGTCGAGGCATCGGTGCCGGGGCCGACCTTGAGCGCCGACATCCGCGCCGTCAGCGCCTCGGCGAAGCGGTCATAAATGCCGGCCTGGACATAGATCCGATTGGCCGCCGTGCAGGCCTCGCCGGCATTACGCATCTTGGCCAGCATGACGCCTTCCAACGCCACGTCGAGATCGGCGTCGTCGAAGACGATGAGCGGAGCGTTGCCGCCGAGCTCCATCGAACAGCTCAGCACGCGTTTGGCTGCCTCGGCGAGCAGCACCCGGCCGATCTGGGTGGAGCCGGTGAAGGAAAGCTTGCGAACCCTCGGGTCAGCCAGCATCGCCGCCGTGACCGGGCCGGGTGCCGAGGTTGTCAGCACATTGACGACCCCGGGCGGCACGCCGGCTTCCTGATAGAGTGCAGCGAGCGCATAGGCGGTGAGCGGCGTCTCGCTCGCCGGCTTGAGCACCACGGTGCAGCCGGCAGCGAGGGCTGGCGCGATCTTGCGAGTCGCCATCGCCGCCGGGAAGTTCCACGGCGTGATGAGGACGCAGATGCCGATCGGCTCGTAATCGACGACGATGTGGTTGGCGCCGGTGGGTGAGAGTGCAAAGTCGCCGCGTATGCGCACGGCTTCCTCCGCGTTCCAGCGGAAGAAGTCGGCGGCATAGGCGACCTCGCCGCGCGCGTCGCGCAGCGCCTTGCCGTTCTCCAGCGCGATCAGGCGGGCGAGGTCTTCAGTGCGCGCCGTCATCAGCTCGAAGCAGCGGCGCAGGATCTCCGAGCGCCGCCGCGGAGGTGTCGAGCGCCAGGCCTCCGCCGCGCCGGCGGCCGCCTCGATGGCCGCCTGGGCATCTTCGACGGTGGCATCCGGCACTCTGGCGAGGACCGCCTCGGTCGAGGGATCGACCACGCAGATCGCTGCACGCCCCTCGGGCCACATCCATTGCCCGCCGATATAGAGCCCGCGCGCGCCGTCCGCCGGACCGATCGGCATGGCGGTGGAGATGACGGGTGAAATCGCGGCGACGTTCATGGGTGGGATCCTTTTTCCAGGACGAGATCGGATGCCGCAGCATCGAGATCGCCGCGATAGGCGGCGTCGAGCAAGCGGCGCATATCCGCCAGCCCGATCGGACGCGGATTGTTCTTGATAAGTCGGTCGATGGCGACCGCCTGCTCGGCGGTCCAGTCCAGCCGGTCGGCCGGCAGGCCGAGCGCTTTTAGCGTCGGCGGGATGCCGATGGCGCGCAGCAGGCGTGTCACCTCCTCGATGGCGGCGTCCGCCAGCGCCTCGCGCGAGGCGTTGGCGCCGGCGATCTCGAGCGCGGCGGCGATCTGCGCCATCTCGTCCAGCGCGTTCGCGCGATTGAAGCGCATCACATAGGGCAGGACGGTCGCGACGCCGAGGCCGTGCGGGGTATGGGTCAGCGCGCCGACGGGGTACTGGATGGCGTGCGCGGCCGCGGTGCCCGCAGTGCCGAAGGCGCAGCCCGCGGCCAGCGCCGCCATCATCACATCGGCCCTCGCATTCTCGTCCGCCCCATCGCGCCAGGCGCGCTCGAGGCTCCGCCCGAGCAGCCTTATGGCGAGCAGGGCGAAATGGTCGGTCAGCGCGCTCTTGCCGATGAACACACGCTGCTGCGCAAGTTCCGCCGAAGGCGCGCGCCGTCCGGCGGTGAACGCCTCGATGGCGTGGGTGAGCGCGTCGGCGCCGGCGATGGCGGTGAGGGCGGGCGGGCAGGAGAGGGTGAGATCGGGGTCGCAGATGGCGGCGGCCGGAATGAGATAGGGGCTCGAAATCCCCACTTTCAGCGTGCGGTCCGGATCGGAAATGACCGCGACCGGCGTCGCCTCCGAGCCGGTTCCCGCGGTAGTGGGTACGGCAATGATGGGCAGCACCCGACCCGGAACCTTGAACTCGCCGTAGTAGTCGGCGAGCCGCCCACCATGAGTGAGCAGCAGCGCGGCGCATTTCGCCATGTCGAGGCAACTGCCGCCGCCTATGCCGATGACGAGGTCGGGCGCGAATCCGCGGGCCTCCTCGGCACACTCGGCGGCGCTGTCGCGCGGGACGTCCGGCTGCACGCGGTCATGCACCATCATGGCGAGCCCGGTCCTGCGCAGGCCGTCGAGCATCTGCTCGAATTCCGGCGAGGCGGCGAGGCGCTCGTCCGTGCACACCAGAGCCCGCGAGCCGAGGCGCCTGGAGACAGCGGGCAGGGCAGCGCGCTGCCCCTTGCCGAAAAGGATTTCGGTCGGCAGCCGGATCGCTGAGAAGGATGTCACGGCGTCTCTTCCAATCAATTTAGCTGAGTGAAATCAGCTTGTTGAATTATCCTATACGAAATCATATAGGATATCATATTGAACGAGGCAGAGGATCGTGCTAGCTGTCGGGCCTTGTCAAGGGGCAAAACCGTGCGCACTCAGAAACGTCTCGCCGCCGCAAAATCCGAGGCCGATTTCAGCGAAGGCACTCAGGCGGTCCATCGCGCCGCCAGCCTCTCCGAGGAGGTCTACGAGGCGATCTTCGCCCGGCTGATGGCGCTTAAGATCCCGCCCGGCGCCCGCATCACCGTCGACAATCTGGTGCGTGAGCTCAGCGTGTCGCAGACGCCGATCCGCGAGGCGCTCGGCCGGCTCGAAGGCGAGGGGCTGGTCGTAAAGACGCACCTTGTCGGCTACAGCGCCGCTCCCCAGATCACGCGCCGCCGCTTCAACGAGCTCTATCAGTTCCGCCTGCTGCTCGAGCCCGATGCGGCAGCGAGGGCGGCCGCCGCAATGACCGATGCGGCGCTTGCCGAATTGACCGAGGCAGCCGGGGTGATGTCGCGCGCCGGTGGCTCGGACGAGCGCGCACGCTATTCCCGCTTCGCGCGCCAGGACGCGCTGTTCCACGACAGGATCCTCGAGATCGCGGGCAACGAACTGATCCGCGAGATGCTGGCGCACCAGCATACGCACTTTCACATCTTCCGCTTGATGTTCCATTCGCGCGTCACCGAGGAGGCGCTGGACGAACACGAGACGATCCTCGCGGCCTTCTCGACGCGCGACCCGGACGCGGCCGAACGGGCGATGCGCACGCATATCGAGCGCTCGCGCGACCGCCTGCTGCCGGCGTTCGACTGATGCAGGCCGCGCTCGCCTCCTCCTCTCGGCAGGACGCGTCGACGGCGCCGGTGCTGCGCGCCGAGCGGCTGTCCAAGCAATTCGGCGGCGTGACGGTGCTGTCCGACGTTTCGCTCAACATCCTGCCCGGCGAGATCCACGCGATCATCGGCGAGAACGGTGCGGGGAAGTCGACGCTGATGCGTCTGCTCTCCGGCTATTTGCAGCCGAGCGAGGGTGCGCTGTCCATGGACGGCGGGCATATCGCCTTTGACGACCCGGCGGCGGCGCAGGCGGCCGGCATTGCCCTGGTGCATCAGGAAATCCTGCTCGCCGATGCCATGAGCGTTGCCGAGAACATCTTCATGGGCCGCGAGATCACCCACCATGGCATGCTCGACGAGCGTGCCATGCACGCGGCTGCGGCAGCGCAGCTTGCCGAGATCGGCTGCAAGGTTTCGCCGCGCGCGCTCGTGCGCGACATCTCGTTGGCCAACCGGCAGCTCGTGCAGATCGCCAGGGCGCTGCTCGGCACCCATCGCCTCGTCATCTTCGACGAGCCGACCGCCGTGCTGACCCATGACGAGGTCGATCCCCTGCTCGACATCATAGTCCGCCTCAAGGAGCGCGGCGTCGCCGTGCTCTATATCAGCCATCGTCTCGACGAGGTGGAGCGCCTCGCCGACCGCGTCACCGTGCTGCGGGACGGGCGCATGATCGGAACGTTCGACAAGGCAGGCCTTTCGCCCCATCGCATGGCGAGTCTCATGGTCGGGCGCGAATTCTCCAGTCTCTATCCGGAAAAGCTCGACCGGCCGCTGTCCGAGCTGGCGCTGGAAATCGAGGACGCGCGCGTGGCGGGCTTCGTCCACGGCGTCTCGCTCACTCTGCGCAAGGGCGAGATTCTCGGCCTCGCCGGTATGATCGGAGCCGGACGGACGGAGCTGTTCGAAGGGCTGCTGGGCCTGCGCCCGGCCAGCTTCGGCGCGGTGCGGCTGCACGGCAGGCCAGTTCATTTCGCATCGCCCGCGCAGGCGGCGGCCGCCGGCTTGGGATATCTGACCGAGGATCGCAAGGGCAAGGGCCTGCTTCTGGAGGTGCGGCTCGCGCCCAATCTCACCCTCGCCGCGCTCGACAAAGTGCATCCGCTCGCCGGCCTCGACCTCGCCGGCGAGGCGCGCCTGCTCGACCAGGCCGTGCGCAGCTACGACATCCGCCTGCGCAGCCGCGATGCCACGGCGGGCCAGCTCTCCGGCGGCAACCAGCAGAAGCTGCTGCTCGCCAAGGTGATGCTTAACGATCCCACTGTCATCGTCATCGACGAGCCGACGCGGGGCATCGACATCGCCAACAAGAGCCAGATCTACGCCTTCATCCAGTCGCTGGTGCGGGAGGGCAAATCCTGCATCGTCATCTCCTCGGAAATGCAGGAACTGATCGGCCTGTGCGATCGCATCCTCGTCATGCGCTCCGGCCGGATCAACGGGGAACTCACCGGCGACGCCATGTCGGAAAGCAATGTCGCGCTTTACGCCACCAGCAGCGTGGCGAGCGAAAAAACATCAGAGGAAAACGCACATGGCTGATGTCGCAGCCGCGCCGCCGCGCGCTCAACGGAACTGGTCTATCGGCTGGGGCGATGCCGGCCCGTTCCTGGCGCTCGCCGCGCTGGTGTTGATCGGCTTTCTCATCAATCCCGATTTCCTGTCGGCCAACAACATCGCTAACGTCGTCACCCGCAGCGCCTTCATCGGCATCATCGCCATCGGCGCCACGTTCGTCATTTCCTCGGGCGGGCTCGACCTATCGGTCGGCTCCATGGCCGCCTTCATCACCGGCGTGATGATCCTGTTCATGAACTGGGTGACGCCGAGCGTCGGCACGGCAGCGATCCCGCTCGGCATGGCGGTGGCGCTGGCCACCGGCATCGTCTGCGGTCTTCTGAACGGGACCATCGTCACGGTCGGCCGCATCGAGCCCTTCATCGCCACGCTCGGTACGATGGGCATCTTCCGCGCGCTCATCACCTACATGACCGATGGCGGCACGGTGGCGATCGACCGCAGCCTGCGCGATGCCTACCGGCCGGTCTATTTCGGCGACGTGCTGGGCGTGCCGATCCCAATCCTCGTGTCGCTCGCAGCGGCGCTGGTGGCCGCCTATGTCCTCTACCGTACCCGCTACGGCCGCCGTTGCGTGGCGGTGGGCGCCAATGAGGACGTGGCGCGCTACTCCGGCATATCGGTCACCCGGGTGCGGACCATGGCGTTCGTGATCCAGGGCGCCTGCGTCGCGATCGCTGCCATCTGCTACGTCCCCCGGCTCGGGGCGGCCACGCCGACCACCGGCCTGCTCTGGGAGCTTCAGGTCATCACTGCCGTCGTCATTGGCGGCACTGCGCTTCGCGGCGGGCGGGGGCGGGTCTGGGGCACGGTGGCGGGCGCCGTGATCCTCGAGTTCATCGCCAATCTGATGGTGCTCTCCGATTTTGTCTCTGAATACCTCGTCGCCGCGGTTCAGGGCGTGATCATCATCATCGCAATGATGATCCAGAGGATGTCCAAGTAGAAACTAATGAACCTTCGAGTAATCGAAGACTGAACCGGCGCGGGCGAGGCAGAGGCGGCGTACGGATAACAAAGTCTGCTCTACCAATTTAGGAGGAAACGCATGCTCAGGAATGTTCTGATTGTCGCCGGGGTAACGGCTGCGCTCTTCAGTGCCAGCACGGCTTCGGCCGCCGAGAAGAAGACGATCGCGGTCTCGATCCCCGCAGCGGACCACGGCTGGACCGCCGGTGTCGTCTATCATGCCAATGCCGCCGCCAAAGAGATCAACAAGGCCTTCCCGAATATCGAGGTCATCGTCAAGACCTCGCCCTCCGCGAGCGCGCAGGTGAGCGCGATCGAGGACATGTCGGCGACCCGCAAGCTGGATGCACTCGTGATCCTGCCGCACACTTCCGAGGAGTTGACGACGCCGGTAAAGGCCATCAAGGAGAAAGGCGCCTTCATCACCGTCGTCGATCGAGGCCTCAACGATCCGAACATCCAGGATCTCTACGTCGCCGGCGACAACATCGCCGTCGGCTACAACACCGCGAAGTTCCTCGTCGAGAAGCTCGGCGGCAAGGGCAATCTCGTCGTGCTGCGCGGCATCCCCACGGTGATCGACGACGAGCGCATCAAGGGCTTCAAGGACGGCATTGCCGGCAGCGGGCTCAAGGTGCTCGATATCCAGTATGCGAACTGGAATAGCGACGAGGCTTTCAAGCTGATGCAGGACTATCTCGCCAAATATCCGCAGATCGATGCGGTCTGGGCGAACGACGACGACATGCTGCTGGGCGTGCTAGAGGCGATCAAGCAGTCCGGCCGCAAGGAGATCAAGTTCGCGCTTGGCGGCAACGGCATGAAGGAGATCATCGAGAAGGTGATGGCGGGCGATCCGGTGACCCCGGTCGAGACGCCCTATCCGCCCTCGATGATCAAGACCGCGATCTATCTGACCGCAGCCCATTTCGCCGGCCATGCGCCGGTGCGCGGTGCGCTCAAGCTCGATGCGCCACTGATCACCAAGGCGAATGCTGCGGAATATCACTTCCCGGATTCGCCGTTCTGATCGTCCGGGATCGACCGGACGACGTTGCACACTCAGCTAGAGACAAAAACGGAGGCTACATCCATGCCAGGCAAGAAGATCCTGATGCTGACCGGCGAATTCACGGAGGAATACGAGATCTTCGTCTTCCAGCAGGGAATGGAGGCCGTCGGCCATACGGTCCATGTGATCTGCCCGGACAAGAAGGCCGGTGAGAAGATCCAGACCTCGCTGCATGATTTCGAAGGGCATCAGACCTACATCGAGCGATACGGCCATCTTGCCGACATCAACAAGACCTTCTCTGAGGTGAAACCGGAGGAGTACGACGCGGTGTATTGCGCCGGCGGGCGCGGGCCGGAATATATCCGCACCGACAAGCGCATCCAGGCGATGGTCCGTCACTTCCACGAGACCGGCAAGCCGATCTTCACCATCTGCCACGGCGTACAGATTCTCATTGCAGTGGATGGTGTAGTGACTGGCAAGCGGGTCGGGGCGCTCGGCGCCTGCGAGCCTGAAGTGCGCCTCGCCGGCGGCATTTATGTCGACCTGTCGCCCACTGAAGCGCTGGTCGACGGCAACATGGTCTCCGCCAAGGGCTGGACGGCGCTCGCCGCCTTCATGCGAGAATGCCTGAAGGTGCTCGGCACCGAGATCCGCCACTCCGAAGCCACGCCCGCCGCGGCGACGCGAGCAGCGTGAACGGCCGATTGCGGGTCGCCGTTTCCGGCGGCCCGCAACAGGTCGGGGCGACGGTGAGGCGACTCACATTGTTGTGGCTCTGTAGGATGCGTATTGCGTTTAGATTCGCGCCTCCGTGACGAACCGCTACATCACGGCGCCGAGCTGCCAGGGCACGAATTCGTGGCGGCCATAGCCGAGCAATTCGGACTTGGAGCGCTTGCCGGAGGCGATGTCGAGGATGAGCTGGAAGATCTCGCGGCCTTTCTCCTCGATCGAGACGCCGTCGAGCACGTCGCCGCAATTGATGTCCATGTCTTCCTCCATGCGCCGATAGAGGTCGGAATTGCTGGCGAGCTTCACCGAGGGTGTCGGCTTGCAGCCATAGGCCGAGCCGCGTCCAGTCGTGAAGCACAGTACGTTGGCGCCGCCGGCGACCTGGCCGGTCGCGGCCACCGGGTCGTAGCCGGGCGTGTCCATATAGACGAAGCCCTTGCGCTCGACCCGCTCGGCATAATGATAGACGCCGCGCAGCGTCGATGTGCCGCCCTTCGCCACCGCGCCGAGAGACTTCTCGAGAATGGTGGTGAGGCCGCCCGCCTTGTTGCCGGGTGAGGGATTGTTGTTGAGCTCGCCGCCGGTGCGGGCGGCATATTCGATCCACCATTCGATCAGGTCGACGATCTTGCGGCCAACTGCCTCGCTCTCCGCGCGGCGGGTGAGCAGATGCTCGGCACCGAAGATCTCCGGCGTCTCGGAGAGGATGGCGGTGCCGCCATGGCGCACCAATAGATCCGCCGCCGCCCCGAGCGCTGGATTAGCGGTGATGCCGGAATGGCCGTCCGAGCCGCCGCATTGCAGTGCCAGCGTCAGCTCGGAGGCTGGCAGGGTCTCGCGTGCCGCGGCGTTCGCATGGGCGAGCATCTCGCGAACCTTGGCGACGCCGGCCTCGATCGAGCGGCGGGTGCCGCCGCTTTCCTGGATGGTCAGGCTTTGGAAATGCTCGCCCTCGACAATCCCGTATTCCTTCTTCAGGCGGGAGATCTGGAAGACCTCGCAGCCGAGCCCGACCAGCAGCACCGAGGCGAAGTTCGGATGGCTGGCATAGCCCCATTGGGTGCGGGCGAGGATGTCGAACTCCGCGCCCTTGGCGGTCATGCCGCAGCCGGTGCCGTGGGTGAAGGCGACCACCCCGTCGATGTTCGGATAGTCGGCGAGGATGCCGGAACGGGTCACCGCCTCGGCGATGAAGTCCGCCACCGTCGCCGAGCAGTTCACCGAGGAGAGGATGCCGATATAGTTGCGAGTGCCGGCCCGCCCGTCGGCGCGGCGGAAGCCCTCGAAGGTCGCCGGCAACTCGCCCGGCAGCAGGCCGGAATCCGGTTTCGCCTCGGAAGCGAAGGCGTAGTCGCGCGCGAATTCGTGCAGCTCGACATTGTGTTCATGGACCCAGTCGCCGACCGCGATGTCGGTGGCGGCGAAGCCGATGACCTGGCCGAACTTTCGGATCGCCTCGCCTTTCGCGATCGCGCGCACCGCGATCTTGTGCCCCCTCGGGATCTGTCGGCCGGCCCTGACGCCTTCCGCCAGCGCGGCGCCGGCCGGCACGCTGTCCAGGGCGATGATCACGTTGTCCGCCTCGTTGAGGCGCAGGGTGCGTGGGGTTGCCATGGTTTCAGACCTTCTCGTCCGCGTCGACCATCGTCGCGCGCGGGTGCGGCGGGCTCGCGCCGCCCTCCCGCTCCGCCCGATGGCGGGCGAGTATGGCGCCGAGCACCGGTGTCGCCGGTGCGCCGGGCCGGACGGTGATCCAGTCGAGGAAAGCGCCGATGCGCCGCTCGACCTTGACGCCGTGGTTCTGCGCGATGTCGGCGATATGGTGGTCGAGGAAGGGGTTGCGGAAGCGGTCGAGCGTCACCGCCACATAGGCCCGCGCCTCCGCGCGCATGCCGTGCGCAGCGAAACCGGGGACCACCTCGCGCTCATAGAGTGCATCGAGCCGGGCGCGTATCTCGGCGTCTGCGAGGATCGCCCGCACCGTTTCGCCCGCCGGCCGCCCCTCGCACATCCAGGTCTCGGCGAGCGCGGTGTGGCCGAGATTGAGGATGTGCAGCTTGAGCCGCTCGAAGGGCTCGAGATCGTCGGTGATCGTCACAGCGGGATGGATGAAGGGCAGTTCGAGGCCCGGCTGGCGCTCGATCGCCCACAGGGCGTAGGGCTCGGCGACCGCACCGACCGGCTCGATCGGTTCGGAGACGATACGGTCGACCAGCGTGTTGGCGAAGATGACGCGCTCTTCGATCCAGGCCTCGAAGGCGGCGGGAGCGCCGCTTGCCGAGGCGAGCTCGCGCACCGCGGCGGCCAACACCTCGCCATTGCGGTTGACGAGCTCGCACGGCAGCACCGTGAGCGGCGCGCCGGCCTGCGTCCAGCGGTGGTGCAGGAGGGCGGTCAGCTTGCCCGGAAAAGAGAGCGGCATCGCGCCGGAAAGCAGCGCCGGGGAGCGGTCCTCAGGCGCGACCTGATAGCCGGCGTCGCCCATGTTCGAGACGACGATGGCGACCTCGGCGGCGAACAGCGCCTTCACCGCCGGCCAATCGGCAGCGGCCCGCAGGCAGCGGTCGACGGCACGTACCTGCACCGTCCGTTCGCTCGGCACGCCGTCGACCATGCCGCGGATGATCACCGGATAGCCTTCCGGCCGGCCGAAGGCGGCGACGCGCCCGGCGCGCTCGCGGGCACCGGACGCCTGAACCACGGTGATCGGCCCGATGTCCTGCCCGGCCTCCCGTGCCTCATGAACGAACAGGTCGACGTGCGCCTGCAGGAAGCGGCTGGTGCCGAATTGGACGATCCGTCGACTCATGCGCCGTTCCTTCCTGTTGCCGCGGTCAGCGCGGCTCGCTCTCGATCCAGCGGCGCTTGGATTCCTCCAGATGCGCGTGCATCCGCATCTGCGCCAACGGAGCATCATGCGCTTCCAGTGCCGCCAGGATCGCCTCGTGCTCGTGCAACGCGTGCCGCCAGGTCGCGGGCGTGTCGAAATGTGCCCTGAACTGCGACGACATCGGGCTGTGGCGCTCGTCGAACAGCTCGGCCACCAGGCGGGCGATGACGCTGTTGCCGGTCTGATTGGCGATGGCGAGGTGAAACTGCCGATCGTGATCGAGCGGTTTGCGCCCCTCCTCGATATCCGCACGCATCGCATCCAGCGTCTGGCGCAGAGCCTGCAGCGCGGCCGGCGTGAAGCGTGCGGCCGCCAGCCCGATCACCGCGCTCTCGACCGTAGCGCGCGCCTCCATCAGTTCCACCGGGCTTTCGCCGGTGGCGGCCGAAGGCAGTGGCCGGCGCTCTCCGGCCGCCGTGACATAGATGCCCGAGCCCATGCGGATTTCGACCGATCCGTCGATCTCGAGCGCGATCAGCGCCTCGCGCAGCGAGGGGCGCGACACGCCGAGATGCTGCGCCAGCTCGCGCTCGGCGGGCAGTTTGCTGCCCACGGCGAAATGGCCGCCCTGGATCAGGCCGCGAATCTGATCGGCCACCTGCTGGTAGAGCCTGCGCTCCGAAGTCCGACTGATGTTCATCGCCATACTCTGATTTGGCCTTACCATAGATCGTCATGGCGGTCCGTCAAAGTGACTTATGGACTTGATTCTCGTTAATGTTCAACGATTACCCCTCCGGTTCGCGCTGAGCGGGTAAAATTGGCTTGACCAATTCATCCAGCCTGTCACCATGAAGATGCTCAGCCATGGGCGAACAAGACCCGCAAAACGGGCGTTACATCGCATCACGCGACTTGGGAGGGAGCGATGCCGAACGGTGCAGCCGCCGGCGCTCGGGATGACGCGTCGCGTGCGGCGGCGAATGGCGAATTGCTGCTGTCCCTGGAGAACATCAGCAAGGAATTTCCGGGCGTCAAAGCGCTCCAAAGCGTCAGCTTCAACCTGCGGCGGCACGAGGTTCATGCCGTCTGCGGCGAGAACGGCGCGGGCAAGTCGACGCTGATGAAGATCATCAGCGGCGTCTACACACCGACCGGCGGGCAGATCGTCTACAAGGGCGTCGAGCGCAGCTTCGCCTCGCCGATGGAAGCCGAGGCCATCGGTATCGCCATCATCCACCAGGAGCTCAATCTCGTTCCGCATCTCACCGTGGCGGAGAACATCTATCTTGCACGAGAGCCGCGCCGGGGCTTCTTCGTCGACCGCAAGGCGCTGCGGACGAACGCCAGGCGCTGCCTCGACCGGCTCGGCGTCGCCATCGATCCCGATCGCCTGGTGCGCGAGCTGTCGGTCGCCCAGTGCCAGATGGTAGAGATCGCCAAGGCGCTGTCGCTGAATGCCGAAGTCCTCATCATGGACGAGCCGACCTCCTCGCTGACTCAGCAGGAAACCCGGCTGCTGTTCAAGGTGATCCACGACCTGAAGGCGGGCGGCGTCGGTATCGTCTACATCTCGCACCGTCTCGACGAGATGGCGGAGATCGTCGATCGCGTCACCGTGCTGCGCGACGGCCGCTATGTGGCGACGAACGACTTCGCCGACACCAGCGTCGACGAGATCGTCGCCCGGATGGTCGGCCGCTCGCTGGAAGAGAAGTTCCCCGAGCGCACCTCGCGGCCGAACGGTGAGGTGATCCTGTCGGTCGAGGGCCTCACCCGGCGCGGTACGTTCTCCGACATCGGCTTCGAGCTGCGCCGCGGCGAGATCCTCGGCTTTGCCGGGCTGATGGGGGCCGGCCGGACCGAGGTCGCCCGCGCCATCTTCGGGGCTGATCCGGTCGATGCCGGAACCGTCACGCTGGAAGGGCGGCGGCTCACCATCCGCTCGCCGCGCGACGCAATCGCCGCTGGCCTTGCCTATCTATCGGAAGACCGCAAGGCGCAGGGGCTGGCTATCAAGATGCCGGTCGACGCCAATATGACGCTTGCCAATATGGACGAAGTCTCCAACCGGTTCGGTCTCATCGATTTCGCCAAGCAGGCCAAGGTCGCCAAGGACTATATCGACCTGCTGAGCATCAAGACGCCATCGATCAGGCAGCCGGTGCGGCTGCTGTCCGGCGGGAACCAGCAGAAGATCATCATCGGCAAGTGGCTGTTCCGGAAGTCGCGCGTGCTGTTCTTCGACGAGCCGACGCGCGGCATCGATGTCGGCGCGAAGTTCGCGATCTACCAGATCATGGACGAGCTGGCAGCCAAGGGCATCGGCGTCGTCCTCATCAGCTCGGAACTGCCGGAGATCCTCGGCATGACCGACCGCGTCGCGGTGTTCCATCAGGGTCGCATCGCCGGAGTGCTGGAGACCGCCCGCACCGACCAGGAAGAAATCATGCGGTACGCGTCCGGCTATGGACGACCAGGAGCTGGGAAATGACCATGACCGTGATGACGACCCCGCCCACATCGCAGCGTGGCCGCCTGACCGACCGGCAGAAGGACATCGTCCAGAAGTTCGCCGCGCTCGGCAGCCTTCTCGTCCTGATCGTGGTCTTCTCGCTGACCAGCAGCGCCTTCTTCACCGTCAGCAACGGCATGACCATCGCGCTGCAGGTGACCTCCATCGCCCTGCTCGGCATCGGTGCGACCTGCGTCATCATCACCGGCGGCATCGACCTGTCGGTCGGGTCGGTGCTGGCGCTGGCCGGCGTGGTCGCGGCGCTGTGCGTCAAGGAACTCGGTCTCTCCGTGCCGCTGGCGATGATGTTCGGCATTCTCACCGGATCGCTGTGCGGGTTGGTCAATGGCGTTCTCGTCACGAAGATGCGCCTGCCGCCGTTTATCGCCACGCTCGGCATGATGCTCATCGCCCGCGGCGTGGCGCTGCAGATCACCGGCGCGCGGGCCGTCTCCGGGCTCGGCGAATCCTTCGGCGAACTCGGCAATGGCGCGCTGTTCCGCATCGTGACCATCGGCGACGACGGCTTTCCGAACGTCGTCTTCCCCGGCATTCCCTACCCGGTCATCCTGATGGTGGTGATCGCGCTCGCGGTGTCACTGATGCTGAACCGCTCGGTGCTCGGCCGCCACATCTATGCGGTCGGCTCCAACGCCGAGGCGGCGCGCCTGTCCGGTGTCAATGTCTCCGGCGTTGTGTGCTTCACCTATGTGCTCTCCGGCACGCTGGCCGGCCTGACCGGCTGCGTGCTGATGTCCCGCCTCGTCACCGCGCAGCCGAACGAAGGCGTGATGTACGAGCTCGACGCCATCGCCAGTGCCGTCATCGGCGGCACCTCATTGATCGGCGGCGTCGGCACGATCTCAGGCACCGCGATCGGCGCCTTCGTGATCGGCATCCTGCGCAACGGTCTCAACATGAACGGCGTCTCCGCCTTCACCCAGCAGATCATCATCGGCCTCGTCATCCTGCTCACGGTCTGGATCGACCAGTTGCGCAACCGCCGGTGACGGCAGGCTCGACGTCGTGTCCGCAACGATCGGGGAGCCGGCAGCTCCCCCGCCGGCGACCGGAAGACCGGCGCCAAACACTGGAGGAAAACATGAAGAAGCTCGTCACCGCCCTGCTCACCTCGGCGGTCTTGTTCAGCAGTGCCGCAGCCCATGCCGGCGAGATCGCCATCATCGTCAAGACGGTCAACTCCACCTTCTGGCAGAATGTGCAGAAGGGTGCCGATGCGGCTATGAAGCAGGTCGGTGCCGGCAACACGCTCACCTTCCAGGGCCCCGCCTCGGAATCCGCCATCGCCGACCAGGTGAACATGGTGGAGAATGCGGTCAATCGCGGCGTCTCGGGCATCGTGCTTGCCCCCTCCGACCCCGACGCGCTGGTGCCCGCAGTCAAGAAGGCCTGGGAAGCCCGCATCCCGGTGGTGATCATCGATTCGATGCTCGCCAAGGGCACCGAGCAATACTATCAGTCGTTCCTCTCGACGGATAATCGCAAGGCGGGCGAGCTCGCCGCCAAGGCGCTAATCGACAAGGTCGGCACCGAGGGCAAGATCGCGGTCATGTCCTATGTCGCCGGCGCCGGCTCCGAAATCGGCCGGGTGGGCGGGTTCACCGACTACATCAAGGCGCATTCGAAGCTCCAGATCGTCGGGCCATTCTATTCGCAGTCGCAGATGGCGACCGCGCTGAACCAGACCACTGACGTGCTCGCCGCCAATCCCGACCTTAAGGGCATCTTCGGCGCCAACGAGCCCACCGCCATCGGCATGGCCCGCGCGATCAAGCAGGCCGGCAAGTCGGGCAAGCTGGTCGCGGTCGGCTTCGACGGCAATCAGGATCTGCAGGAGTTCGTGAAGGACGGCACGCTCTCCGCCATCGCCGTGCAGGGCTCGTTCCAGATGGGTGATTTGGGCGTCAAGACCATCTCCAGGCTGGTGAAGAAGGAGAAGGTCGAGAAGTTCGTCGACACCGGCGTCGTGCTCGTCACCAAGGACAATATCGAGCAGCCCGAGGCCAAGAACGTCCTCTACTGACCTCCCGGAACTCCGGGGGTGCGGGGACGGCCCTGCGCCCCCGGCCTCTCCAACAGATACGGATCATCATGAAGGCCGGCGATCAGCGCATCCATGCCCGAAGCAACCTCGTCGTCACGGCGATGGGCCTCGGCTGCGCGCAGATGGGAAATCTCTACCGGGTCACCAGCTACGCGGAATCTGCCGGCGCGTTCCGAGCCTCATGGGATGCGGGCATCCGTTATTTCGACACCGCTCCCTTCTATGGCTTCACCCGCTCCGAGCGCCGCCTCGGCACCATGCTGACCGACCTGCCGCGCGAGAGCTACACGATCAGCACCAAGGTCGGCCGGGTAATGACGCCCGACCCGACCGTCGGACCGGAGGAAGACGGCTATGCCGAGCCTCTGCCGTTCCGCCCGGTCTTCGACTACACACATGCCGGCGTGATGCGCTCCTTCGAGGCGAGCCAGCAGCGGCTCGGCATCCTCGCGCCCGATATCCTCTATGTACACGATGTCGGCCGCTTCACCCATGGCGAGCGCCACGCGCACTATTGGGAGCAACTGACGGCAGGCGGCGGCTTCCGCGCCCTTACCCAGCTACGCGAGGAAGGATCCATCAGGGCCTTCGGCCTCGGCGTCAACGAGTTCGAGATCATCGAGGACGCAATCAAGGTCGCGGACATCGACATCTGCATGCTGGCTGGTCGCTACACGCTGCTGGAGCAGCGCAGCCTCGCCTTTATGGACGAGTGCGCGAAGCGCGGCATCGGCATCGTCATCGCCGGCGCATTCAACTCGGGCATCCTCGCCGGCAGCACGAAGTTCAACTATGCCGATGCGCCCGCCGAGATCGTCACGCGCGTCGATGCGTTGCGCGCCGTCTGCGAGGGCGAGGGCGTGAGCCTGCAGGCTGCGGCGCTGCAATTCCCGCTCGCCCATCCCGCTGCGCTGACCATCGTCTCCGGCGCCCGCAATGCGGAGCAGATCACCGCCAATATCGGCTGGTTCGAGGAGCCGGTTCCGAGCTCGTTCTGGACGCGGCTGAAGGAGCGGGGGCTGATCGCCGACGGCGCTCCGGCGCCAGTGTGAGGCGGCGGGCAGGGACCATGCGGATCGACGCGCACCAGCATTTCTGGCGGATCGCCGATCGGGCGGGCCAATGGCCGCCGCCCGACCTCGCCGCCATCTACCGGGATTTCGCGCCCGCGGACCTCCAGCCGCTGCTGGCGGCGGCCGGCATCGACGGCACCGTGCTGGTGCAGACGATGGAGCGCGAGGCGGACACCGCCTTCATGCTCGACCTTGCCGCGCGCCACGACTTCATCAAGGGCGTCGTCGGCTGGACGGACCTGAAGGCGCCGGACGCCGCCGACGCCATCGCGCTGCTCGCCGCCGCTCCCCGGCTCAAGGGGCTGCGCCCGATGCTGCAGGACATCGCTGCGGACGACTGGATCGCCGATCCGGCGCTCCATCCTGCGGTGGCGGCGATGGTCGCGCATGACCTCGCTTTCGACGCGCTGGTCCTGCCGCGTCATCTAGGTCCGCTGCTCGACTTCGCGACGCGCCATCCCGCGCTGCGGATCGTCATCGACCATGGCGCCAAACCGCCCATTACCGAGGGCCGCATCACGGCCTGGCGCCGTTCCATGGCGGCATTGGCCGCACTTCCGAACGTCCGGTGCAAGCTCTCGGGTCTGCTCACCGAAGCCGGCGGGCGCGGGTCGGCCGCCGTGCGCCCTTACGCCGAGACGCTCCTGGAACTGTTCGGGCCGCAGCGTCTGATCTTCGGCAGCGACTGGCCGGTGCTGCGGCTCGCGGGCGAGTACGCCGAATGGGTCGCGTTGTGCCGGGACATCGTGCCGGGCGAGCACCACGACGCGGTCTTCGGCGCGAACGCCATGTCCTTCTATCGGCTGGATGATGCGTCATCCGCCGCCCCTCCTGAGAGGCGATCATGCTGACCATCATCTGCGATACGCCCGGCAAGCTGTCGGCTATCGAACGCGAGAAGCCGAAGCGCGGCGACGGAGAGGTTCTGCTGCGCTTGCGCCGTATCGGAATCTGCGGCACGGACCTGCACATATTCTCCGGCAACCAGCCCTATCTCTCCTATCCACGCGTGATGGGCCACGAGCTGGCGGCGACAGTGGAAGAAGCGCCCGCCAGCAGCCGGCTCGCGCCCGGCGACATGGTCTCGGTCATTCCCTATATTTCCTGCGGCCAGTGCGTCGCGTGCCGCAAGGGCAGGACCAATTGCTGCCGCAACCTCGGCGTCCTCGGCGTGCATCTCGACGGCGGGATGACCGACTATATCTGCCTGCCGGAACAGTTCGTGCTCAAGGCCGAGGGCCTGACGCTCGACCAGGCGGCCATGGTGGAGTTCCTCGCGATCGGCGCCCATGCCGTTGCCCGCGCCGGCACCAAAGCCGGCGACAAGGTGCTGATCGCTGGAGCCGGTCCGATCGGCGCTGCGGTCGCCATCTTCGCGAAAAACGAGGGGGCCGAGGTCACGCTGCTCGACGGCCGGACCGACCGGCTGGACTTCGCCCGCACCCATCTCGGCATCCCGTCGACGGTCCGGCTTGGCACCGGTGACGCCGACGAGCTCGCAGCGATCACCAATGGCGACTTCTTCGATGCCGTGTTCGACGCCACCGGCAACCCGAAGGCGATCGAACGCGGCTTCGCTTTCGTCGCCCATGGCGGCGTCTATGTGCTGGTGTCGATCGTCGCCAGCGACATCAGCTTCTCCGATCCGGAGTTCCACAAGCGCGAGACCTCGCTGCTCGGTAGCCGCAACGCGACCGCTGCGGACTTCGAGCGGGTGATGGTGACGATGCGCGCCGGCAAGGTACCCGACGCCCTCATCACCCACCGTATGCGCCTCGACGAGGTGCCCGGGAAATTCGCCGGGCTCACCGACCCCGCCGCCGGCGTGGTCAAGGCGCTGGTCGAGGTGGGGTGAGGAGGCGGCCGGCATGCAGCGCATGGGAATGATGATCGAGCTCGAGACGGGTATGGTGCAGACCTACAAGGAACTGCACGCCGCCGTCTGGCCGGAAGTCCTCGACCTGATCAGCCGTTGCAACATCAGGAACTACACGATCTTCCTGCGCGAGCCCGAGAACATCCTGTTCGGCACCTGGGAGTATCACGGCACGGACTTCGAGGCCGACATGGCGAAGATGGCCGCCGACGCGAAGAACAGGGAATGGTGGAATCTCACTATTCCGTGCCAGAGGCCACTGGCAAGCCGCAAGGATGGCGAGTGGTGGGCCTTCATGGAAGAAGTCTTCCACCACGACTGACCTCTATCGAGAAGGAGATTTGCCATGGCACATCTTGAGGACAAGACCGTCCTCGTCACCGCTGCGGCGCAGGGCATTGGGCGCGCGAGCGCCATCGCCTTCGCGGCAGCCGGCGCACGAGTGGTCGCGACCGATATCAACGAGGCGCTGCTCGCCGACCTGCCGACGTCGGAGCGCCTGACGACGGCGCGGCTCGACGTCCTCGACGACGAAGCCGTCCGCACCTTCATCGGCGGGCTGGACCGCGTCGATGTGCTGTTCAACTGCGCCGGCGTCGTGCATACGGGCAGCATCCTCGACATGAAGGACGGCGATCTCGACTCCGCGATCAACCTGAACGTCAAGTCGATGATCCGCACCATCCGCGCCGCGCTGCCGGGCATGCTGGCGCGCCGCGACGGCGCGATCATCAACATGGCCTCGGTCGCTTCCTCGATGAAGGGCGTGCCGAACCGCTTCGCCTACAGCCTCACCAAGGCGGCGGTGATCGGCCTGACCAAGTCGGTCGCGGCCGACTATATCGGCCACAACATACGCTGCAACGCCATCTGCCCGGGCACGGTGGAGAGCCCCTCCCTGCAGGAGCGTATCCGCGCCCAGGGTGACTATGACGAGGCGCGCGCCGCCTTCATCGCGCGCCAGCCGATCGGCCGCATCGGCACGCCGGAGGAGATCGCCGATCTCGCCGTCCACCTCGCCGGCGCCACCTACACCACCGGCCAGGCCTACGCCATCGATGGCGGCTGGTCACTCTGATCCGCCTGCGGGAGAGGTCCTTCTGTGAAGCTTGTTCGTTACGGAGCCATGGGCCGCGAGCGCCCGGGATTGATCGATGCGGAGGGGCGCATACGCGATCTCTCCGCCCAAGTCGTCGACATCGCCGGCGCGGTGCTCGACCCCGCCGCCCTTGCTGGCCTCAAAGCCCTCGACATTGCCGCCTTGCCGGTCGTGGCCGAGGGAACGCGGCTCGGACCCTGCATCGCCGGCATCGGCAAGTTCATCTGCATCGGGCTGAACTTCTCCGACCATGCCGAGGAATCTGGCATGCCTATGCCGCCCGAACCGGTCGTGTTCATGAAGGCGACGTCGGCCATCGCCGGCCCGAACGACGACGTGCCGATCCCGCGCGGCTCGGACAAGACCGACTGGGAAGTCGAGCTCGGCGTCGTCATCGGCCGGACGGCCAAATACGTCACGCCCGAAGAAGCGATGGATTACGTTGCCGGCTATTGCGTCTGCCACGACGTCTCGGAGCGCGGCTTCCAGCTCGAACGGTCCGGCCAGTGGACCAAGGGCAAGTCCTGCGACGGTTTCGGGCCGATCGGCCCGTGGCTGGTCACCCGCGATGAGATCGCCGACCCGCACAAGCTCGCCATGTGGCTCAAGGTGAATGGCGAGGTCATGCAGGATGGCTCGACCAGGACCATGGTCTTCGGCGTTGCCTATCTCGTCTCCTATCTGAGCCGGTTCATGTCGCTGCATCCCGGCGACATCATCTCGACCGGGACGCCGCCGGGCGTCGGCCTCGGCTTCAAGCCACCGCGCTATCTGAAGCCCGGCGACGTCGTCGAGCTAGGCATCGAGGGCCTCGGGTCGCAGCGGCAGACCTTCACAGCCGACAACTGATCGGCCTACCGACGGCAGAGGCACGACCATGGCGAAAATCACCGAGATGCGCATCATCGACCTGCGCTTTCCAACCTCACAGTCGCTCGACGGCTCGGACGCGATGAACCCCGATCCCGATTATTCGGCGGCCTATGTGATCCTGGAGACCGACCAGCCGGGGCTGGAGGGGCACGGCCTCACCTTCACCATCGGCCGCGGCAATGACATCTGCTGCATGGCGATCGCGGCGATGCGCCATCTCGTCGTCGGCACCGATCTCGCCGAGGTGCTGGCCTCTCCCGGCACCTACTGGCGCCATCTCACCAGCGACAGCCAACTGCGCTGGATCGGCCCGGAAAAGGGCGCCATCCATCTCGCCACCGGCGCCATCGTCAATGCGGTCTGGGACCTGCTCGCCAGGCAGGCCCGCAAGCCAGTCTGGCGTCTGGTCGCCGACATGTCGCCGGAGCAGATCGCCGACATCGTCGACTATCGCTACCTCACCGACGCCCTCGATCGTGACGAGGCGCTCGCCATCCTGAGGCAGGCCGAGATCGGCAAAGCGGAGCGCATCGCCACCCTCGAGCGCGAGGGCTATGCCTGCTACACCACCTCTGCCGGCTGGCTCGGCTATGATGACGACAAGCTGCGCCGGCTGTGCCGCGAGGCGATCGATGCCGGCTTCAACCATGTGAAGATGAAGGTCGGCCGCGATATCGACGATGATATACGCCGGCTCACCATCGCCCGCGAGGTGATCGGCCCCGACCGCTACCTCATGATCGACGCCAACCAGGTCTGGGAAGTCGGCGAGGCGATCGACTGGGTGAAGGCATTGTCCTTCGCCAACCCCTTTTTCATCGAGGAACCGACCAGCCCCGACGACATTGCAGGCCACCGCAAGGTCCGCGAAGCGGTGGCACCGGTGAAGGTCGCTACCGGCGAGATGTGCCAGAACCGCATCATGTTCAAGCAGTTCATCGCCGAGGGCGCCATCGATGTGGTGCAGATCGACAGTTGCCGCATGGGCGGGCTCAACGAAGTGCTGGCCGTGCTGCTGCTGGCGGCGAAATACGGCCTGCCGGTGTGGCCGCATGCCGGGGGTGTCGGCCTCTGCGAATATGTGCAGCACCTGTCGATGATCGACTACGTCGCCATCTCGGGCACCAAGGAGGGTCGGGTGATCGAGTATGTCGACCACTTGCACGAGCATTTCCTCGACCCCTGCGTCATCCGCAACGCCGCCTACATGCCGCCGACGCGGCCGGGCTTCTCGATCGAAATGAGGCCGGAGACGCTCGCCAGCTTCGCTTATTTGCCCGAAGTGAAGTCATCGGTACGACCATGGAAAGCTGGATAAACGATACATTGAACATTACGTCCGACCGGCGACCCGCAGATCTGCCGCTCTGTCGGGCGTCTCCCCGCTCGAACGGTGCCCACACGCAGTCAGGCCCACCCCAACCTTCGCGACTTAGTGGCCTTCAAATATTCGGTCGCGCGCTGCCCGAAGAAATTAGCGCGCGACCAGTTCTCGGAGTCGATCACACGGTCGTAGATCGATTACTGCTCCTTCTTGAATAAATCCTGGAAAATCAGCTGGCCCCAAGTGCGGCCGCGTGCGTGCACCAGTGCGCCACCCTCCTTGAGCTTTCCCAGCTTGACGGGTGCGAACCCGAGTTGTTTGGCCAAGGCCGCCACGGGAGCGGTCGCGTCCTCGTCGTCGCTCGACAGAAAGACCACCCGGTGCCCGCCCTCGACGATCGGATCGGTAGCCAGGGTGGCCGCAACCAGGTGATTGAACCCTTTCACGAGCTTGGCGCCGGTGAACGCCTTCGCGACGAAGGCGGAGGACGGGAGACCGTCCAGCTCTTCAGGGACTGGAAACGCATTCATCGCGTCGATGATCGTCTTGCCTTCCCAGCTCGGCAGGGCCTTCGCAACCTCGCGATGCTCCCCGAACGGGACCGCCAATATGATCGTGTCGGCCTCGAGTGCGTCCCGCAGCGACTTGGCGACGACCGTGGGTCCAATCGCCCGAGCCTGCGGCGCCAACGCCTCGGGCGGCCGGCGGCTCGCGATGGTTACCTCGATGCTTTTACGGGCAAAAGCGTAGGCGAGGGCCTGGCCTATCTTACCGAATCCTATAATCGCGTAGCTCACAATGCTTCTCCGATCTGTGTTGGTATTGACTCCCCGGCCTTCAACGGCGCCGGGTTATCCGTTCCGCTGTGTGGCGACCTTGGCGTAGACGTCCCGCCGTGAACGACTTCGCGCGGCCGGGCCGACCGTTCAGCGCGGAAGTCGTTCCACCATGGACACGATAGTTCCCGCGGATCAGCCACTTCCGGCGATCCAGCGCGATTTCAGATGGCCGAGAAGCCGCCGTCGACAGACAACTCCACCCCATTCACGAAGCTCGAATCGTCTGAAGCAAGAAACAGCGCGACCGCCGCAATTTCCTCAGGACGACCCATCTTTCCCCGTGGGATCAGGGATTCGAACATCTGCTTCGCCTCCTCGGTGAGAACCTGGTCCTGCATCGGTGTGGCGATCGGCCCCGGGTGCAGCACGTTCACCCGGATATTCCTGCCCTTCAGTTCGTTGAGCCAACCGCGTGCGAATGCGTGCAACGTCGCCTTGCTCGCCGCATACACGCTGTAACCAGGAAAGCCTTTGATCGAAGCTACTGACCCGGTCATGAAGATCGATCCGCCATCGGTGAACAGCGGCAACGCCTTCTGAACCGTAAACAGCGTGCCGCGCGCATTCAGGTTGAAGGCCGCATCGAAGTGCTGTTCGGTAATCTCGCCCAGTGGGACGCTTTCGCCCATACCGGCGCTCGCGTACAGGACGTCGATCTTGCCCTTTTCCCGCTTGACCGTGTCGAACAGGCGGTCGAGGTCGTCGAGATTGGCCGCGTCGCCGCGCACGCCGGTCACGTTCCGGCCAATCAGCCTGACGGCCTCGTCCAGCGCCTCCCGTCTCCGGCCCGTGATGAAGACATAGGCGCCTTCTTCAACGAACCGCTTGGCGCTCGCCAGCGCCATGCCGCTCGATCCACCCGTGATGACTGCAACCTTACCCTCAAGCTTTCCCATGATTTCTCCTTCAGACTCCGTCTTTGGTCGTTCGGGGACGCCCCCGAGAACTCGAGATGGGTCCGTCGGCGTCAGGCGTTGAGTGCGGAAGCGCGCACATCGGTGGTGCAAAATCGATCCGGCTGCCGGCATGGGCTATGATCGCCACCCGTGCTACCCGGCAGTAAAAAGGATGTTCGATGGTGTTGGACACGGGCTTTGCCAGGCAAAGTCCGCGGTGCCGGATTGCACCATGATCGACTGGGATGACGTTCGCTACTTTCTTGCCGTGGCGCGCGGAGGCTCGGTGCGGGCTGCCGCCGGGCGCCTCGGGGTCAATCACTCGACCGTGCTGCGGCGTGTTGCTCAGCTCGAGGAACGCCTCGGGGCGCACATGTTCGAAAAGCTGCCTTCGGGCTACCGCCTGACGGCTGCGGGCGATGAGGTCCTCGAACTCGCGAACCAGATGGAAGCGTCGTCGCACCAGCTGGAGACGCGCGTCTTCGGTCGCGACCAGAGCGTGCGCGGGCTTCTGCGCGTCACGCTGGCGCCGCCCCTCGCGACACACCTGCTAATGCCGGACTTCGCCGATTTCGCGCGTCTGCATCCGGACATCGAGATGGAAATCCTGTCGTCCGGCGAGCTGGCAAATCTGACCAACCGAGAGGCCGACGTCGCGATCCGCGTCGTCTACGACCGCAAAACCCTGCCGCTCAATCTTCACGGCCTGAAGGGACCGGAGCTGTTCGGCGGCGTCTACATGTCCTGCGATCGACTAGCCGCATGGCGTGCGGGCGCGCCTGATCCCATCCGGTGGATCGTCATAAGCATTCATGGAATTCCGGATTGGGCCAGCGAGGGCGAGGTTCGCACCACGGGGGGTCCATTCAGGACCACGGACGCCGAGGCGCAGATCGTTGCTGTACGGCAAGGGCTCGGGATCACGACACTGCCGTGCTTCGTCGGAGATGCCGACCCCCTGCTGGTGAGGGTGCCGGGCACCGACCTGCACATGTACGGAACGCTCTGGCTTCTCACACAGGGGGAGACACGCAAGACGAAGCGCGTGCGGCTCTTCACGGAGTTCGTATCCCGCAGGCTCGCCGCGTACGCTCCGCTTCTCGCGGGGCTGTCCATATAGCGCGACTGACGCCCGGCAGGTCGCCGGCTCCATCAGAATGTGTCGGTCATCTCTCCGAACACCTGTCGGCTATCTCTCAAGGCTGAACACTCACGCGCCACATCCTCATCAATGGCGGCTTCCTCAACGACCTCGCCAGCACGTCGGATCCGAAGACCTTCATCTACGCCTTTGACAGCGGCGCCTTCCCGAACGTCCCGATCCTCCAGCCCCGGCTCAATTCGGTTGAGGAGTGGGTGTTTCGCAACGAGAACAATGACGAGCACCCCATCCACATCCACGTCAACGATTTCCAGATAACCGGCGTCTCCGATCCGACCATCGGCCTCAGGCTCGGGCCAGTGATGCAGGGCATCGACAACGCCAATGTAACGGCACCAAATCTCGAGCCGGAAGAGTCGGTGATACAGCCCGGGACGCTTTTGATACGAACCCGTTCGAGGACTATGCCGGCCTCTTCGTCATGCACTGCCACCGCCTCAACCACGAGGACAACGGCCTCATGGCACTCGTCAACGTCATCCCGGCCGTCTCGTCCGTCGCGGTGACGGTCCCCGGCGCTTCTGGCCGTCCCGCGAGCGTCACGCCGTTTCCGGGGGTCGGGGGGAACGGTGAGCGTTGCCATGGGCGACGTCGACGATGACGGTGTCTACGACCTGGTCGCAGGCGCGGGCGCCGGACATTGTGGTGCTCTCGGGTGCCGTCAAGAATGGGGCCGCTCCTTTTTCACGGGAGTTGGCGCGCTTCACCGCGTTCGATGCCGCCTCAAAAAGCGGCGTGAGTATCGCTGTGGCACACATCGACGGCGCCACCACCGGCGACAATATCATAGTCGGGTCGGGGCCTGGCGTGGCGAGCGAAGTGAGGGTCTTCAGTTCCAGATTGCCCGCCCTCGGCACCAGCCCGGCCGTGTTCTCCTCGTTCAGCCCATATCCGGGGGATAAATCCGGCGTGACCCTCAGCTCGGGCTTCATCGATTTCACCACGGGCCGGCAGAGCATCGTGACCGCGCCCGGACCCGGCGCGCAGTCGAACGTGAAGGTGTTCGTCTTCCCGTTGCTGGCGCCACTCGAGGGCGCCACCGCCGCGCATCAACATGGAGCCGCGGGATCTGCCCAACCGGTGACGATGACCGAGTTCAAACCCTTCGGCGAGGGCTACCGGGGCGGCGTATCGCTTGCCACGGGCTGGCTTGCCGGCACTCTGGGCGGCGCCGAGCGCATCGTCGTCGGCCAACTCGACGGCGACGAGGTGAAGGCGTTCTCCAGCGGCTCGGCGCTCGACAGGGCACCCTCGCTGTATCTCCACAGTGCCAGCGCGCACCAGCATGCGAGCTTCACCGAAATGGCCACGTTCGCTCCCTTTGGCGACCGCGGCCGTGGCGTGAGCGTCGCCACGACGAGCACGACCGAGGGGGCCGACCTCCTGGTCACTCCGCTGTCAACTGACGGCAAGGCGACGGCCCGCCGCTTTGCATTCGAGAGGACGAGCGAAGCCTCGACAACGCTTAAGCCCAAGCTTGTCGGCGAGATCGCGCTGGAGGGCGCCGGCCCGATCGCACTTGGGGGTGACTAGGGGAACATCCCAGCCTCCGGTGGATTTCGGTCCACATCCGCCGGAGCTCTGCCATGCCCGCCCGCCGATACGCGATCCTCGAAGCGCCTTCCAGGCTCGGCCTGACGGCCGACGGCGTCGAGGACTTGCCCTCCCGGCTCCTGGAACTCGGCCTCGCGGAGCGCATCCGGGCGCGCCATGCCGGGCGGCTCACTGTCACGCCGGGCGACGGGATCATCGATCCCGAGACCCTGACGCTGAACGCGCACGCGATCGCAGCGTGGTCACCGAAGCTCGCGGATGCCGTGGGGGCGGTGCTGGATGCGGGCGAGTTCCCGGTCGTTCTCGGCGGCGATTGCACGATCCTGCTGGGCTCGATGCTGGCACTGCGGCGGCGCGGCCGCTATGGGCTGTTGTTCATCGACGGCAATGCCGATTTCTTCCAGCCCGAGGCGGAGCCGAACGGGGAGGGCGCGTCCATGGATCTCGCCTTCGTCACCGGCGACGGGCCGGCGCTCTTGACCGATCTCGAAGGGCGCCGTCCGCTGGTGCGGTCGGAGGATGCCGTCGCGGTCGCCTTCCGCGATCATGAAGACCAGGCCGAATTCGGCAGCCAGCCTTTGCCGCGGGAGATCCGCGCCTATGATCTCGAAGCCGTGCGCCGCCTCGGCATCGAACGCGCCGTCGGCCTCGGCGTCGATCATCTGTCACGGCCGGAACTGGACGGCTTCTTCATTCACCTCGACGCCGACTGTCTCGACGACGCGATCATGCCGGCGGTCGATTTCCGGATTCCGGGCGGATTGTCGTGGGACGAATTGGCGACGGCGCTCCGCATCGCCCTGGCTAGCGGGAAGGCGGTCGGCCTCGAGGTCACCATCTACAATCCGCGTCTCGATGCGGACGGCAGCGCCGGCCGCGGCCTCGCCGACGTGCTGGCTGGAGCCCTCGGAGGAAGCGCGCCCGGCTAGGGCACTCTCCAACTCATGCTTGCACAAAATTCTCCAGCCCATTGAATCCGGAGAACTTTCCGTAAAACCGCGCCTCAACGCGGCCGCCGCACGGCGCGCACCTTGCCGCTCTTGCCGCCGCCGCAGAAGAACCGGTCGCCGCCATCGGATTCGAGCCCCGACACGCCCACTCCCGCCGGCATGTCGAGCCGCTCCAGCACCTCGCCGGTCTGCGGATCGATCCGCCGTACATCGCTCTCGTCGCCTTCCCAAGTGCCGTGCCAGAGCTCGCCGTCGACCCAGGTGACCCCGGTGACGAAGCGCTTGGATTCGATGGTGCGCAGGATCGCCCCGGTCTCGGGGTCGACCTGATGGATCTTGCGCTCGCGATACTGCCCCACCCAGAGCGTCCCCTCTGCCCAGGCGAGGCCGGAGTCACCGCCGCCGCCGGGTGCCGGTATGGTGGCGAGCACCCGGCCGGTGTCGGGATCGATCTTCTGGATGCGATCCTCGGCGATCTGGAACAGATGCCGCCCGTCGAACGCGGTTCCGGCATGCGCGGCGACATCGATCGAGCGCTGGGTCTTCCCGCTTTCCGGATCGAGTGCCTTCAGCGTGTCGCCCGCAGCGAACCACACCCGCTGGCCGTCATAGGTGACGCCCGCCACATCGTCGACACCCGGAAAAGGTCCATATTCGCGAAGGATTTCGGCTGCTGAATGTTTCATGGCGCTTACCCTGTTCAATCGGTGATGGGGCGACCCTAACCATCCGGCAGCGGAGCCGGGAGTAACAAGGTTGTCGTGAATCCCGGCACCGGCGGCGTCATCCAGCGACGCGCCGGCCCATGGCCGAACCACTGCACCTTGCCCGCTTCGGCGAGCGCGCCGAGCGAGCGCTGCACGCTGCGCGCGCTGGCACCGAGCGCCAGCGCCAGTGCCGAGCTCGACCACGCTTCGCCGTCCGCTAGGAAGGCGAGCACCGCGGCATGCTCCTCCTCCACGGGTCGCGCCAGCACCGCGATCTCGCGGGCGCCGCGCGGCACGAGTGCAAAGCCCCGCTTCGTCGCGCTTACCTCGGCGAGCGGGCGCAGCTCGGCGCGCAGCCGGCCCATCTCGACCCGTAGCCGGGCGCGATGCGATTCATCGGCCGATTTCGCCCGGAAGGCCCGCGCAAGCAGCGTGCCGCGCGACACGTCTCCCGGCCAGGCTTCGCCCAGCGCGCGGGCGAGCGCGAACAGCACCGGGCGCCGTGCCAGCGA
>JAQSWY010000055.1 GCA_029266425.1 Xanthobacteraceae bacterium
GGTCTGGACCTTGTCGCCCATGAAGACGTCGCCGTCGACCTGGAGCGTGCGCCGCCCGGTGGTGCCTGCCGCTGCCGCCGCAGGCACGACATAGACCGCAGTGCCGCTCGCCGTAATCGCCCAGGCGGTGGATCCGCCGGCGCAGGCCGAGATCGAGACAATGACGCTACATAAAGCAAGGTGCGCCACACGGCGCAATGGTCCGAAATGCACGCTGAAGTCCGCCAGCCGCGGAACCGAATTGAGCTGCACGAAAGCCTCCTGCGGAACTAAATCAATTCCAACCCGGTGCAAGAAATGGCTTTGATGCGTGATCCCAGCGTGAATCCCGGCAGTGCGAAGCAAGCGAGCCGCAGGCCTTCCGGGAACTGCTCGGAGGCCTTCATGCCGACGACGAGGCGCTCCTCCTCCATCCGCGCGATGGTCTCGGGCGCGATGACGATGTGGCTGCGAAACGGATTGTCGTAGAGGATGACGCGCAATCTCGATTCTGCGGTGCCGCCGATCCGTGCGCTGGCGACAATAGCGGAAGCAGTGGCCGGCCGCATCGCCGTGCTCCCTGACAGCGGCTTGCGCCGCGGCTCGGATGTGTTGAAGCTGCTGGCGCTCGGCGCCGATGCCGTGCTCATTGGCCGTGCCCCGCTCTATGGCACGGCGGCCGGCGGCGAGGCCGGCGCCGCGCATGTGCTGGAGCTTTTGAAGCGCGAGATGGAAACCGCCCTCGGCTTCCTCGGCTGCGCCAGCCTCGATGAGCTCGATGCCGGGTTCGTGTCCTGCGAGCGTGCAACCGACCGCCCTTTCACGAGAGCCTGATGTGATGACCGCCGCCGCCATTCCCTCTGCGCTCGCGCTGCCGCCCAATGTCTATCAGCTGGATGCGCCGCCGGCGCCGGAGACGCCTCCGCTCGACGGCTCGCGGCGCGCCTCAGTCGCGATCATCGGCGGCGGCATCGTCGGGCTGACGACGGCGCTGCACCTCGCCGAGGCCGGCGTCGAAGCCGTCGTGCTGGAGGCGAACGAGCCCGGCTGGGGCGCCTCCGGCAATAATGGCGGCCAGCTCAATCCGGGCCTGAAGTACGATCCGGACGTGATTGAAGCGAGCTATGGCCCCGATCTGGGCCGGCGCATGGTGAGCTTCGCCTATGACACGCCGAACCGCGCCTTCGCCCTGATCGAGCGGCTCGGCATCGCCTGCGACGTGCGGCAGAGCGGCACGCTCCGGGTCGCCCGCAGCGCCCGCGCCCTCACCGGTGTCGAGGCGACGGCACGCCAGTGCATGGAGCGCGGCATGCCGGTCGCCCCGCTCGACCGCGCTGGTGCGGCGAAGGCCACGGGTACCGACGCCTATTTCGGTGCGCTGCTCGACACGCGCGGCGGCAATCTCAACCCCCTCGCCTATTCGCGCGGCCTCGCCCGCGCCGCCATCGCCGCCGGGGCGCGCATCTACGGCCGCACCCCGGCGCGCGGTCTGTTGCGGCGCGCCCATGGCTGGTCGGTCGAAACCCCGGCCGGCACCGTAGAGGCGGAGAAGATCCTGATCGCCACGAACGGGTTCACCGACGATCTGTGGGAGGGGCTGCGCAAGACGGTGGTGCCGGTGTTCAGCGCCATTGCCGCCAGCGAGCCGCTGAGTTCGGAGCGAATCGGCGCGATCCTGCCGGGCCGCCCTTCGGTCTATGAGAGCGGACGCATCACCGTCTATTACCGGATCGACGCGCAGGGCCGGCTGCTGATGGGCGGGCGCGGCCCGATGCGCCCGATCGGCTCGCCGGAGCCGATCGCCTATCTGACCGACTATGTGCAGACGCTCTGGCCGCAGCTTGCCGGCATAGGCTGGACCCATGGCTGGAACAGCCAGCTCGCCATGACCCGGGATCACTGGCCGCACGTGCACGAGCCCTCGCCCGATGCGCTGATCTATCTCGGCTGCAACGGGCGCGGCGTCGCGCTCGGCACGGCGCTCGCCCAGCAACTCGCCCGACGTCTCATCCACGGCGAGGCGTTCGCCCTCGACCTGCCGATCATGGCGCCGAAGCCGATCCGCTTCCATGGGCTCTGGCCTCTCGCGGTGCGCAGCGTGGTGCTGCACGGCCGGCTGATGGACCGCCTGGGACTGTAGGGCCTTACAGATAAGGGGTGCCCAGCCAGACCGCGCGATTGCGCAACTTGATCACGAAGGGGCGGGCGCGCAGCGTCTCCAGCGTCTCGGCCCGCGCTCCCGCAATCTTCCCGGCGATGCGCTGCGCAATCTCTCCGGACAGCATCGGGTCGTAGACTTCGAGGTCGAGCTCGAAATTCAGCCGAAGACTGCGCGGATCGAGATTGGAGGAGCCGACATAGGCCCACTCGCCATCGACCGCCAGCAGCTTGGAATGGTCGAAGACGCCGGACGCACGCCAGACCCGGCAATTGGCCTCCAGCACCTGGTCGAGTTGCGCCGTCATCGCGCAATCGACCAGCTTCAGATTGTTGTTCGACGGAATGACGATATCGACGTCCACCCCCCGGCGTCCGGCGACGCCAAGCGCGCCGATGAGTTGCAAGTCGGGAAGAAAATAGGGTGAGCAGATCTTCACGCTATGCTGCGCGACGGCCAGCGCGCCCATGATCATGCTGTGGGTGCAGGCAAGATCGCGGTCGGGGCCGGACGGCACGACGCGCACCGCGACGCCGCCGCGCGGTGCCCCTTCGCGGATCTGCCACGCATCACCGGTCAGTCGCTCCATGGTGGTGAACGACCAGTCATGTGCAAAGACGGTCAACAGCTGACCGACCGCCGGCCCTTCGACGCGAAAATGGGTGTCGTGGGCGACATCGGCGCCGGCGAAGGCGCTGGCGAACTGCGCCCGGATATTCATGCCGCCGGTGAATGCCAGAGCGCCATCGACGACCAGCATCTTCCGATGGCTGCGCAGATTGGCATATGGCAGGCGCAGGCCGACGAGATTGCCCATGAACAGCGCGGTGGTCACGTCCGCCTCGCGCAGCCGCGCGACGATGGAGGGCCGCGAGTATCGGGCGCCCACGGCGTCGATCAGCACCCGTACCGCAACACCACGCGCCTGCGCCGCGATGAGAGCCTCGGCGAACTGCACGCCGACTGGATCATTGTCGAAGATGTAGCTCGACAGCGCGATGTGGCGCTCCGCGGCACCGATCGCGGCAAGCATCTCCGGATAGGCGACATCGCCGCCATCGAGCAGGCTCACGGCATTGCCTGCCGTGAGTGGAAAGGCGGCAACCTGATCGCCGAGATTCTTCATCGAGGCAAAGCCGGGAGGGACCGGGATCGCCACAGGCGGCGCAAAGGCGTGGCTGTGGCCGCGTTCCACGTCGGCACGGCGCTGGCCGGCGGCCGACTGGCGGATGCGATTGATGCCGGCAACGAGATACAGGAGCGCGCCGATCACCGGCGACAGCATGATGACGCCAACCCAACCTATGGCGGCGCGCACATCATCCTTGGTCATGGCCGCGTGGACGGCGGCACTGGTTCCAATAACGCCGCTGCCCACGATGGTGACTTGCGGCCAGTATTCCAGCAAGAAGCTGATCATGATGCGGTTCCCGCCGACCGCTCGGGTTTAGCCGGGAACAGGCTCATCGTCATCCGGGCGCTCAACGCGCGAGGGCCTCCTGGGCGAGCCAGTCCGCAAACGCGGCGGCAAGCGGGGCGCGGGCGCCGGCGGGCTCGTAGCCGAGCCGGTATTCTGGACCGGCAATGCGCAGTTCCGGAAACGGCTCGACAAGCTCGCCGCGCGCCAGCAGATCGGCGACGACCTCGATCGGTGCGGCCAGCAGGCCCTGGCCGGCGAGCGCCGCCTCGAGCGCGATGTAGAAATGGCCGAAGCGGGTGGCGCGGCCGGCGTGATCGGCCGGCAGCCCGGCGGAGACGAGCCATCTGGAAAGCTCCCCCGGGCGGGTCACCGCCTCCAGGAGACGGGTCCCCACCAGGCGCGATGGACCATCCCCGTGAGGCGCGCCGAGCGCATCGCCGAAGATGTCGCCGACAATATCGTTCCTTGCCACCAGGGTGATCTCCTCCCGGAACAGGGCGACCACACGGAGGTCGGAAGGCAGCGCATCGCCGCGCCGAATGACGACGTCGAACGGAATGTCGGCCCAGTCCTCCGTAGTGTGGGTCGGACGCACAAGGACGTCGACGTCGCCAATCTGGGCTTGGCCGATCTGGGCTTGGCCGATCTTGCCCTGGAAACTCGGCAGGCGGGGAATGAGCCAGCGCATGGCGAAGGTCGCCGGCGCGATGACCCGCAGCACCTCCGGCGCGGCCTGCGGCGCCATCGTCTCGACCGCCGACGCCATCAGGTCGAGCGCCGCGGCGGTTGCCGTCGCCAGCTGGGCCGCCGCGGCCGTCGGCAGCATCTGCCGCCGGTTGTTGGCGAAGAGCGGCACGCCGAGCCAGGCCTCGAGCACCGAGAGCTGCTTGCTGACCGCGCTGTGCGTCACCCCGAGTTCGTCCGCGGCGCCGGTCACGCTGCCGATCCGCGCCACAGCCTCGAACGCCACCATAGCCTTGAGAGGTGGAAGATTGCGCCGCATTCGTCTGTTCCAAAAACTCACATGATGACGGAACTAATATCGCTTTACTCCGTCGCCCACTACTCAATAATAAACTACAAGCAACAACCACAGAATATACTGTAAAACATTCAAGCATATGCGCTGAGTGCGACAGTATTATTACGGACCGACATTGATGGATATGGCAAGGCAGGACGCCGACGCGTCACGCGAATACGTCGTCGTGAATGCGCGGCGCTATCGGAAGCCGGTGCAGCCGGCAGTGGTCGTCTGTTTCGACGGCTGCGATCCGGCCTATATCGAGGCGGCGGAGGCCGCGGGCGTCATCCCCACCCTCACGCGGATGCGGCGCGAGGGGTTCGAAGCGCTGGCGCTGGCGGCGATGCCGACCTTCACCAACCCCAACAACGTCTCCATCGTCTGCGGCGCACCGCCGAGGGTGCACGGCGTCGCCGGCAATTTCTATCTCGACCGCGAGACCGGCGAGACGGTGATGATGCTGGACGCGGCGCTGATGCGGGCGCCGACCATCCTCGCCGGCCTTGCCAGCGCCGGCAGCCGGGTCGCCGTGGTGACGGCTAAGGACAAGCTGCGCAAGGCGCTCGCCCATGGCCTGATGCTTGTCGACGAGCGCAGCGCCATCGCCTTCTCGGCGGAATTCGCCGACGCCTCTACTGAGGCGGAGCACGGCATCGCGGACGCCGCCGCCTTTGTCGGGCTTCCCAAGCCGGCGCAGTATTCCGCCGAACTGTCGCTGTTCGTGCTCGATGCCGGTATCCGGCTGATCGAGGCCGGGCGCGCCGATGTCCTTTATCTCTCGCTGTCCGACTATGTACAGCACAAGCATGCCCCGGAGGCGCCGGAGGCGCTGGCCTTCATGGCCGACGTCGACCAGCGCCTCGGCCGGCTTATCGAACTCGGCGCCATCGTCGGGGTGACGGCCGACCATGGCATGACCGACATGGCGGGCCCCGACGGCGCGCCGAGCGTGGTCTATATCGGCGATGTGCTCGATGCCGAGTTCGGCGCCGGGGCGACCCGCGTCATCTGCCCGATCACCGACCCCTTCGTGCGCCATCATGGCGCGCTCGGCGGCTTCGTGCGCGTGCATATCCTTGCCGGCGGCATAGATCCCGCCGCGGTGCTGGAACGGGTCCGGACCCTGCCGGGCATCGCGCTGGCGCTGCCTGGCAGCGAGGCCGCCGCCCGCTTCGAGATGCCAGTCGATCGCGAGGCCGACATCGTCGTCATCGGCGCCGCCGGCGTCGCGCTCGGCGCCCGTGCCGGCGACCACGACCTCAGCCAGCTCGCCGGCGAGCGGCTGCGCTCGCATGGCAGCCTCGCAGAGCAGCGCGTGCCCTTCATCCTCTCGCACCCGCTCCGCGCCCCGGGAGATGTCCCGGAGACGCTGCGCAATTTCGACATCTTCGACTTTGCCTTGAACCGGGTGGAGTAGCGCATGCGCCGCGCCGTCATCGTCATGCTCGATGGGCTCCGCCGCGACTTTGTCGACGAGCGGCGCACGCCACACCTCGCCGCCCTCACCGAGCGCGGTGAACGCTTCTCCGGCTATCGCTCGGCCTTCCCCTCGGCCACCCGCGTCGTCTCCTCGACGCTGGCGACCGGCTGCCATCCGGCCCGGCACGAGCTCCAGGGCAACACCATGGTGCTCATGGAAGAGGGGCGCCTCGTCCGCCACGATGCCGGCCTGCCCGACTTCCTGCAATGGAAGCGCCGGGTGACCGGCCGCTCGCTCGCTATGCCCACTCTGGCCGAGCGGGTCGCCGGCCATGGCGGCGCGATCATCTTCAACAATGTCTCGCCCGGCGCCGCCTATGCGCACGATCCCGACGGCCACGGGCATGTGCATCACCGCACGGGCTCCTATGGGCCGGGGCGTACGCCGCTGGCGCGGCAGCTCGACATCGCACTCGACGCCGCAGGCGACCGCGTCATGACGGAGCGCTTCATCACTGAAGCGCTCGATGGGTCGGGGCCCGCTCTTTCGGTGATCTGGTTCGGCGAACCCGACCACATCCAGCACGAGAAGCCGCTCGGCTCTCCGGAGCATCTCGCCGTACTGCGCGAGGCCGATCGCCATCTCGGCATGATCGTCGCGGCGGTGAATCGTCTCCGCGAAGGCGGCGACGAGGTGCTGCTCATCGCCGGCTCCGACCATGGGCACGAGACCGTCACCGGCATCATCGATATCGAGGACGAACTGGTCGGCGCCGGCCTGAAGGCTTCACTCGAGTCAGACGATATCGTGATCGCCGCCAACGGCACCGCGGCGCTGGTCTATGTCCATCCCGACCACGCGAACCGGCTCGACCCGCTGGATGATTTCCTGCGCACGCGTCCATGGGCCGGCGCGGTGATCGGTGCCGACGATCTCGGCAAGGTCGGCCAGGCGCCGATGCACGGCCTTGCCTTCGCCATTTCGCTCAAGGGCGACGACGCCCCCAACGCCTTCGGCGTGCCCGGCTCCTGCCTCGCGGCAAAGCCGCAAGGCGGCAAGGTCGACCGGCTCGGCTTCGGCCAGCACGGTGGGCTCAATGCCTATGAGCAGTCGCCCATCCTCGTGATCGATGGTCCCGGCTTCGCGAGCGGCGCGTCGCGCAGCGCGCCCGCGGCCGTCGTCGATATCGCTCCGACCGTGCTCTCCCATCTCGGCCTCTCGGCCGACGGCATGGACGGCACCCCTTTGCAAGCTTCCTCGCAAGTTTCCCGCTCTCCTGCCCCGGAGGATCGTTCATGACGATCGCGAACCTTAGCCGCCGCACGTTTCTGGCCAGCACCGCCGCAGTCGGCTTTGCCGGCCTGCTGCCGCACGTCACCTTCGCCGCAGAGCCGGCCAAAGGCGGCGTGCTGAAATATGCGACACTCGGCCTCGATACCGCCGACCCGCATCGCCACACCGGCAGCATCGCCGTGCAGCAGATCTATGCCGAGGCGCTGACCTCGATCTCCGCCGACGGCTCGGTCGAGCCGTTCCTCGCGGAATCGTTCGACATCTCGCCCGATGGCAAGATGTACACTTTCCGGCTGCGCGAGGGCGTTACCTTCCACAATGGCGACGTCATGACCGCCGCCGACGTGCTGGCCAATATCGAGCGCGTGAAGACCAAGGTTGCGGGCGGCTGGCTCGCCTCGGCGATGAAGCTGGTCGATACCGTCACCGCGCCCGACGCACGCACGGTGGTGCTCACCATGCGCGAGCCCTATGCGCCTCTTGCCAATCTGATGTCGGAACTGTGGATCGTGTCGCCGAAGTCCGACGGCTGGGACGACACCATCAAGACCCCGATCTGCACCGGACCCTTCCGCTTCGGCGAATGGCAGCCGAAGGTGAAGCTCACGGCGCCCGCCCACACCACCTATTGGCGCAAGGGCATGCCCTATCTCTCCGCCGTCGAGGCGGACCTGCGGGACGATGTCGACAAGGCGCTGGCGATGCGCGCCGGTGACATGGACGTCGTCTATGTGCGGGCCGACATCGCCAAGCAGCTCGCCGCCGACCCGAACTTTGCCGTCAAGCCGCTGAAGGACGCCGCCTGGTTCTTCGTCGCCTTCAACAATCGCAAGCCGCGCAAGCCGTTCGACGATCCGCGCGTGCGCCAGGCGCTCGCCTACGCGGTCGACAAGGCCGCCTTCATGAACTTCGCCGCCGCCGGCAGTGGGGTCGTCACCAACCAGATGGTGCTGCCCGGCAATCTCTATTTCGACCAGTCGACCCACGACGCCGACGTCCACGCCAAACCGGACCTCGACAAGGCCCGCGCGCTCCTGAAGGACGCCGGAGTCGATCCCGCCAAGGAGACCATCGAGTTCGTCTCCTGGCAGGAGAACTATCCGCAGGTCATCGTCCAGATGGTGCGCAAGCTCGGCTTCAAGGTGAACCATGTCGCGCTCGACGACCTCGGCGCGCAAAAGCGTCTCGGCCAGTACGACTGGGACATGAACTGCATGTCGTCCGGCCCGCGCGCGGATATCTTCCTGCGCTATGTCCGCATGATGAGCGACGGCCCCAATCCGGTGCTGTGGGGCGGCATCCAGGACGCCGAGCTCGACCGGCTGGTGAAGGCCGCCGTCGCCGAGCCGGCGCTCGACAAGCGCAAGGCGCTCTATCTCGACGCCTGGCACCGCGTCATGGACAAGTACTACGTCGTGGTGCTCGGCCTCGCCGCCAACCAGATCGCCATGCGCGCTGCGGTGAAGGGCTATGAGCCGGGGTTCACCTGGTCGCCCAACTGGGCGAGCGGCGGCGTGGCGCAGACCTGGCTTGCGGACTGAGCCATGACGCTTGCCCTTCCAGCGGGCGGGGATGCGAGGGTGCGCACCGGCTTTCCGGCGCGCACCGCCATCGCCGCGATCGTGCTCGCTGCCATCGTGGCGATTGCCCTGATGGCGCCGCTCATCGCGCCGTTCGACCCGCTCGACCAGGATCTGCTGGCATTGAACCAGCCGCCCGGCCCCGAGCACTGGCTGGGCACCGACCATATCGGCCGCGACGTGTTCTCCCGGCTCGTCATGGGCGCGCGCACCACGCTCCTCGTCGGGATCGGCGGCGCCTTCGCCGCCTTCGTGTTCGGCGCCGGCTTCGGTCTCATTGCGCTCGCCCTCGGCCGGGTGAGCGAGGCCGTGCTGTTCGGCGCCATCGATCTTGTGCGGGCGATGCCCGGCGTGCTGCTGGCGCTGCTGCTCATCGTCGCGCTCGGCGAAGGCGCGGGCCCGGTGACGATCGCGCTCGGCATCTCCTTCGCCCCCTTCTTCGCCTATGTGGCGCGCGCCACCTACCGGCGCGAAGCGGTGAAAGACTATGTGACCGCGGCGCGGCTGTTCGGCGGCGGCCGGCTGCATGTGCTGCGCCTGCATTTCGCCCCGAACCTCGCCGGCGGACTGGTGACCCAGGCGGCGATCCTGCTGCCGCGCTGCATCGTCACCGAATCCGTCCTCAGCTTCCTCGGCCTCGGCTCCTCGCCCGACGCGCCGACCTGGGGCCGCATGGTGGCCGAGGCCAGCCGATACATCGAGGTGGCGCCGCACGCAATATTGGCGCCGGTGCTCGCCATCGTGCTGCTGACCCTGTCGCTCTCCTTCCTCGGCGATGCGATCCGGCTGCGGCTCGATCCGCTGCGCGAGGCAGCTTCCGAGAGAACGCCATGAAGCGTCTCGCATCCCTCGGTGCCGACCTTGCCCGGATGCTGGCGCAGGCCGCGGGCATCGTAGTGATCGTGTTCCTCCTGGCGCGCGTCATCCCCGGCGACGTGGTCGACGTCAAGGCGATCGAAGGCGACCTGACTGCGAGCCAGCAGGAAGCGATGCGTCGCGACCTCGGCCTCGACAAGCCGATCCTCGTCCAGTTCGGCGAATGGTCGATGCGGGCGCTTCAAGGCGATTTCGGCGAATCGATCCGCTTCGGACGCCCGGTCTCCGATATGCTGCGCACCGCCCTGCCGGTGACGCTGGTCTTCGCGGGCCTCAGCTTCGCGCTTTCCCTGCTGCTCGCCATCGGCATCGCGGTCGGCGCGGTGACACTGGAGAGCCGCGCGCTGCGCGCACTGGTGGACATCGTCAATATCTGGTCCATCGCCCTGCCCACCTTCTGCATCGGCGTCATCGGCATACTGATCTTCTCGATCTGGCTGCATTGGCTGCCGGTCATCGGCGGCATGCTGCTGCCGGTCATCATCATCGGCATTGACGGGGCCGGACAGATCGTGAAGCCGCTGCATGAAGAACTGCGGGAGGCGGCGACTTCGGCGCATGTGCGCACTGCGCGCGCCAAGGGATTGTCGCCCTGGCGGGTCACGCTCCGGCATCTGTTGCCAACGGCGGTGCCGATGGCGCTCGCCTTGTCCAGCCTCGTGCTCGCCAGCCTCGTCGCCGGCACGCTCACCATGGAGGTGCTGTTCGGGCTGCCCGGGCTCGGCAGCCTGATGCTCAACGCCATTCACGGGCGCGACTATCCGGTGATCCAGGCCTCGATCCTGGTCACTGCCATCGGCCTCGTCGTCATCAACGCCGTCACCGATCTGCTGCACCGACTGGTCGATCCGAGGCTGTCACGATGAACCCGCCCGCCCTCGCCGTCCGCAATCTCGTCGTCTCGAAGGGCACACGCCGGCTGGTGGACGGCATCTCGCTGACGCTGGCCCGGGGCCGGACGCTCGGCATCATCGGCGAATCCGGCTCCGGCAAATCGCTGACCGCGCTTGCCGTCACCGGCCTGCTGCCCGAGGGACTCACGGTCGATCCCGCCGGCGCGATCGAAATCGACGGCGCGGCACTGCCGAGCCGCGATGCGCGGGCCTTGCGCGCCCTGCGCGGCGGCAAGATCGCCATGGTGTTCCAGGATCCCATGGCCTGCCTCAACCCGTTCATGAGCGTCGGCGCGCAGATCGACGAAGTGCTGGCGAAATGCGAACGGGCGCGGGCGGTGCGCGGCCGCCGGATCGAGGAATTGCTCGGCGAAGTCGGCCTGCCCGATCCTGCCGCCCTCGCCCGCCGCTATCCGCACGAACTCTCCGGCGGTCAGCAGCAGCGGGTGATGCTGGCAATGGCGCTGGCGGGCCAGCCCGACATATTGATCGCCGACGAGCCGACCAGCGCGCTCGATGCCAGCGTCCAGGCCGATATCGTTGCCCTGCTCGCAGAGCTGCAACGCCGGCGACAGCTCGCCATGCTCATCATCACCCATGACCTCGCGGTCGCCGGCGCCCTCGCGCACGATCTCTGCGTGATGCATCGCGGCCAGATCGTCGAGGCCGGCCCGGCGAAAACCATCCTCGAGAGCCCGCAACATCCCTATACGTCGCGCCTGGTCGCCGCCCGCCGCACCCTCGATGCGGCAGAACCGGCCAGCGGCGCACACACCCTGCCTCCGCTGGTCGAGGTCCAGGACCTCGCAGTCGACTATGCCGGGCGCGGTCTGTTCGCCAAGTCGTTCCGGGCGGTGCATGACGCATCCTTCAGCCTGTCGCCGGGACGCACGCTCGGTCTGCTCGGCGAATCCGGCTCGGGCAAGAGCACGGTCGCCGCGGCAGTGGCAGGACTGCGGCCGCTCGCAAGGGGGCGCATCCGGCTGCTCGGCCACGAGCTGACACCGCAAAGTCATGCAGTGCCCCGGACGCTCCGCAGGCGCTGCCAGATCGTGTTCCAGAATCCCTATGGCGCGCTCAATCCGCGGCTGTCGATCGCACGTGCACTGGCCGAGCCCCTCGCGCTCGCCGGCATTGCCCCTCGCGAGCACGCGGCGCGGATCGCCGCCGCGCTGCAGGAGGTCGGGCTGGAGCCTGAGCACCGGGAGCGCTTCCCGCATCAGCTTTCCGGCGGCCAGCGCCAGCGCGTGTGCATCGCCCGCGCCCTGCTGTGCGAGCCGGAGGTGCTGATCTGCGACGAGGTCGTCTCCGCGCTCGACATGACCGTGCAGGTGCAGATCCTGCAGCTTCTGCAAAAGCTCCAGAACGAGCGCGGCTTCGCCATGCTGTTCATCGGGCACGACATCGACATGGTGCGCTGGATCTCGGACGAGGTCCTCGTCATGCGGCATGGCCATGTGGTCGATCGCTGCCTCGCCCGCGACCTCGCGACGACGCCGGCGCGCGACGCCTACACCCGCCATCTCCTCGCCGCGCGGCTGACGCCGCTTGCGGCATAGGTCGAGACGACGCGCCGCGCTTCAGGCGTCGTGAACCTCAACGACCTGCATCATGCCGAGCTCCTCATGGTTCATCATGTGGCAATGCAGGACGAAGCGGCCGGTGAAATCGAGAAAGCGGGAGCGGAACACGAGGCGGCCGTTCCGCGGCACCACCACCGTGTCACGCCAGACCGGCTCGGCCAGTGCCTGTCCGCGCCGGCGCGCGCCGGGACTGCATGTTAGCCGGTTTTATCTTGGTGCCCCCGCCGCCCAGCTCTGTGGGCGATCGTTGTGCATCGTGCACCGACGAAGAGAAAACCAAGTCTTCGTCGTTCACGATACCAAGTGATAGTCAACCAACCGCTGCTTGGCCGCAACATGCTACCCATGGTAACATTGGAAATATTCCAGTCCGCTTGGTCGGAGCGGAGACGACGTATGGATCTGAATACGGTTCGGCAGGTCAAGTCTCCCATCTTTCCTGACGAAATTGCAGATTGGCCGACCGGTCACGCCTGGCTCGCCGGCGGCACCTGGCTGATGTCGGAGCCGCAGCTCGGCGTCGATACGCTGGTCGACCTGCACGGCTTCGGCTGGCCGGAACTCACCATTTCCGATGACGGGATCGAGATCGCCGCGACCTGCACGATCGAGACGCTCGCCAATGTGGTCGGCCCGCCGGAATGGCCGGCCGCGCCCTTGCTGCCGGACTGCGCGCACGCGCTGCTGATGTCGTTCAAGGTCGCCGGCGTCGCCACTGTCGGCGGCAATATCTGCATGTCGCTGCCGGCCGGCGCGATGGTCTCGCTGACCGTGGCGCTCGAAGCCAACTATCTGCTGTGGCCGCGCGAGGGCGCCCCGCGCACGGTTGCCGCGCGCGACTTCGTCACCGGCAACCACGCCAACATATTGGCGCCCGGTGAGCTGCTGCGCTCGGTCCATATCCCGGCATCGGCCCTGGAGAAGCGCTACGCCATCCGCCGCGCCTCATTGACCAAGCTCGGCCGCTCGGCGGCGCTGCTGATCGGCACCAGCGGGCCACAGGGCGACCTGTTGCTGACCATCACCGCCGCAACGCCGCGCCCGGTGCAGCTCAACTTCCCGCGGCCGCCAAGCGCGGACGAAATGCGCGCTGCCATCGACGCGGCCATCCCGGCCGACGGCTTTTTCGACGACGTCAACGGCACGCCTGCCTATAAGCGGCATCTCACCTACCATTTCGCGGAAGACATCCGGGCGGAACTCGCGGCTCTGGGGAGCGGCGCGTGACATTCAGCATCGACGCCAAGAGCGTCTCCGCCGAGCCTCGGCCCGGCCAGTGCCTGCGCACCTTCCTGCGCGATCGCGGTGTGTTCGGCGTGAAGAAGGGCTGCGATGCCGGCGATTGCGGCGCCTGCACCGTGTGGCTCGACGGCCGGCCGGTGCATTCCTGCCTGATGCCGGCGTTCCGTGCCAAGGGCCGGCAGGTCACGACCATTCAGGGCCTCGCCAATGGCGGCGGGCTTCACCCGGTGCAGCAGGCCTTTGTCGAGGCGCAGGCCTTCCAGTGCGGGTTCTGTGCCGCCGGCATGATCATGACGGTCGCCGCGCTCGACGAGGAACAGCGCACCGACCTGCCGCGCGCGCTGAAGGGCAATCTCTGCCGCTGTACCGGCTATCGCTCGATCGAGGACGCGGTCCATGGCGTCCGCTCCACCGAGGACGATGTCGCCGGCTCGGCCTGCGGGGCGAGCCTGCCCAATCCGTTCAGCCAGGGCATCGTCACCGGACACGAGCGCTACACCATGGATGTCGCGGTGGACCGCGTGCTGCACCTGAAGGTGCTGCGCTCGCCGCACGCCCATGCGCGCGTCGTCGGCATCCGCCGCGAGAAGGCGCTGGCCGTCCCTGGCGTGGTCGAGGTGTTCACCTGGGAGGATGTGCCGCGCAAGCTCTACAGCACTGCGACCCATGAGGACCATCTGGTCGACCCGGACGACACCTATATCCTCGACAATGTCGCCCGTTTCGTCGGCCAGCGCATCGCTGCCGTGGTGGCGGAGAGCGAGGGCGCCGCAGAAGCCGGCTGCCGGGCGCTGGAGGTGGAGTACGAGATCCTGCCGGCGGTGTTCGACCCGGTGGAGGCGATGGCGGACGACGCGCCCATCCTCCACAACAAGGGCAACGAGGCTAAGGGCAACATATTCGTCACCATCAAGGGCGAGGTCGGCAGCGTCGCGACCGGATTCGAGAATGCGGACGTCATCCACGAGAAGACCTACTCCACCTCGCGCGTGCAGCACGCGCATCTGGAGACCCACGGCTCGATCGCATGGCGGGATGAGGCGGGGCGCCTTCACGTGCGAACCTCGACCCAGGCGCCGTTCATCGCCCACAAGAAGCTCTGCTACCTTTTCGGCATCTTCCCGCACGATCTGCATGTCTTCACCGAGCGGGTCGGCGGCGGCTTCGGCGGCAAGCAGGAGATGATCTCGGAGGATCTCTGCCTGCTCGCCACGCTCAAGCTCGGCCGCCCGGTGAAATGGGAGTTCACCCGCGAGGAGCAGTTCATCGGCGCCACCACCCGCCACCAGATGACGACGCGGGTGAAGCTCGGCGCCAAGGCCGACGGCACGCTGACCGCCCTCGAAGTCCATGTCGTCTCCAACACCGGCGCTTATGGCGGCCACGGCAGCGAGACGCTCGCCGCATCGCTGGGCAGCCCGCTGGCAGCCTATCGCTGCGCCAACAAGAAGGCCGAGGGCCACGCGATCTACACCAACATGATCCCCGGCGGCGGCTTTCGCGGCTATGGCGCCTCGCAGAGCACGTTTGCGATCGAATGCGCTATGGACGACCTCGCCGCCACGCTCGGGATCGATCCGTTCACCATCCGGCGCCGGAACATGATCGGTCCGGACGACGTCATCGAGTCGGTGTGGAGCGATCCGAGCGATGTCGACTTCGGCAGCTACGGGCTCGACCAGTGCCTCGATCTCGTGCAGGCCGCGCTCGGCAATGGCGAGGGGCTGCCGATGCCCGCGGGCAACTGGGCGGAAGGCACGGGCGTGGCGCTCTCCGTGCTGGAATCCGGTCCACCGACCGAACACCGCGCCGGCGGCGAGATGCGGCTGCTGCCGGACGGCTCCTATCATCTCGCGGTGGGCTCGACCGAGATGGGCAACGGCTCGATCAATTCGCACCGCCAGATCGCCGCCTCGGTGCTCGGCACGCGGGCGAACAATGTCGCGATCATCAATGCCGATACCGACCTCACCCCCTATGATTCCGGCACCTTCGCCAGCACCGGCACGGTGGTCGCAGGGCAGGCCGTGGACCTGACGTCCCGCGCGCTGCGGGCCAACATCCTCACTTTTGCTGCGCGCCAGACCAGCACCTCGCCGGACGACTGGTCGCTGGAGGACGACGCGGTGGTGAGCGGAAATCGCCGGATCGAGCTGACCGAATTGCACCGGCTCGGCACCGCGGCAGGCCATCGCTTCGAGGCCAAGCGCAAGGCCTATCTCTCGCCGCGCACCATTGCCTTCAATGTGCAGGGCGTGCGGCTCGCCGTGCATCGCGTCACCGGCGAGATCCGCATCCTCCACAGCGTGCACGCCGCCGACATCGGCCGGCGCATCAACCCGATGCAGTGCCGCGGGCAGCTCGAGGGCGCGGTGGCGATGGGCTTTGGCTGGGCGCTGACCGAGCACATGGTGCATGACGCCCATGGCAGGATGCTCAATCCGGCGCTACGCAACTACCACATACCCGCCTTCGCCGACACGCCGCGCACAAGGATCATGTTCGCCGACACCCACGACACGATCGGCCCGCTGGGTGCGAAGGCGCAGGGCGAATGCGCGATCAACTGCGTGGCGCCCGCCGTGTCGAACGCGCTGGCGAACGCCACCGGCGTGCGGTTCGCCGCCCTGCCCTTCACGCCCGACCGGATCTTCGAGCAGCTCGCCGTGGCACCGTGAGCGAGGCCGCGATGAGCGAAGCCGAGCTGAGCAAACCCGCCGTGAACGAGGGCTTGGGAGGCTCGGTCACCATCGTGACCCAGACCCGGGTGCTGAACGGCTATGAGGATGCCTTCGCGACCTGGCAGGAAGCGACGGGCGAGGTGATTGCCGGCTTTCCGGGGTTCATCGAACAATCAGTCATGCCCCCCGCACCGCCGACGCAGGTCGACTGGGTCATCTTGCAGCGCTTCACCAGCACCGAGGCGGCGGTCGGCTGGCTGAAATCGAGCGAACGGCTCCGCCGCATCGACGGCATTGCGGACATGCTGGCGGGGCGCGACGACATTCATCTGGTGAATGACGGCGCCGCCGGCGTGCTGCCGGCGCCGATCTCGACCGTGATCTCCACCCGGCTCAAGCCGGGCCAGGAGACCGCCTATCGCGCGTGGGAACGGCGCATGGCGGCGGTGCAGAGCCGCGCTCCGGGATTCCAGGGCTATCGTTTCGAGGCGCCGATCCCCGGCGTCCAGGAAGACTGGGTGGCGATCCTGCGTTTCGACAACGAGGCGCATCTCAAGGCCTGGATGGACTCGCCGGAGCGGCAGGCGATGCTGAAGGAGGCGGAGCCCTTCACCGAGGAGTTCCACGTCCGCGTGGTGCGCACCGGCTTCGACCAATGGTTCCCGACCTCCGGCGGTCCGGCCCCGGCGGCGTGGAAGCAGAACATGCTGGTCGTGCTGATGCTCTATCCGGTGGTGTTCCTGTTCGGGATGCTGGTGCAGACCCCGCTGCTCACCGGCTGGGTGAAGCTGCCATTTCCGGTCGCGCTCTTCATCGGCAATGTCGTCAGCGTCCTCCTGCTGAGCCAATTGGTGCCATGGGTGAGCCGCCGCTTCGACTGGTGGCTGCAACCGCGGGCACGCTGGATGGACGCCGCCGGCATCGCCCTCGTCGTCGCGCTCTATGCCGCGATGATAGCCGCGTTCACATGGTACTGAGAGCAAGGCAGGATCAGATGGGAACACTGCTCGCGAAGAACGCCGATGTCCTGGTGACCATGGACGAGGGGCGGCGTGAACTCAGGAATGCCGGCCTCTTCGCCCGCGACGGGGTGATCGAGAGCGTCGGGACGACAGAGACGTTGCCCGAGACGGCGGACATCGTCCTCGATCTCGACGGCCATATATTGCTTCCCGGCCTGATCAACTGCCACCACCACCTCGATCAGATACTCACGCGCAACCTGGTCGCCGGCCAGAACAACAATCTCTTTCCCTGGCTCAAGGCGCACTACCGGATCTGGGGTGGCCGCACCCCGGAGGACACCCGCACCGCCGTGCTGGTCGGCTGCGGCGAACTCGCGCTGTCCGGCTGCACGACGGCGTTCGACCATGCCTATGTGTTCCAGAATGGCTGCAAGGTCGACGACCAGATCGCGGCGGCGGCGGAACTCGGCATCCGGTTCGTGGTCTCGCGCGGCAGCATGTCGCTTGGCGAGTCCAAAGGTGGCCTGCCGCCGGACGATTGCGTGGAGACCGAGGACGAGATCCTGAATGACTGCGTCCGCGTAATCGACCGCTATCACGATGCCGCGCCGGGCTCGATGGTGCAGATCGTGCTCGCGCCCTGCTCGCCCTTCTCGGTCACGGCGGACCTGATGCGCGAATCCGCCAGCATGGCCCGGCATTATGGGGTGCGCCTGCACACCCATCTCTGCGAGACGCTCGATGAGGAGCGCTACACCTTGCAGAACATGGGAATGCGGCCGGTCGCCTATATGGAGTCGCTTGGCTGGGTCGGTCCGGATGTCTGGTACGCGCATGCGGTCCATGTCAGCGACGACGAGGTCCGCCTGTTCGCCGCCAAGGGCGCCGGCGTCTGCCATTGCCCGTCCTCGAACATGAGGCTGGCGTCGGGCATCGCGCCGATCAAGAAGTATCGGGACGCGGGCGTGCGGACCGGGCTCGGCGTCGACGGCGCGGCGAGCAATGACGGCTCGAACCTGCTGGTCGAGGTCCGTGAGACCATGCTGCTGGCGCGCCTCAAAATGGGTCTGCTGCCGCCGGAAGGACCGCAGACCGTGCTCTCCACCTCCGACCCGCTGCGCGCCAAGGAATGGATGTCGGCGCGCGAGGCGCTCGAGATCGCGACCATCGGCGGCGCCTCCGTGCTCGGCCGCGACGACATCGGCTCGCTCGCCGTGGGGAAGTGCGCGGATTTCTTCACCCTCGACCTCAATTCGATTGCCTATGCCGGTGCGCTGAGCGATCCGGTCGCCGCCGTCGTGTTCTGCGCGCCGACACGGGCACGGCACACCGTGGTCGGGGGACGCCTGATCGTCGACGAGGGTGAGATCGTCACGCTCGACATGGCGCCCGTCATCCGCGAGCACAATCGCAACGCCGCTCGCCTCGCCGCGCTCCACGTGTAGCCTCGCGGGTGCCTGCCGGGGCTAGTCGAATCTACGCCTGTCCGTCCTTCCTCCGCTTCCACTCCGCATAAAGACCGAACGCGACTCCGGCCGGACCGGCACGTAGCGGATCTTCATGGACTGCTCGGCAAAAGGCTTGGCGAGTTCCGCATAGATCGCCGCCGACGTCAGGCCGAACGGGGCGCCGTCATCGTTGGAATAGGCATAGGCGACCTCGCTGATGCCGGCGAGCCGCATCGCCGCCATGCACATCGGGCACGGATGGCCGCTCGCATAGACCGCGCAGCCTTCAAGATTGGGGGAACCAAGCTTCTGGCTGGCGGCGCGGATCGCGGTCATCTCCGCATGCGCGGTCGGATCGTTCGTCTTGATCATCTCGTTCACGCCCGTCGCGATCACTTCGCCGTCCCTGACGACGACCGCGCCGAAGGGGCGGCCGCCTTGCTCGACATTGGCGTAGGCGAGTTCGATCGCTTCGCACAGGAAGCGGGTTTCGTTTTCCATGATGTCCCTGCCGCGACGAGGATAGTCTCGATCTCATTATAGCGCGGCTGCGCGCATGCTGGAGCGGCATCACCCCTCGCTGTCGGCGAGGTTCCCTATTGCTCGTTCAGGGACGCCGCCGCGGATCGCGATCGCGGCTGTCGTGCTTGTTGACCCCGCCTTGCGGATTGGTGTCGTTCTCGACGTCGCCTTCGATGGTATTGGCGCCGGCGAGATCTTCGAGTTCGTCCGGCGAAGTGCCCGAGCGCGTCACGCCCTTGCTGCCACAGATCATTGGATTGTTCGCCGTGTCGTCGCGTGTCGGCTTCACGCGCTTCAGGTGCTTGCTCATGGTCCGTTCCTTCGAATGCCTTTGCGGGCCGATGCTCCATGCTGGTAGCGCACGCTCGTCATCATGGGTGGAATGGATCAGATAGCGTGCCATCGCCGACGCCAGCTCGACATAATAGTGGCGGATGCGTGCCATTCCCCGCGCATGCGCCATGTCCTCGATCGCGACCTGCACCGCGCGCACGAAGGTGACGAGACCAATGAAATAAAGGCAGGGCAGCGGGATCAGCGCGAAACGGACGAACGGCTCGCCCATCTGCGTGACCTGCGCGACGAAGGCTAGCCCCACTGTCGCCATCGACACCGAGGTCAAGAACAGATTGGCGCGCTGGTTGGCCTCCTGGATAGTCGCCGCGCGTGCCGTTTGCAGCATGAAGTGCTCGGTCGTCACGCACTGGAGCAGCGTCTCGTTGTCCCGGCCTTTGTTCGTCTCGGTCATGGCGTGTCATCGCGGCGTTGCTTCGGGTCCAGTGTGAGCTTGGCACCGCCGATGAGAGCACCAGCAAGAGCAGCGCGACGCCAGTGGAAAGCCAGCGTGCGGCGCCCGTGAGTGGCGAGCGAGCCCTCGGTTTTGCGACATCAGAGGGCGAGGGTCATGATCACATTCCCGCCCTCTTGGTTGGACTCAAAGGGCCATGAAACATGTCCATGCGTAATCAGTCAGCCCTGATCCGACCGTCGGCAGCAAACGGTTGAACGTAGCCACGCTTCCTCAAGCCCGCACTGGAGAGGATGCAACTAAGCACCACTACGTGATTGCTGCCTTTGTAATTTCGGCCTCCTTTAGAAAGCCGCGACAGTCCCGCATCTTACATCGAAGGAGGCCAGGATAGGGCACTGCTCATCCGGGGTATCTATGGGCGGGCCGCTCAAGCTTTTTGTGCTGACGGTATCTCGGTCGGCGACCAGCGGACGCTTGACTGCCTAACATTTGGCAAGATGAATATCGGTCGAGCTTTAGATTGGCTCCTAGCGATTGCGAAGCCTCTCGGCGATCCCTTTCATCTGCTCGATCTCCTCACGCTGCGCTTTGGCGATCTCGCCGCAAAGCGTCACAAGTCTGCCTCACGGCACATCAGGATCGCGCCGGAGATGCCCATCGGCGCCCACATGGTCACCGCCATGTAGAACATGTTCAGATTGTTCCTGAAGTCGCCCCAGCCATCGATCATGGAGAACATGACGATGTACATGACGGCGAGGCCGAGAACCATGTTGATCCGGAACGTCAGGTAAGGATGACCATGGGAGCGATGTCTCCCACCGCCTTGCTCGGCGTGCGCCTCAGGGCTGTTCGACATTAGTCCTTCTCCAGTCCGTGCCCGATGGTGGTCAGGGAGAGTTCTTTGCTATGCGATCGAATCGCGTCGCCGCAGATGGTTCCAGCCTGGCTGGTGGGCGTTACGACTGCTCACAGCTATTCTGAAGAATCCTGGATGGAGATTTTGCAACATGGCGAAGATCGTCTTCGGAATGAACCAGTCTCTGGACGGCTATGTCGACCATCAGGAATTTGCGCCAGATCCCGCGCTCTTTCGTCACTGGACAGAGCATGTGCGCGGCCTGACAGGCAGTGTGTATGGTCGCCGCATGTACGAGGTCATGCGCTATTGGGACGAAGACCGTCCTGAGTGGGGCCCGGAGCAACACGAGTTCGCGGCGGCGTGGCGGCGTCAACCGAAGTGGGTCGTGTCGCGCTCATTGAAGTCGGTCGGCCCCAGCGTCACACTTGTCGAAGACGACCTCGAGACGGTGGTACGCGGGCTGAAGGCTCGGTTCGCCGGGGAGATCGCCGTTTCCGGACCAGACCTGGCACGAAGCCTGACCGAGCTTGGTCTTATTGATGAGTATCGACTCTACTTCCACCCCGTCGTGCTTGGTCACGGCAAGCCATTCTTCGCCGGCCCCCGGCCGCCGCTCCGCCTTGTGGCCACCGACCGAATTGGCGAGGACGCGATCAGGTTGACGTACATTCCCGCCTAGGGCTGGGACTCAATTTACCCACCATGTGATTGCGGCGGCGATGCAGACGGCAGAGAGGAAGATGTCGGCGCGTTTGTCGTAGCGAGTTGCGATGC
>JAQSWY010000089.1 GCA_029266425.1 Xanthobacteraceae bacterium
GCGACGGCACCCACATTGGCCGAGCTGCTCTGCAGCGCATGCGCCTCGTTTCGAAATCCCGCCAGGTCGCCGCGCCGCGCCGTCGCGACGATCCGGCCGACGATCACCTCCGCATCTAGGAGATAATCCTCCATCAGCTCGGTCGCGAATTGCGGCCCGCCGAGATGGCGCAGGCTCTCGATGGCCCCCTCGTCCAGCGTCGGCAGCCCGGTGGCGAGCCGCGGCCGGGAAACGCTGTGCACTCCGGAGGTGACCGCAGCTTCGCCACCGCGCGCGAGGCGATCGATCGCCGCCAGCAGCACGGCGGGCTCCACCGGCTTGATCAGGCAATCGTCCATGCCGGCATCGCGCCACCGGCTGTCGCGCAGCGCGGTGGCGTCGGCAGTCAGGCCGACGATGGGCAGCCGGTCGTCGCCGGTGGACATCATCCGATAGAGCTTGCTGGCCTCCAGCCCGTCCATATCGGGCATGTTGAAGTCCATCAGCACGAGATCGAACGCGTCGGCTATGTCGGTCAGAAGGTCGAGCGCCTGCTCTCCCGTCTCCGCGACCCGGACCGAGTGGCCGGCCCCCTCGAGGATGCGCAGGAAGACGCGCTGGTTCACCCGGTTGTCGTCGGCGAGGAGCAGGCGGCGCGGCAGGCGCGGTGTGGCCGGCGAGACGGGAACGGCTTCGCCCGACGACGCAGCGGCGATCCGGCTGGCCAGCGTCATGGCCCGGCGTAGCTCGAGCGCCGTCGGGCTCGCACCGAGCACGCTGGCATAGCGGCGCCGCATCTCGAGCGACGGCAGGCCCGGGGCGGCCTCGGAATGCAGGAGCAGCGGCTTTGGCGGCGCGCCCTCGGCGACGGGCGGCAGCAGGGCCAGATTCCGTGTGTCGGGTTCGAACAGCAGCCGGATGGCGCGACCGGCCTGCGGGGGAAACATGCGGGCAGGTCCGAGCCGGGGATCGGCTATGAACGGATCGATCCGCAGCGTCGCGAGCGCCGACCTTACGGCCGCGAGCCGTGCCGTTTCGCGGCAGACCAGCACCGCGCCAGCCCGGCCCAACGCGTCCACCTCGGCTAGAGGCTCCTCGCTTGCGGGCACGACCGGGACGTGGAAGCGGAAGGTGCTGCCCCTGCCCGGCGCGCTGTCGACCGAGATGGCACCGCCCATGAGGGCCACCAGCCGCCGCGTGATCGCGAGCCCGAGGCCCGTGCCGCCGAACCGGTTGAGAATGCTGTCGTCGGCCTGGGTGAAGTCCTCGAAGATGCGTTCCTGATCGCCTTGCGCGATGCCGATGCCGGTGTCGCTCACCTCGATGACCAGCGCGAGTCGCCCGTCCTCCGCCGATTCGGCGTCCACCGCCACGGTCACGCCGCCCTGCTGGGTGAACTTCACGGCGTTGCCGACGAGATTGACCAGCGCCTCGTGCAGATGCTGGCGGCTGCCGACCAGGCCGAGCGGCGTGCGCGGCGTCACATGGATGTCGAAGCTCAGCCCGCGTTCGCGCGCCTGGCCCTCGACCAGACGTCGCACATCCAGAAGCAGCGCGATCAGGTCGAACGGCTCGTTCGGCACCGGCATGCGGCCGGCCTCGATGCGCGAGAGATCTAACAGGCCGTCGATGAGCGAGCGCAGCGAACGGGTGGCGACATCCACGGTCTCGACCATTTCGCGCTGGTCGGTCGCCAGCGGCGTGCCACGCAGCAGGCCGGTCATGCCGACGATGGCCGTCAGCGGCGTGCGCAGTTCGTGGCTGACACTCGCCAGGAACAGGCTCTTGGCCTGGCTCGCCTCCTCGGCCACCTTGGTCGCCGCCGACAGCTTGCGGATCAGCGTGCCGGCATAGGCCGGCAGGATGACGAGACCGACCAGCAGCCCGAGCGAAAGATGCCACTGCTCGCGCCAGAACGGCGTCGTCCAGACGACCGCGGCGAAGCACAAGGTGGCGACGGGTATGGCGGTAAACAGCGAGGCAAGGCCGAAGCGAAAGCCGTTGCCGAAGATCACCCAGAGATAGATCGGGAAGAACAGCGCGGCGATCTCGCCACCCAGATGGAGCTGCCAGGACAGGAAGCCGCAATCGAGCAGCAGCGCGAAGATCCGCCGCCCGCGCGACACGCCGGGCCACACCATGATGTGGGCGAGCACGCCGAGCGCCAGTGGGATGTACAGCGCCATCACGTGCAGCGCGTTGTCGCCCTCGCCGCCTCTGCGGTTCAGCAGCAGGACGATGACGATGATGAAGGCGAAGACGAGCCGGTTGAAGCTCATCTCGTGTTCGCTGTCGGGCCGGTTGCGCAGCCGGCTCGCCATCCAGCGGAAAGGCGCCACCATCCGGCCCCGCAGGGCTGCGTGCTCGGGCATGCCTCGGCCTGCTACTTGGCGCTGGCGACGGCGCGTTCGCCGTCCCGCTCCGCCAGCCAGCGGGCGAACACCTCCGCGGGAACCGGCGGGCTGAAATAGTAGCCCTGCACCTCGTCGCAGCCTTCCGCGCGAAGAGTTTCCAGCTGCGCCTCCTCCTCCACGCCCTCGGCCACGACCTTCAGGTTCAGGATATGGCCGAGATCGATGATGGTCCGCACGATGGCCAGCGCCCGCGGATCATTGGCGAGATCCTTCACGAAGGACCGGTCGATCTTGAGACGGTGCAGGGGAAAATTGCGGATATAGTTGAGCGACGAGTAGCCGGTGCCGAAATCGTCCACCGACAGGCTCACCCCCAGCGAGCGCAACAGGTGCATCTGCTCGGAGACCTTCTCGTCATAGTCGATGAGGATGCCCTCGGTCAGCTCCAGGTCCAGCAGATCGGGCGGGAAGCCGCTGTCGTCGAGGACGTCGCGCACGAGGTCGCCGACCTGCTGGCGCCGGAACTGGATCGGCGAAAGGTTGACGGCGACGCGCAGCGGGCCGAGACCCGCCGCCCGCCATTGCGCGCCCTGCCGGCAGGCCTCCCGCAGCACCCATTCATTGATCGGCACGATCAGGCCGCTCTCTTCCGCGAGGCTGAGAAAGGCGCCCGGCGCCAGCACGCCGCGTTGCGGATGCGACCAGCGCAGCAGCGCTTCCGCACCGATGACGCCGCCGCGGCGCAGGTCGACCAGGGGCTGGTAGTAGAGGACGAAGTCGCGGCGCTTCAGCGCATCCCGCAATTCGCCCTCCATCTGCGCCCTCTGGGTAGCGCGAGGAGCCATGTCGGCGGCGAAGAAGCGCACGGTGTTGCCCCCCAGCGACTTCGCCAGATACATCGCCTGGTCGGAGTTGCGCAGCAGCTCGTCGGGATCGGCGCCGTCGAGCGGAGCGACGGTGATGCCGATGCTCGCGCCGATCCGGGGGGAAGGCCGATTGTCGTCCTCATCGGTCAGCATGTGCAGGATGGCACGGGCCAGCCGCTCGGCATCCTCCGGCCCGTCTATATCCGGCTGAAGAACCGCGAATTCGTCGCCGCCGAGCCGCGCCACCGTATGAGTTGGGCCGACAAGACGCGTGAGGCTGTCGGCGACGTTCTGCAGCAGGCGGTCGCCACGGTGATGGCCGTGGGCGTCGTTGATCGCCTTGAAGCGGTCGAGGTCGATGAAGTGCAGCGCGAAATTCTGGTCGCCGCGGCGGCCGCGGGCGAGCTCCCGGCGCAGATGATCACGCAGCATCAGCCGGTTCGGCAGCCCGGTCAGGGAATCGTGGCTGGCGAGATATTCGAGACGCTTCTCGGCCTCGCGGCGCTGCGTGATGTCGATCGAGGTGGTGAGGATGCTCGTGATCCGGCCCACGCCATCGAAGAGCGGCGCCTTGCTGGTGAGATGGATGCGGCGCTCGCCCGCCGGCGTGGTCACCTCTTCCTCGCGCGGGGGCAGAGCGTGGCCGGTCCTGAGCACCAACTGATCGAGCCGGCGACTGATGAGAGTGCGCTCTTCCCCCAGCAGGGCCTCGATGGACTGGCCGACGAGTTCGGCCGGCTGCCTGCCGATGAAGGCGGCCTGCTGCGCGTTGACCAGAACGCAGCGGCCTTCGAGATCGGCGGCATTGATGAAGGCGGGAACCGTGTCGATCACCTGCGCCAGCGCCTCGCGGCTTTCGCGCAGCAGCAGGTCCTTGGCGTTCAGGTTGATTTCCAGCAGTTCCGCCTTCTCGGCGATCAGCAGGTGCTGGGCGCGCAGCTTCAACAGATTCCTCGCGCGGGCGAGGAACTCGACATGGTCGACCGGGCTGAGCAGGAAGTCCGTGGCGCCCGCCTCCAGCGAGGCGACCCTGAAATTGCGGTCGTCATAGGCGGTGACGACCACGATCGGCACGTCGCGATGCCGCGGCAGCGCGCGTACGGCGCCGACCAGTTCCGCCCCGGTCATCTGCGGCATCTTGTAATCGGTGATGATCAGGTCGGCGCTGTTGTCCGACAGCCAATCCAACGCTTTCCGTCCATTCTCGAACGTCCGTACCCAGACATCCGGTTGAAGCTGCCGCGCCAGTACCGAGTAGATGCGCCGATTCGTGGAACTGTCGTCGATTATTAGTATTGCGGGCATCGCTTCTTGGCCTCTGAACGCGGACCGGACCCGTTCTTTCTCA
>JAQSWY010000090.1 GCA_029266425.1 Xanthobacteraceae bacterium
GCGGCCGACATCCTGGCCACGATCCAGCAGCTCGATCCGGTCTATGCGGATTTCACGCAGTCCGCCGGCGAACTGCTTGAGCTGCGCCGGGAACTCAAGGTCGGCGCGCTGACCGGAACTAACCCCGGCGCGGCCAATGTCCGGCTCATGTTCGACAATGGCAGCGAATATCCTCATCCCGGACAATTGCTGTTCTCGGAGGCCACCGTTGATGCCACGACCGGACAGGTGACGCTGCGTGGCCAGTTTCCCAATCCCGATGGCGACCTGTTGCCGGGCATGTATGTGCGGGTCGTCCTTGAGCAGGGCGTTCAGCGCAACGCCATCGCCGTTCCGCAGCAGGCGGTGCAGCGCGATGGCCGGGGAGACGCGCAGATCTACATCCTGAAGCAGGACGGAACGCTCGACCTTCGTCCTGTCCATGCCGGCCGGACTCTCGACAATCGACAGGTCATCGAGGAGGGGCTCAAGCCCGGCGAGCAGGTGGTGGTCGAGGGGTTCCAGAAGATCAGGCCGGGAGCCGCGTTCACGGGCGCGCCGTGGAGGCCCGCCTCCGCTGCCGGCGCGGACGAGAGGCGGGGCTGAGACATGGCGAGCTTCTTCATCGATCGGCCGATCTTTGCCTGGGTCGTGGCTATCTTCATCATGCTCGGCGGAATCATCGCGATCCCCATGCTGCCGATTGCCCAGTACCCGAGCGTCGCGCCGCCGCAGATCACCATCAGCACCAACTATCCCGGCGCTTCGCCCGAGGATATCTACCAGAGCGTCACCCGGCCGATCGAGGAGGAGCTCAACGGCGTCCCAGGGCTGCTCTATTTCGAATCGACCTCCGAGGCGAACGGGCGCATCAATCTGACCGTCACCTTTGCACCGGGCACGGTGATCGGCGAAGCGCAGGTCGAGGTGCAGAACCGTATAAGCCGCGTCGAACCGCGCCTGCCGCAGGCCGTCGTGCAGCAAGGCATGCGGGTGGAGCAGGCCGGAACCAGCTTCCTGCAACTCGTGACCCTGACCTCCGAGGATGGCCGGCTGGATGCCGTCGGCCTCGGTGACTATCTCAACCGCAACGTCATCGGCGAGATCCGCCGCGTGCCCGGCGTAGGGAGCGCGACGCTCTTCTCCACCCAGCGTTCGATGCGGATCTGGATGGATCCCGACAAGCTGCTCGGCCTCGGCCTGACCTCCGGCGATGTCATCGCAGCTGTGGAGGCGCAGAATGCGCAGGTTGCGGCCGGACGCATCGGCGCATTGCCCAATCCCATTGGTCAGCAGCTTTCCGCGACCGTCCTCGTCAGAGGACAGCTCAGTTCGCCAGACGAGTTCGGCGCCATCATCCTGCGCGCCAACACGGATGGTTCGACCGTGCGCCTGCGCGACGTGGCCCGGATCGAGGTGGGCGGCGAATCCTACAATTTCTCGACGCGCCTGAACGCCCAGCCAAGCGCGGCGATCGGCGTTCAGCTCTCCGCCACCGGCAATGCCCTGGCGACCGCGACCGCCGTGCGAGCCAAGATGGATGAGCTGGCGCGCTTCTTCCCGCCGGGGCTCACGCACGAGATCCCGTACGATACCTCGCCCTTCGTGGCCGTTTCCATCGAGAAGGTGGTGCACACGCTGCTGGAGGCGATGGTGCTCGTCTTCGCGGTGATGTTCCTGTTCCTGCAGAATTTCCGCTACACGATCATCCCGACGCTAGTCGTCCCGGTAGCGCTACTCGGCACCTGTGCGGTGATGTTTGCGGCCGGATTTTCGATCAACGTGCTCACCATGTTCGCCATGGTGCTGGCGATCGGCATTCTCGTCGACGACGCCATCGTCGTGGTGGAGAACGTCGAGCGGATCATGGCCGAGGAGGGCTTGCCGCCCAAGGAGGCGACCCGCAAGGCGATGGGCCAGATCACCGGCGCGATCGTGGGCATCACACTGGTGCTCACCGCCGTGTTCGTGCCGATGGCCTTCTTCCCCGGGGCTGTCGGCATCATCTATCAGCAGTTCAGTCTGACCATGGTGGTCTCCATCCTGTTCTCCGGCTTCCTCGCGCTGACGCTGACGCCGGCTCTTTGCGCAACCTTGCTGAAGCCCATCCCGAAAGGACATCACGAGGAGAAGAAGGGCTTCTTCGGCTGGTTCAACCGTGGTTTCGAACGTGCGACCTCGGGCTATGGGGGAATGGTCGGCGCTGTGACGCGGCGGCCGGGGCGCTATATGGTGATCTACCTCGCCCTGCTTGTGGCCCTGGCCTGGGGTTTCATGCGGCTGCCCTCGGCTTTCCTTCCCAATGAAGATCAGGGCTACCTGCTTGTCGATATCCAAGCCCCGGCGGAAGCCAGCGCCAACCGTACGCTGGAGGTCATCAAGCAGGTCGAGCAGATCGCGATGGCGGAACCGGCAGTCTCGCGGATCGTCGGCATCTCGGGCTACAGCTTTGCCGGCGCGGGAGAAAACGCCGCGCTCGCCTTCATCACGCTGAAGGACTGGAGCGAGCGCGGCCCCGAGGATACTGCGGATGCGATTTCGGCGCGCATCAATGCGAAGATGGCCCAGATCAAGGATGCCCAGACCTTCGCGCTGTCGCCGCCGCCGATCCAGGGGCTTGGCAATTCCAGCGGCTTCACGTTCCGCCTGCAGGATCGCGGGGGACTCGGGCAGACGGCGCTAGCGGACGCACGCACGCAACTGCTCAATGCGGCGGCGCAAAGTCCCGTCCTCGCCGGCCTTCGCGTCGAGGGTCTGGCCGACGCGGCTCAGGTCAATCTCGTCATCGACCGCGAAAAGGCGAACACGTTCGGCGTCACCTTTGCCGACATCGACGCCACCATCTCGGCCAATCTCGGCTCCTCCTATGTGAACGACTTTCCCAATGCCGGCCGCATGCAGCGCGTCACCGTCCAGGCCGAAGCCGCCCAGCGCATGCAGGCCGCCGACCTGTTGCGTCTCAATGTCCGCAATGTTCACGGTGGGATGGTGCCGCTATCGGCCTTTGCCTCCGTCGAGTGGCAGAAGGGGCCGACGCAGGTGGTCGGCTACAATGGCTACCCGTCCGCGCGCATTTCTGGCCAGGCTGCCCCCGGCTATTCGTCCGGCGCCGCCATCGCCGAGATGGAAAGGCTCGCGCGCGATCTGCCCCAAGGCTTCGGGTATGAGTGGACCGGCCAATCGCTGCAGGAAATCCAGTCCGGCTCGCAGGCGCCGTTCCTGCTGGGTCTGAGCATCCTCTTCGTCTTCCTGCTCCTCTCGGCCCTTTACGAAAGCTGGTCTATCCCGTTCGCGGTGATGATGGTGGTGCCGCTCGGCGTCATCGGCTCGGTGGCCGCGGTGACGCTGCGCGGCATGCCCAATGACGTGTATTTCATGGTCGGGCTGATCGCGATCATCGGCCTTTCGGCCAAGAATGCCATTCTGATCATCGAGTTTGCCAAGGATTTGCGTGAACAGGGCATGCCGTTGGAGGAAGCCACGATCCAAGCCGCAAGGCTGCGTTTCCGTCCTATCCTGATGACCTCGCTTGCCTTTACGCTGGGCGTAGTGCCGCTGGCCATTGCCACCGGCGCCAGCGCGGCAAGTCAGAACGCCATCGGCACCGGCGTTTTGGGCGGGATGCTCTCGGCGACGGTGCTTGCAGTATTCCTGGTCCCGGCCTTCTTCGTCTTCGTGATGAAGCTGTTCCGCAAGTCCGCCAAGTCCGGGGCAACAACAGCGGAAGTGGTCCATCAAGGGTAATGTCTTTGGCGGCGGCCTGACTTTCGCGTCGAGAGAGGGAACGGTTCGATGTCCGACGAAACCCGCCCCGAGAGGGTCGGACCTCGACTTGATGGTGGTAGGTTTCGCCACGGTCGGCTTTGCCAAGGCCCAACGAGAGCGCACGAGATAACATGTTGTTGGTAGCGTGTGCGTCGAGGCCGGTGGTTCGGCGACGAACTTCAGTCGTATCCATCGCTGCGTGACGCAATGAGCCCTGGCTCTATCGCGAGACGTCGGCCACGCGCCTCAAGGAAGTGATCGCAGCGCTCGCCCCCTTGGCGGCGTCGAACTGGCCCTCCTACGCCGCGGCGCTTCTCAGCAGCATGCCGAAGAGATCGCGCGGTTCATCGGGATCGGCGAGCAGGTCGAGTTCCTCGTAAAGTCCGGTGCCGGCGATCTTGTCGCGCACATAGCGCAGCGCGGAGAAGTCCTCGGTGGCGAAGCCCACGCTGTCGAACAGGGTGATCTGGCGCGCGTCGCGACGGCCCTCCCGCTTGCCGGCGATGACTGCCCAGAGCTCGTTGACCGGGTAGTCCGGCGGCAGCTGCTGGATTTCGCCCTCGATGCGTGTCTGCGGCGGGTATTCGACGAAGATGTCGGAGCGCCGCAGGATGTCCGGGTGCAGTTCGGTCTTGCCAGGGCAATCCCCGCCCACCGCGTTGATGTGCACGCCCGGCCCGACCATGTTGTCGGTGAGGATGGTGGCAAACTGCTTGTCGGCGGTGACGGTGGTGATGATCTGCGC
>JAQSWY010000021.1 GCA_029266425.1 Xanthobacteraceae bacterium
GCCGTCATCATCTCGCATGACCGCTTCTTCCTCGATCGCATCGCCACCCACATGCTGTCCTTCGAGGACGAGAGCCATGTGGAATGGTTCGAGGGCAACTTCGCGGACTATGAAGAGGACAAGAAGCGCCGCCTCGGCATCGACAGCATCATTCCGCACCGGATCAAGTACAAGAAGTTCACCCGCTGACCCCCATGGACGATCGCGCCAAGCTCGCCACCGAAGACTGGAACGCGAAGCTCTATCTGCGCTTCGAGGATGAGCGCACGCGCCCCGCCCGCGACCTGCTGGCGCAAATCCCGGTGGCGAGCCCGCGGCGCGTCGTCGACATCGGCTGCGGCCCCGGCAACTCTACCGAGCTGCTGGCGGAACGCTGGCCGGACGCCCGAGTGAGCGGCCTCGATTCCTCCCCCGACATGCTGCGGCAGGCGCGCGAGCGGCTGCCCGGCCTCGATTTTTTCGAGGCCGATGTGGCAAGCTGGGTGCCGGAGCCCGAAACCGACGTGCTCTATGGCAATGCCGTGTTCCAGTGGCTGCCGGACCACCCGGCGGTGTTGGCGCGGCTCTTGCCGGCGCTGCCCGCGGGCGGCGCGCTTGCGGTGCAGATGCCGGACAATGTCGAGGAGCCCTCGCACCAATTGATGCGCGAGACCGCCGCCACCGGGCCATGGGCGGGCAAGCTCGACGCCGCCTCGCGGCGACGTGCTGCCGGGACCTTCCGCCTATTACGACCTGTTGAAGCCGCACGCCCGGCGGGTCGAGATCTGGCACACGCTCTATCAGCATCCGCTCGACGGCGCGGCGGCGATCGTCGACTGGTTCAAGGGCTCGGCGCTGCGGCCTTATCTTTCGCGGCTGTCGGCGGAGGAGCGCGCCGCCTTCCTCGCCGACTACACGGCCCGTATCGCCGAGGCCTATCGGCCGCAGTTCGACGGCAAGGTGCTGCTGCGCTTTCCGCGCCTGTTCATCGTGGCGGTGCGCTGAGGCCAAGTTCAGGCGGCGATCCGCCGGCACCGACACGTTAATGGCGAATTTCTACCCGAGGTTCACATCTCCTCACGATTTCGCTCTTCGGAACCCATGCGCCGCCTCTCCAGACGCCTCGCACTCATCCTCGGTTTGACCTTCTGGGCCGGATCCGCGCTTGCCGATCCGGGCTTCGACACATGGCTCGCCGCGCAATGGCCGGCGGCACAGAAAATGGGGATCTCGCGCGCCACCTTCGAACGCGAGACGCAGGGGCTCGAGCCGGATTACGGGCTGCCGGACCTCGCCATTCCCGGCAAGCCGAGGAAGCCGGACGGGCAGGCGGAGTTCGTGCAGACGCCCTCGGCCTATGTGTCGGACGCGACCATCGGCAAGCTCGCGGTACGGGGGAGGGCGCTGGCGCAGCAATACCGATCCCAACTCGGCACGATCGAGAAGCGCTTCGGCGTGCCCGGCAGCGTGGTGCTCGCCATCTGGGCGCGCGAGACCGCCTATGGCACCGCCAAGCTGAATTATGACGCGCTGCGGGTGCTGGCGACGCAAGGCTATGTCGGGCGCCGTAAGGAGCAGTTCCGCGAGGAGTTCCTCTACGCGCTGAAGATCCTCGATGAAGGCCATGTCAGCCGCGCGCAGATGAAGAGCTCCTGGGCCGGGGCGCTCGGGCTCACCCAGTTCCTGCCGTCCGACTATATGCTCTACGGGGTCGATCTCGACGGCGACGGCACCGCCAATATCTGGAACTCGGTCCCGGAAGCGCTGGCGGCGACCGCGAGCCTGCTCGCCTCGAAGGAGTGGCAGGCCGGCAAGCGCTGGGCCTATGAGGTCCGTCTGCCGCAAGGCTTCGACTGCACCCAGGCGGAGCCCGGCGTGACGCTCTCGATCGGCGAATGGCTGAAGCGCGGCGTCACCGTTGCCGACGGGCGGCGGGTGCCGGCCTCGGCGCTGCGCGACGAGGCCTCGATCATCATGCCGGCGGGGCCGTACGGGCCGGCTTTTCTCACGCCGAAGAACTATTTCGTGCTGAAGAGCTACAATTTCGCCGACCTCTATGTGCTGTTCGTCGGCCATCTCGCCGACCGCATCGAGGACGACCGGCCGTTCGCCCAGCCGTGGGAGGACATCAGGCTGGTGAAGACGCGGGACATGGAATTCATGCAGAAGGTGCTGACGCAGCGCGGCCTCTATGGCGAGAAGATCGACGGCAAGGCGGGCATGAAGACCCGCTCCGCCCTCGGCGCCTATCAGAAGGCGAACGGGCTGCCGCTCGATTGCTGGCCGACGGAAGCGTTGCTGGCGCATATGCGGCGCGGATAGGCAACTTTTCGGTTGCTTATTAGAGTCGGGGCTGCCAGCTTAAAGGCAACCAGGAGGTTGCCAATGACCGATCGTATCGAGAAGACCATCGACCTCAACGCTCCGGTCGAGCGGGTGTGGCGCGCGCTCACCGATTATCGCGAGTTCGGCGCCTGGTTCCGGGTCAATCTGGAGGGTCCGTTCGTGCCCGGCGAGGTGGCGAGCGGCAACATCGTTTATCCGGGCTATGAGCATGTGGTGATGCGCGTGAAGGTCACGCGCATGGAAGCGCCGCGCTATTTCGCCTTCACCTGGCATCCTTATGCCGTCGATCCCGACGTGGACTATTCCGGAGAAACGCCGACGCTCGTTGAATTCCGGTTGGAGCCCGCCTTGAATGGCACGCGCCTTACCGTCGTCGAATCCGGATTCGAAGCCGTTCCCGCCCATAGGCGGGCGGAGGCCTTCCGGATGAACGAGGGCGGCTGGGAAGAGCAGATGAGGAATATCAAGGCCCATGTCGAGCCTCAGCGCGGGCGAACCGTCGCCTGACCCTGCCGCGATCTTCGCCGCGCTCGGCGACGGCACGAGGCTGTCGCTGCTGGCAAAGCTCAGCGATGGCCAAAGCCGATCCATAGCAAAGCTGTCCGCCGACACCCGCCTGACCCGGCAGGCCATCACCAAGCATCTCAGGGTGCTGGAGAATGCCGGGCTGGTGCGCAGCATCCAGGTCGGGCGGGAGAGCCGCTTCAGCTTCCGCCCGGAGCCGATCGTCGAGGTGCGCTGCTATCTCGACAGCGTGTCGGAGCAGTGGGACGAAGCGCTCGGCCGATTGAAAGCCTTCGTGGAAGGCGAAGGGGTCTAGGGCATGTCAGGCACGCCGATGCCCATTGACTCACACTCCGCGCACGTCCGATGGACGATTTACCTGCTGCTTACCGTGGCAGCATGCACGGCACTGGTCATTGCGCTGGATGGCGGCATCCTGGTTGGCTACGAGAATCACGCAGGCATGCTGCCGGTGGTGCGCCGCATCCTTGACGCTGGCTACCTCCCTGGCGACTTCGGCATCGAGATCCGCGCCCACCATCACCGCGTATTCGCTTGGATCGTGGCGATGCTCAGCAGTTCGGGGCTGGGCGAAAATGGCGCGCTGGCCGTGTTGGCGGTCGCCAGCTACGCGACCCTTTTCGGCGCCTTGTGGGCGCTCGGGGGCTCCCTGGGACTGTCGCCGGAGCGCCGGACGCTGCTGTGCTTCGCGATGGCCAGCGGGTTCGCCCTGATCAACCACGGAGTCGAGGCCAACCGGATGCTGGGCAACGGGCCGATCATGCCCCCCACGCTGGCTCACGCCTTTGCCCTGTTCTCGGCCGCGGCCATGGTGAACCGGCGTTGGAATGCCGCCTTCGCCTGGTCCGGCGCGGTCGCGCTCATCCATCTGCAGATTGGCGCGATATGGCTGATCGTCGTGCTGGTCACCGCCGGCGTGTACGGCGTCTGGCGCCGGCCGCGCGAATGGCTGACGGGATGCCTTGCGATGCTCGCCCTGAGCAGCCCCGCACTGGTCGACCTGGTCGCCCTGTCGAGACAGGGTCTCGCCCAAGGCATCCAGTCGCTCAACGACGTCAACCTGCGCATGCCGCAGCACTTCAACTTTCAGGTCGGCCGCTTGGCGACGGTCGCTGTGTATCTGCTCGTGCTTTGCTGGCTCATATGGCGCTGGTCCAGGCGCGGCGATGCGCGCGCGGAACGGTTCGCGCCGTTGGCCGTAGTCGCAGTCACGATCATGGCGCTGACGCTGCTCCACTACGCCGACTATTACCTGCTCCACACCGGCGCGCTGGCGCGCGTGCAGTTGCTGCGCGTGAGCCTGATCATCCCGGTGCTGGCAATCGCGTGCCTGATCGCGGCGATCCCTCAAGCGCCGCCGGCTGGTGCCCCGCGCGAACGGCTTGTGCTGCTTTCCCTCGCCGCCCTGATGGCCGCGGGCGCACTGGCAAGTGCCGTCTTCAAGGGCGAGTCACCGACCCTCAATGTGGTGGATGCGTCCAAGGCCGACACGCCATGGGCGGACGTCTGCCGCTGGGTGCGCGAGGCCGGACCCGTCGGGCTGTATGTCACGCCACCCGGCCAGACCGGTTTCACCACCTTCACAGGCCGTTCGACGGTGGTCGAGTTCAAGATCAATCCGGACGGCGGTGCCGGCCTGTCGCAATGGCTGCAGCGACTGGCTGCCGTCAGCGGAGGCGCGCTGCCTCGGAATTCATCCCGCTCCAGCGTCGCCAAACAACTCGATCAGGCGTATGCGCGCCTGGGTGCGGAAGGATTCGCCGCTCTGCAGCGCGACTATGGCGTTCGCACCGCGATCGTTCCGTCGGGGAGCGCGCTCGCTGGGCGCGTGCTCTACCAAAACGCCGGGTATCGAGTGGTGGAACTGCCGGCGCAGGCGACGAGCGCATCAAGGGCTGATTGAGCTCTCAAAAAATCTCGCCATGGGCACAGCGTCCGTTGCGCCGCTATGACGGCGAAGGGGTCTAGCGCCCCAAAATCCGGCGGTAGGCATCGAACACCTCGTCGCCGAAGCACGCGAACGAGCCGCCGGGACGGGATAGCCATAGATTCCGCAACTGATCGCCGGAAAGGCGATGGAATAGATGCCGTGCTCACCGGCGTGCGCGAAACATGACCGATAGCAGCTTGCGAGCAGTTCGGGCTCGCCGTGCTCGCCGCCGCGCCACACCGGCCCGACCGTATGGATGATGTACCGGGCAGCCAGCCGGTAGCCGTGGGTGATCTTTGCTTGCCCGGTCTTGCAGCCGCCCAGCAGCCGACACTCATGCAGCAGGTCCGGCCCGGCGGCGCGATGGATCGCGCCATCGACCCCACCGCCGCCCAGCAGGGAGCTGTTCGCAGCGTTGACGATCGCGTCGCCCGCGAACCTGGTGATGTCTCCGCGAGAGACGTGGATGCGCTCGTCGGCCATGTCGTTCGCCCTCCCGTTCATCTGCGCTTCCTGGAATTCCGGCGACCTACCGCTCAATGCCGCCATTGCCGCGCAGGCAGCCGGAGATGTGATGGCGATATTGCGCGCCCGTAGGGGCTGCCAAGCACAAGCTGGAAGCCCAGCCCGGCAAAAATTCAGATTTGTGATAACTGTGTAGTGACGATTATTGACATTCGTCAGTTGTCCAGTCATGGTGCAGCGACTGCGGATGCGCTGGCCGTCGCGAGCCAAGCCCCCCGAACGCACGATCCCGGCTCGTCCGCAGTCACCCCAATTCAGCTCCCCAACACTCCGAGGGCGCCATGCGCGGACGGTCACCGCATCCAGATTTCCTCAGGGCCATCGCGATCGCGGGGCTCGCCGCGATGCTCGCCGGCTGCGGGCCGGCAGACAGTTCTCAGGCTCCGCAAGATCAGACCAGGACCGTTTTGGCCCGCCCGGTTGCCTTCCAGCCTCGCTTCGGAGAGCGCAGCCTCGTCGGGGTCATCCAGACCCGCGTCGAAAGCGGCATCGGCTTCCGCGTGGCGGGGAAGGTGGCCAAGCGCCTCGTGAATGTCGGAGACGTGGTCCATGAGGGTGACGCGCTCGCCACCCTCGACGAGATCGATCTGGGGCTTCAGGTCGAGCAGGCCGAGGCCGAGCGCGCTGCCGCCACTGCAGCCCGCGCGCAGACCGACGCGGAGTTCCGCCGCGCTGAAAGACTGTCCAAGGAGGGCTGGACGACGGCTTCCGCGCTCGACACCCGGCGCGCCGCGATGGAAGAAGCAAAGGGGCGCCTCCTGCGTGCCGAGCGCGCGCTCGACCTCGCGCGGAACGCTTCGTCCTATGCCGTACTGCGCGCGGACGCGGACGGTGTCATCACCTCGACCGCGGTCGAGCCGGGGCAGGTCGTTCAGCCGGGCTTCGCTGCCATTCGCCTCGCCCGCACGGCCGAGAAGGAAGCCGTGGTCGCGATCCCGGAATCATCCGTCGAACGCGCGCGGACATCCAAGGCTGTCGTCACGCTGTGGTCCAACGCGAATGCCCGGTACGAGGCGACCCTCAGGGAGCTGTCGCCCGCCGCCGACGCGGCCACGCGCACCTATCTGGCGAAGTTCACGATTCCGACCGCGGGTCCGGAGGTGCAACTCGGCATGACGGCGACCGTCACCCTCACCGATCCGAGCCCGGACCGTGTCATCCAACTTCCGCTCACAGCGGTCGTGGATCAGGGAACGGGCCCATTCGTCTGGACCGTCAATGCCGACGGCAAGCTCGCCGCCAAGCCGATCACCGTCGCGGCCTACGAGGCGAAGGACGTACTCGTTTCTGCGGGTCTCACCGAGGGCGACCGGGTCGTCCTGATCGGGGCACAGAAGCTCGATGCCGGCGTGCTGGTCCGCGCCGTCGATCAATTCTCGTTCTGAGAAGGGACGGAGGCCGCCATGGGCCGTTTCAACCTGTCACGCTGGGCGGTCGAGCACCGCCCGCTCGTCCTTTTCATGATCATCGCCATCGCGCTCGCCGGAGCCTTGTCGTTCCAGCGGCTCGGACGTTCCGAGGATCCGAACTTCACCATAAAGGTCGCGGTGCTGACCGCGGTGTGGCCCGGCGCGACCGCGCACGAGATGCAGGACCAGGTCGCCGACCTCATCGAGAAGAAGCTCCAGGAACTTCCACATTTCGACAAGGTGCAGACCTATGTGAAGCCGTCCTTCGCGGCCATGCAGGTCACCTTCCGCGACGACACGCCACCCGCCGAGGTGCCGGGACTGTTCTACCAGATCCGCAAGAAGATGGACGACGTCCGGCCCTCGCTGCCGGCCGGCGTGATCGGTCCCAACGTCAATGACGAGTACGGCGACGTCGACTCGATCCTCACCATGCTGACGGGCGACGGGGTCGACTACGCCCAGCTCAAGAAGGTCGCCGACGCGCTTCGCCAGCGACTGCTCAAGGTGCCGGGCGTCACGAAAGTGAACATCTACGGCGTCCAGCAGGAACGCATCTTCGTCGAGTTCAGTCACGCCAAGCTCGCGACTCTGGGCGTCACGGCTCAGGCGATCTTCGATTCCCTTGCCCGCCAGAACGATGTGACGCCAGCCGGCACCGTGGAGACGGATGCGCGACGCATCCCGCTGCGCGTCACCGGCGCCCTCGACGGCGTGAAGGCGGTCGCGGAGACCCCAGTCGAATCCGGAGGGCGCACCTTCCGGCTGGGCGACATCGCCAGCGTGACGCGCGGCTTCGTCGATCCGCCGGACTTCCTCGTCCGCCAGCGCGGCCAGCCCGCGCTCGGTGTCGGCGTGGTGATGGCGCGCGGCGCGAACATCCTGAAGTTCGGCGAGGACGTCGCCGCGCAGACCCGTGCCTTCCAATCGGAAGTGCCGCAGGGCATCAGCTTCGAGCAGATCGCCGACCAGCCCGAGATCGTCGCGGAATCGATCTTCGAGTTCGAGCGCTCCTTCGTCGAGGCGCTGGCGATCGTGCTCGGCGTCTCTTTCCTGTCGCTCGGCTGGCGCACGGGGATCGTGGTGGCGCTCTCGGTGCCGCTGGTGCTCGCCGCCACCTTCGTCGTCATGTACACGCTCGGGATGGACCTGCATCGCATCACCCTCGGCGCGCTGATCATCGCGCTCGGGCTGCTGGTCGATGACGCCATCATCGCGGTCGAGATGATGGTGGTGAAGATCGAGCAGGGCTACGATCGCATGAAGGCCGCTGCATTCGCGTGGCAGTCGACCGCCTTTCCGATGCTCACGGGTACCGCGGTTACGGTCGCAGGCTTTCTTCCCGTGGGCTTCGCGAAGTCCGGGGCGGGCGAGTATGCGGGCGGCATCTTCTGGGTTGTGGGCATCGCGCTCGCCGCCTCGTGGATCGTCGCCGTGGTGTTCACCCCCTATCTCGGGGTCATGCTGCTACCGGCGTCGTTCGCCAAGGCCGGTGCGCATCGGGATCACGACGCGATCTACCAGACCCGCCTGTACCGCGCCCTGCGCGCCGCAATCCGCACCTGCGTCCGGTGGCGGATCACCACCGTGGCGGTCACCGTCGCCATCTTCTTCACCTCCGTCGTCGGCTTCGGCCTGGTCCAGCAGCAGTTCTTCCCGCTCTCCGAGCGCCGGGAGCTCTTCCTCCAGCTTCGCCTTCCCGAAGGCTCCTCGATCGGCGCAACGAGCAGCGTCGTCGCCGAGGCCGAGAAGCTGATCGGGCAGACCGATCCCGACGTCCAGACCTTCACCGCCTATGTGGGGCAGGGCTCGCCGCGATTCTGGCTGGGCCTCAATCCGACTCTGCCGAACGAGGCCTTCGCCGAGATCGTGATCCTGACCACCTCGATCGACGGTCGCGAGCGCCTCAAGAAGCGCCTTGAGGCAGCGATCGACGCGGGCGCTCTCGCACAGGGGCGCGCCCGCGTCGATCGCTTCTCCTTCGGACCGCCGGTCGGTTTCCCGGTGCAGTTCCGCGTCATCGGACCGGATCCGATGAAGGTGCGGGAGATCTCTTACCGGGTCCGTGACGCGGTGCGCACGAATCCCAACGCGGTCGATCCGCATCTCGACTGGAACGATATGTCGCCTTCCGTGAGGCTGGTGGTCGACCAGGAGCGCGCCCGCGCTCTCGGGCTGAACGTGCAGGATGTCTCGCAGACCTTGCAGACGCTGGTATCGGGCCTCACCGTCACCACCGTTCGGGAAGGGATCGAGCAGGTCGGCGTGGTGGCCCGCGCGGTCAAGGACGAACGGCTCGACCTCGGCCATATCGGCGACCTCACCATCGTCGCGCGCAACGGTGTCGCCGTGCCGCTGGAGCAGGTCGCACGGCTCGACTATGTGCACGAGGATCCGATCCTGTGGCGGCGCAACCGCGATACTGCCATCACCGTGCGGGCCGACGTGACCGACGGCGTCCAGCCCCCCGATGTGACGGCCCGGATCCTGCCCCTGCTGCAGCCGATCAAGGACAGCCTGGAGCCGGGCTACCGGATCGAGACCGGCGGCGCGGTCGAGGAATCGGAAAAGGCGAACGCCGCGCTCTTCGTCCTCTTCCCCATCATGTTGCTGGCGATGCTGACGCTGCTGATGGTCCAGTTGCAGAGCTTCTCGCGACTCGCGCTCGTCTTCCTGACAGCGCCGCTTGGCCTGATCGGGACCTCAATTGGCCTCCTGCTCGCGCACAAGCCGTTCGGCTTCGTCGCACTGCTCGGGCTGATCGCGCTTGCCGGGATGATCATGCGCAATACGTTGATCCTGGTGGACCAGATCGAGAGCGATGTCGCTTCCGGCTCGCACACGCGCGGCGAGGCCATCGTCGAGGCGACCGTCAGGCGGGCGCGGCCGGTGGTACTGACCGCCCTGGCCGCCATTCTCGGCATGATCCCGCTCTCCTCCAGCGCCTTCTGGAGCCCGATGGCGGTCACCATCATGGGTGGTCTGTTCGTCGCGACCTTCCTCACCATCCTGTTCCTACCCGCGCTCTACGCGCTGTGGTTCCGCAAGTCGCTTGACGAGCGCGGCGCAGCGATGGAGCCCGCGTACGAGGCTGTGCCGTCCGGTCCGCATCCCGTCGCGGTCGGGTGACGGGCGTATGTCGGGCATGTCCCTTGCAAGCGTTTCGGAGTAGCCTAGATGGGACCCTTCTCCAGTTCCCCGGTTCGAATGACCGCACAAACCCACAACGCCAGCCGCCGTCAGGACGGCTCGGAAAGTCATCGCGAGATCCTCGCGGCCGCCCAAAGGCTGTTCACCACGATCGGCTATCGAAAGACCACGGTCGCCGATATTGCGGCCGAACTCGGCATGAGCCCCGCGAACGTCTACCGCTTCTTCGACAGCAAGAAGTCGATCAATGAGGGCGTCGCGGAGCTTCTGCTCGACGGCATCGTGGATGAGCTGGGGTCGATCGTGGCGTCCAAGGCGCGCCCTGCGGAACGTCTTGCCGACTTCCTGCGGACGCTCGCTCGGCTCAGCGACGAGCGCTTCATGACCAACCGCCGCGTGAACGACATGGTCGAGGACGCCATGGTGGAGAACTGGAGCGTCTGCCTCCGCTATGCCGACCGCGTCCAGGAGAAGATCGCGCGGATCGTCGAGGATGGCCGGACTTCAGGCGATTTCAGCGTCGAGGACGCGACGACCGGCGCGGCCTGCGTGAAGGCCATGATGGTATGTTTCATGCACCCGACCATGATGGCGCTGAGCGCGGACCATGGCAGGCCCGACATTGAGCAGGTCATCGCCTTCGCGCTACGCGGCCTCGGCGCCAAGCCGATCGGCTGAACCATGCTCGCTGCGCCCGGAGAGGCAGCTAGACCACCCCAAGATCCCGCGCCGAGAGCCAAAACACCTCGCCCTCGCTCTCCTCGGTGTCGAGCCAGAGGAAGGGCAGGTGCGGATACTCGGCATCCAGTATCTCGCGGCCGGTGCCGATCTCGCAGATCAGGCCGCCGCCCGGGTTCAGGTGCGCCGGTGCTGCGGCCAATATGCGCCGCACGATGTCGAGCCCGTCCGGTCCGCCGGCGAAGGCGAGGGTCGGCTCGTGCCGATACTCGGCCGGCAATGCCTCCATCGCCTCGGCATCGACATAAGGCGGGTTGGTGACGATGAGATCGTAGCGCCGGCCCTTGAGCGGCGCGAACAGGTCGCCCTGCAGCAATTCGATGCGGTCGACCAGATCGTGGTCGGCGACGTTCTCGTCCGCGAGCGCCAGCGCGTCCTCGGAGAGGTCCACGGCGTCGACCCTGGAATTAGGGAAGATCATGGCCGCGAGGATGGCGAGGCAGCCTGAGCCGGTGCAGAGATCCAGCACGCGCTCGACGCGCTCCGGGTCCTCGACCAGCGTGAAGCCCTCGCCGCCGAACAGGTCGCCGGCGAGCAACTCGCCGAGATAGGAGCGCGGCACGATGGCACGCTCGTCGCTGCGGAACGGCACGCCGCGAATGTAGGTGCGGCCGAGGAGATACGCGGCCGGACGGCGCGTGGTCACGCGCTGCTCGATGAGGTTGGCGAGGCGGCCCCGCTCCTCGCGGGTGAGGCGCGCATCGAGCCACGGCTCGAGTTCGTCGACCGGCAGATGCAGGCTCTCCAGCACCATGAAGGCGGCCTCGTCGAGCGCGGTGTTGGTGCCGTGGCCGAACACGATGCCGGCTTCGCTGAAGCGGCTCACCGCAAGGCGCACGAAATCGCGCACCGTCCTCAGATCGTCCGCTGCCGGCATCAAGGTCTCCATTCTCCGCGCCCCAGCCATCACGAGCGGGCGGGGAAAGCAAGTGGGGCGGCGGCAGGTGACGTCGTGATGAAGGCGACACCTGTCGGCGCGATGGAATTGGGGACAGCGGATGGCGCCGGCGGCTATATGCTGGGTCGGAGCCACCGCTCAGCACAGGAGTGACACATGGTCGAGCGGAAGACCGTCGGAACACCCCCCGAGGACGTCAATCTTCACATCGATCGCGACGTCGCGCTGGTGCTGTTCGAATTCCTGTCGCGCACCGTCGATGACGGCGATGGGGAAGCGCTCATCGATTTCATCGAGGACGAGGCCGAGGTGCCCGCGCTCTGGGCGCTGCTCGCCGGCCTCGAGAGCGTGCTCGGCGAGCCGGCGGAGCATTACGAGCGCCGCGTCGAGAAGGCGCGCGAGGCGGTGACCAAGCGCTTCGGCGATGCTTTCTCCGACCGGGACGGCGAATGATGGACCAGCGTCTGTGGAATGCCGTCGACCGCTACATCACCGATCACCTGGTGCCGCCGGACGCCGCGCTCGATCGTGCGCTGGAGGCGAGCGACGCCGCCGGCCTGCCGGCCATCAATGTCGCGCCCAACCAGGGCAAGCTGCTGATGATCCTGGCCATGGCGCGCGGCGCGACGCGCATATTGGAGATCGGCACGCTGGGCGGCTACTCCACCATCTGGCTCGCCAGGGCGCTGCCGCCGGACGGCCGGCTGGTCACCCTCGAAGCCGAGCCGCGGCACGCCGAAGTGGCGAGGGCCAATATCGCGCAGGCCGGTCTCTCCGACAGGGTCGAGGTGCGGCTCGGTCCCGGCCGCGAGACGCTGGCGAAGCTGGTGGAGGAGGGGGAACCGCCGTTCGACCTCGTCTTCATCGATGCCGACAAGCAGAGTTATCCGCATTATCTCGGCTGGGCGTTGCAGCTGACGCGGCCCGGCAGCCTGATCATCGGCGACAATGTGGTGCGCGACGGTGCCGTGATCGATCCGGCCAATGACGACCCGCGCGTCGAGGGCGTGCGCAGCTTCTTCGACATGCTGGCCGGCGAGCCGCGGGTGACGGCGACCGCGATCCAGACGGTCGGCTCGAAGGGCTATGACGGCATCGCGATCGCGGTGGTGAACGAGAACGGGTAGCGATGTCAAACCTCTCCCCATTGGGAGAGGTCGCCGCGAAGCGGCGGGTGAGGGGGAGTCTTGGCGCGCAGTCCCCCGCACCCCAACCCTCTTCCCCTTGGGGAGAGGGAGCCAGAGCCTCAGTTCGCCAGCGTCGCGCCACCGGCGGGAACGGTGGTCGTTGAAGGCAGGGGGCTGGCTGGGACCGCGCCCGCGGTTCCGATCTTCCCCTTCGCCTCCGGCAGCGCCTCCGCCGAGCGGTTCGAGCCAGCGATATTCGCTGCGATCGCCTGGGCGAGGTCGCGGCCGAGGCAGTCATAGCTCCAATCGTTCATGTGGAAATTATCCTTCCACAGGAAGCGCTCGAACGGCACGCCGCCGCGCACGTGCCAGTCCTGCATCATGGCGAAGCGGTGGAAGATCGGCACCTTCTCCTCCGCCGCGATCTCGTTGAGCAGGCTGACCATCGGCTTGGTGTCGGCATCGGCGACCACGCGCGGGGCATATTGCGGGTCGATCATCAGGAAGTCGGCGCCGAGCGCGCGGGTCCGCCTGATCGCCTCGCGCACCACGCCGCCGGCGGTGGCGAGCCCGTTGTCGCGGAACAGCGCATTGACGCCACTCTGCCAGATCACCAGCGTCGGTTGCAGGACGGCGACGTCGGCGTCGAAACGGGCGAGCATTTCCGGCCCGTCCTGGCCGTTGATGCCGCGATTGATCACCTTGATCGTACGGCCGGGAAAGCGCTGGCGCAGTGCGAACTGCAGGCGCGCCGGATAGGAGAAGTCGGCAGCGCTGGCGCCGGCGCCGGCGGTCGAGGACGAGCCGATAGCGACGATCACCACCGGGTCGTATGAGGCGAGCTTCAAGGCGAGGCGCGGCAGCGGCGCATCGAGCCGGGTCAGTGCCGGGCTCGATGGGCAGGCGGCGGGCATGGGCGGGGCAGCGGGCGCGGCGGCTGTGGCCAACAAGAGGGCGAGGCCGGCAAGGGGCAGGGTCCTGGCGGCGAATTTGGCAGCGTTCATCTTCAGCGGGATCCGACGGTCTTGGTGTCGACGCCGTCGCCGATCATCTGGATCAGCAGCCGGCCGATGCAGCGATGGACATTCTCGTAGAGCGACGGCTCGGGACGCACGGCGTCGAGATCGAAGATGCGATCCTCGTCCCAGAAGCGCATCAGGGCGTAACGGTCGAAGAACGGCACGCCGGCCGCCCGCGCCGCCCAGCGCAGCGTCGCATTATAGGGCGCGACCTCGAAGGCGAAGTCGGTGCGCGGGCTGAATTGCGGGCCGACCATGATGATGTCGGCCCCACGGGCGTGCGCCTCGTCGATGCCGAGGGTGACCGCGTCGGAGAAGTCGCCCGCATCGGCGCCATAGATCGCGTCATAGATGCCGGTCTGCCAAATCAGCAGCGCCGGCTTCACCTCGTGGAGCAGCTTGGGCAGCGCGGCGGCGACGGCGGCGGCGGTGCGACGGGGTTCGTTGCGGGTGATCACCTTGATCCCGCCATCGGGGTAGCGCGCCTTCAGGGTCTCCTCGATGAAGCTCGGGAAGCTGCGGGGCACCGCCTCGGCACCGGCTTCGCCCGCCCGCTTCTTCGCCACGGAGGCGGTGCTGTTCAGCACCAGGATCGTGGTCGGCGTCTTTTCCTTCAGCGATTTTGCCAGCAGCGGCAGGCTGAATCCGGCGCGGGTCAATTCGGAGGGGGCGGTGCAGGCGACCGTCTCCGCCGCGCGCGCAAGCGTGGGGCTCGCCGCAATAAGCGCCGCCATCACGCTCAGGCCGATGATCCGAACCACTCGCGAAGCGCACCGCATCATAGGTTCTTCCGCGCGGCCAGCCCGCGCTCCGCGCGAGAATACCACGACAACAGGACTGAAAGGGCAACCATCAGGGTTATGCCGGCGAGGCTCAGCGCAAGCTGCATGTAAACCGTGCCGACGATCTCGTTGAGCACGAAATGTGCGGCAAAAGAAAGGAACACGCCGAAACAGAACACCTCCAGCGAATGCTGGCCGCACAGGATCATCGGCCGCAGCAGCGGCGCGCGCAGCATTGCGAGGTTCTCCGGCACCAGCCGCACCACCACGATCGCCAGAGCGAGGAAGTGGACGAGGCGGACCGGCGCGAGATCGGTCTTGCTGATCGGATAGATGATGAGGCCGATCGCCTCCGGCACGAGGCCATCGAGCGGGTGCCACCACCAACTGACCACCACCAGCAGCGAGACGAGGAGATAGAGCGCCGCCGCGCCCACTACGAGGCGCGAATGCACCAGGCCGGTCAGCCGATCCGAACCGCCGACGCCGCACCAGCCGCCGAGGACGAACAGGAACTGCCAGGCGAAGGGATTGAAGAACCACATCTTGTCGTCCGGATAGGCCGGCAGGTTCCAGCCGAACAGCCCGGCGCCGACATAGACGGCGAAGGAGAGGGCGAGTGTCGCGTCCGGCCAGCGGCGCAGCGCCCACAGCACCGGCGGGAAGCTGGCGAGCAGCACGATATAGAGCGGCAGCACGTCCATGTTTGCCGGGCGGAACTTCAGGAGCAGCGCCTGGACGAGGGCGACGTCGGGTTCGGAGAGGAATTGCAGCGCGCCCATCTCCTCCGCATAGAGCGGATTGGAGAACCGGCCGATGACGTATGAGATCTCGGCGAGATAGACGACGAACAGGAAGATGAAGGCGACATAGAGCTGCCAGGAGCGGCGCCAGATGCGCGCGAAGGTGACCACGATGCCGCGTGTCTCCATCTGCCGGCCATAGACCATGGCGGCGGTGTAGCCGGAGATGAAGACGAAGATCTCGGTGGCATCCGAGAAGCCGAAATTGCGGGTGGTGATCCAGTTCAGCGCATTGTTCGGGATGTGGTTCAGGAAGATGAACCACAGCGCGAGGCCACGGAACAGATCGAGCCTGAGGTCCCGCCCGGACGGGATCGTCGCCGCGTCGGCTTCGGACGCGGCGCGTTTCCCAAGGGTAGATTGTTCCCCAAGGGCAGGTGCTGGAACTGTGCCCGTCTCGGCCGGCGCATTGCGTGCCGCCCGCCCTGCCAGTCCCGTTCCCAGCGTCGTATCCTTGGGCGTACGGGCGTCCAAACCTACCTCATTTCTTCAGGCGCATTCCGAGCATGAGCACGGCGACACCGCTGAAGATCAGGTCGATACCGAGGAACATGCCGAGAATCCACAGCGAGTTCACCGGCCATCCGATCAAGATTATGATGCCGAGCAGCAAAGTTATGATCGCCGACGCCTCGAGCCAGCCCCAGCCGGCGTGCGGGCGGGCGTGCCACGCGGCAACGCCGCGGAACACGGCCGAGACGATGAGCGATATGCCGAGCAGCAGGGTGAGCACGCCGGCGGCGAGTAGCGGGTTCATGAAGGCGATGATGCCGGCGGCGAGATAGAGCAGGCCGGACAGCAGCCAGAAGAAGAATGCGCCCCAGCCCTTCACCTGGAAGGCGTGGAAGATCTCGCCGACCCCGGCGACCGCCATCATGGCGCCGACATAGAACACGGAGGCGACGGTGCCGAGCACCAGATTGCCGAGCGCGATGAGGCCCGCGACCAGCATCAGCACGCCGAGGGCAACGAACCAGCCCCATTTGGCGCGCATCGCGGACAGATGACCGGCAATGCTGCCGGCCGGCGTAGGCGTGAGAGACTCCGACGTATGAGACATGGCCAAACCCCCTTGCCGGCGCCGACGGTGCAAGAACGATTCTGGCGTGCCGGGCGTTCCGGTCGATTCGGCGTCTGTGGACGCGGCGCAATGTTACAACGCAAGGCCGCAAGGCTATAGGTGGGCTGCGTCCGACCAATATGCGGAGAATCCCAGATGAGCGAGACGGCTGACCTGTTCGCGGCCGATGCCTTCGTCGCCTCGGTGCCCGATATTCCGGGGCGGCGCTTTACGGCGCGGGCGACGCAGTTGCTGATCGCCGATGGCGACGGCTTCATCACCCGCGAGGTCGAGCGCATCACGGTCGAGCTCGACGGCGTGGCCGGCGATCGCCATCGCGGCCATGCACGGCCGGCCTGCTCGCGGGTGCCATGGTATCCGCGCGGCGCGCCGATCCGCAATGCGCGGCAGCTCTCGCTCGTGGCACCGGACGAACTCGCGGAAATCGCCCGGCGCATGGACCTACCCGAGGTGCGGCCGGAATGGATCGGCGCCAATCTGCTGATCGAGGGGGTGACGCGGCTCACCCGCCTGCCGCCGGGCACGCGGCTGCATTTCCCAAGCGGCGCGGCACTCGCCATCGAGGGCGAGAACGGGCCGTGCCGCCATGCTGGGGCGGCGATCGGCGCCCATTATCCGGACCGCGAGGGGCTGGACGTCCTGTTCCCGCAAGTGGCGAGGGGCCTGCGCGGGCTCGTCGCCTGGGTGGAGCGCGCGGGCGAACTCACCTCCGGCGAGATCGAGGTGCGGGTGCCGGCGCAGCATTTGTGGCGGGGATGATCAGGCGGGTGGCGGGCGATCCGGCGTTTTGCCTCAGCATCCTTCGAGGCTCGCTGCGCTCGCACCTCAGGATGACGTGGTTCTCAAAAGCACAACGTCATACTTAGCAATTGGGGGTGCCCGGCAAAGTCGAGCCTCGAAGGATGCTCAAGCAAAGCACCTCACAAACGAAAACCCCCGGCGCGAGGGCCGGGGATGATCGTCGAGCTTGAGGGCGTGCGGATCGGCGTCAGCGCACCGACACCGCGGGAGCGCTGGCCGGGACCACCGACGCGTTCGGAGCCGAGGCGGAGGCATTCGACGCGGTCTTCGGCGGATCGCCCGGCAGCACCACGACCTTGGTGCCGACCTTCACCTTGTCGAACAGGTTCTCGACGTCTTCGTTGAGCATGCGGATACAGCCCGAGGACATGAACTGGCCGATGGTGGACGGCTGGTTGGTGCCGTGGATGCGGTAGATCGTGCCGCCGAGATAGAGCGCGCGCGCGCCCATCGGGTTGCCCGGCCCGCCGGCCATGAAGCGCGGCAGATAGGGCTGGCGATCGATCATCTCCGCCGGCGGACGCCAATCCGGCCATTCCGCCTTGCGGCTGATCTTCTGCGAGCCCGACCAGGTGAAGCCTTCGCGGCCGACGCCGATGCCGTAACGCTCGGCCTTGCCGCCGCCCTGCACGTAATAGAGGTAGGTGTTCGGCGTATCGATGATGATTGTGCCGGGCGCTTCCTTGGTTTGATAGTCGACCACCTGGCGCTTCAGGTTCGCCGGTAGTTCCTTGACCGGGCCGGTCTCGGGCTGGTCCTCGGGGGGCAGCATGGCGACGCTCGAACCATTGGCTCCCTGCGCCTCGCTGCTGCCGCCGACGGCGCCGGGCGGCACCGCGCCGTTCACGGCCGGCTGCTGCTGCGCCGGATAGGCCGCCTGCTGCTGCTGGTAGCCGCCGCCCTGTTGCTGGGGATAGCCCTGCGCTGCGTTGCCATAGGGCGAGGCCATGCCGGCCGGCGGCTGGCCGGAATAGGCTCCCGGAGGATAGCCCGCCTGCTGGCCGGCTTGCTGACCTGCCTGGCCGTAGCCTGCCGCCGGTTGCTGGCCTGCCTGCCCATAGCCAGCCTGCGGCTGGGCGGGATAGGCGCCGGTGGGATAGCCGGCCTGCGGCTGGGGCTGTGCACCCGGCGCAGCATAGGGATTGTTCGGCGCCGGAATGGCGGCGACCGGCGGTTCGGCCTGGGCCGGCTGCTGCGCATAGCCCGGCTGAGCGCCATAGCCCGGCTGAGCGCCATAGCCCGGCTGAGCGCCATAGCCCGGCTGAGCGCCATAGCCCGGCTGAGCGCCATAACCCGGTTGCGGGGCAGGCTGCTGCTGGGCATAGGGGTCGCGCACGCCCGGCGGCGGGGCATAGGTGCCGTTGGCCGGTGCGCCATACCCGTTGCCGCCGGCCTGACCGCCATAGGGATCATACGCAGTCGGAACCTGCGCCGTGCCCGGCGGGGCGTAGGTCTGATTGGTCTCATCGGGGGGGTAATATTGCGCGCCGGCAGTGCCGATGGACGCCAGAATGGCAAAAGCGGCGACGGGAGCGATACCAAGGCGAACGGCCATCATCATGCCTGTGTTGATTTGCCGGAATAGATTGAGTGCACGAGATGACGCAGGAAGAAGGCGGGTTCAAGACCGACCAAGGCCAGTATGTGTCATGCTGCTGTCAGACATGCGTAAGAAACGTTGCCGATGCATTGCTGCAACACTGTATTCAGGTAGCGTCGGAGTCAGCCTCGCCCCGCGCCGCATGCCAGCCGACCACGGCGTCCGGGATCGAGTCGGTCGAGGCGAAGTACGGCTTGATGTCGATGAGCGGCGTGCCATCGAGGCAATCGAGCCCACGAACGACAAGATTTCCGCCTTCGAAGGCAACGAGTTCGGCGGCGCTGATGGCGATCGGATTGGGCCGTGCGGGGCTGCGCAGGGCAAAGGTGCCGCGGCCTTCGCCATAGGTGCGCGGCACCTGCACCAGGAGGTCGCGTGGCGCACGGTCCATGAAATAGAGCAGCCAGACATGGGTGGTGCCGGCCAGCCCCTCCAGCGCCGGGTGGAACGCGGGGGCGAGCTCGACGGTGCAGAGCGCGTCTGATTCGCGCGCGTTCTTCGGGCAGTCGGCACGGCGCGTCCAGGGCGTGCGGATGCGGCCTATATAATAGAGGCCGGCGTCGAACGCGGCCGGCAACTCGCCGGCGACTTCGCCGGGGCGGATGCCGAATTCCGGGAAGGGCAAGGTCGCGCCGCTGTCGTTCCTGTCGCTCACGTGTCGCTCTCGCTGATCTAGTCGAACGGGCAGGGTTAACCCTTGCGCCGTATCGAATTCAGACATAAAGATATCTTTATATCTGCTTTGAAAGGTTGTCCGCCGTGTCGGCTCCGCCGCTCAGTTTCGCGCTCCTGCTCGATGGCCTCAAGGCGGCCGGCGAGGATACGCGGCTGCGCCTGCTGGCCTTGATGGGCGAGGGCGAACTGACGGTGTCGGAGCTTACCGATATTCTCGGCCAGTCGCAGCCCAGGATTTCCCGCCATCTCAAATTGCTGGCGGAAGCCGGGCTGGTCGAGCGGTTCCGCGAGGCGAGCTGGGTGTTCTATCGGCGCGCCACCGATACCCCGGGCGCCGCGGTGACCGACGCGCTGCTGGAGATGATGGCGCCGGACGACGACGTGCTGCTGCGCGACCGCGAGCGGCTCGACGCGGTACGGACGGCCCGGGCCGAGAGCGCGCAAGCCTATTTCCGCACCCATGCCCATGAGTGGGATGCGATCCGCCGCCTGCATGTGCCCGAGGACCAGGTGGAAGCGGCAATCCGCGAGGCGCTGGACGGTGTGCGCATCGGCAGCCTGCTCGATCTCGGGACCGGAACCGGGCGGATACTTGAGCTGTTCGCCCGGCAGATCGAGCGCGGCGTCGGCATCGATTTGTCCGCCGACATGCTCGCGGTCGCGCGGGCCAATCTGGAGCGGGCAGGGGCGAGGAACTGCACGGTGCGCCAGGGCGACATCTACAGCCTCGCCTTGCCGCGCGATACGTTCGACGTGGTGGTCGTCCATCAGGTGCTGCATTTCCTCGAGGACGCGCCGCGGGCGCTGAAGGAAGCGGCGCGGGTGCTACGCCCCGGCGGGCGCTTGCTGGTGATCGACTTCGCCCCGCATGACCTTGAATTCCTGCGCGAGGCGCACGCCCATCGCCGGCTCGGCTTCGCGCCCGAGATCATGGAGAGCTGGCTGGCGCAGGCGGGCCTCGATCCGCTCTCGCACCGCCTGCTGGCGCCCCAAGCCGACGGCAAGCTCACGGTTTCGCTCTGGCTCGCCCGCGATCCGCGCATCGCGCTGGCGAATGCCCAACACAATAAGGAGGTCGCCTGATGTCGTCCGATGTCGAGCGCCGCAGCCGGCGCACCGGTGGGCGGCCCATTTCGGTCTCCTTTGAGTTCTTCCCGCCGAAGACCGAGGAGATGGAGGCGACGCTGTGGAGCTCCATCACCCGCCTCGAACCGCTGGCGCCAAAATTCGTCTCGGTCACCTATGGCGCCGGGGGCTCGACCCGCGAGCGCACCCACGCCACGGTGGAGCGCATCATCAAGGAGACCCGCCTCGCGCCGGCTGCGCACCTCACCTGCGTCGCCGCGGCGAAGGCCGAGGTCGACGAGGTCGTCCGCGGCTATTGGGATGCCGGCGTGCGCCACATCGTGGCGCTGCGGGGCGATCCGCCGGGCGGCGTCGGGCACGCCTATGAGCCGCACGCGCAAGGCTATGCGACCTCGGCCGATCTGGTCGCCGGGGTGCGACGCATCGCCAATTTCGAAGTGTCGGTCTCGGCCTATCCGGAGAAGCATCCGGAGAGCCCGTCCTTCGATGCCGACCTCGACATATTGGAAGCCAAGGTCGATGCCGGCGCCAGCCGTGCCATCACCCAGTGCTTCTTCGACAATGACCTTTATTTCCGCTTTCTCGACAAGGTGCGCGCCCGCGGCATCGACGTGCCGGTGGTGCCGGGCATATTGCCTGTGAGCAACTTCAAGCAGGCGAATAATTTTGCCGAGAAGACCGGCACCTATATGCCGGCCTGGCTCGCCGGGCGCTTCGAGGGATTGGACAACGATCCGGAGACCCGCAAGCTGATCGCCGCCGCGGTCGCGGCCGAGCAGGTGTTCGATCTCGTCGATCACGGCGTGACCGAGTTTCATTTCTACACGCTGAACCGCGCCGACCTCGTCTATGCGATCTGCCACCTGCTGGGCCTGCGCCCGCCGCAGACGGTATCGGGCGAGGGGCAGGCGGCGGCGTGAAATAACGCGTTCGCGGAGCCCATATAGGGTCTTCGCAGTCAGATTGGTTCAGTCATGTCCGAGACGATAGCAAACGACACCCTCGCAGCCCTCAAGGCCGCCGCTTCCGAGCGCATTCTCGTGCTCGACGGTGCCATGGGCACGATGATCCAGCAGCTCAAGCTGGACGAGGCCGGCTATCGCGGCGAGCGGTTCAAGGCGTGGAACCGCGACGTGCGCGGCAATAACGACCTCTTGAACATCACCCGGCCGGAGGCGGTGCGGGACATCCATCTTGCTTACTTCCTCGCCGGCGCTGACATCGTCGAGACCAACACCTTCTCCGGCACCACCATCGCCATGGCCGATTACGGCATGGAGAGCCTGGTCTACGAGATCAATTTCGAAGGGGCGAAGCTCGCCAAGGAGGCCGCCAAGCTCGCCGAGGCGAAGGACGGCCGCCGCCGCTTCGTCGCCGGCGCCATCGGGCCGACCAACCGCACCGCCTCGATCTCGCCGGACGTCAACGATCCCGGCTTCCGCGCCACCTCGTTCGACGAGCTCGCCACCGCCTATGGCGAGCAGGCCGGCGCGCTACTCGACGGCGGCGCCGATATATTGCTGATCGAGACCATCTTCGACACGCTGAATGCCAAGGCGGCGGTGTTCGCCATCGAGCGGCTGTTCGAAGAGCGCGGCATCCGCGTGCCGGTGATGATCTCCGGCACCATCACCGACCTCTCCGGCCGCACCCTGTCCGGCCAGACCCCGGAGGCGTTCTGGAATTCGCTGCGGCACGCGCAGCCCTTCTCCATCGGGCTGAACTGCGCGCTCGGCGCCAAGGAGATGCGTGCCCATATCGATGATTTGTCGCGCATCGCCGACACACTGATCTGCGCCTATCCCAATGCCGGCCTGCCGAACGAGTTCGGGCTCTATGACGAGAGCCCGGAGGCGATGGCGAAGCTGGTCGGCGAGTTCGCGGCGTCCGGCCTGGTGAACGTCGTCGGCGGCTGCTGCGGCACCACGCCGGACCATATCCGCGCGCTGGCCGAGGCCGTCGCGCCGCACCGTCCGCGCGCGGTCGTCGAAGTCGAGCCACGGCTGCGACTGTCGGGCCTCGAGCCGTTCGAGCTGACGCCGCAGATCCCGTTCGTCAATGTCGGCGAGCGCACCAACGTCACCGGCTCGGCGCGCTTCCGCAAGCTCATCACCAATGGCGACTATGCGGCGGCGCTCGCGGTGGCCCGCGACCAGGTGGAGAACGGCGCGCAGGTCATCGACATCAATATGGACGAGGGCCTGCTCGATTCCGAGAAGGCCATGGTGACCTTCCTGAACCTGCTCGCCGCCGAGCCGGACATCGCCCGGGTGCCGGTGATGGTCGATTCGTCCAAATGGAGCGTCATCGAGGCCGGCCTGAAGTGCATCCAGGGCAAGGGTATCGTGAACTCGATCTCGCTGAAGGAAGGCGAGGAGGCGTTCCGGCACCATGCACGGCTGGTGCGGGCCTATGGCGCGGCTGTCGTCGTCATGGCGTTCGACGAGACCGGGCAGGCCGACACCTATGAGCGCAAGGTGAACATCTGCGCGCGGGCCTACCGCATCCTCACCGAGGAGGTCGGCTTTCCGCCCGAGGACATCATCTTCGATCCGAACATCTTCGCGGTGGCGACCGGCATCGAGGAGCATTCCGGCTATGGCGTCGCCTTCGTCGAGGCGACCCGCGCGATCCGCCAGCAATTGCCGCACGCGCACATCTCCGGCGGCGTGTCGAACCTCTCCTTCTCGTTCCGCGGCAACGAGCCGGTGCGCGAGGCGATGCACGCGGTGTTCCTCTATCACGCCATCGCCGCCGGCATGGACATGGGCATCGTCAATGCCGGCCAGCTCGCGCTCTATAGCGAGATCGAACCGGAGCTGCGCGAGGCCTGCGAGGACGTGGTGCTGAACCGGCGCGACGACGCGACCGAGCGCCTGCTGGCGCTGGCCGAACGTTTCAGGGGCGGCGGCAAGGAGAGACGAGAAGCCGATCTTGCCTGGCGCTCATGGCCGGTGGAGAAGCGGCTGGAGCATGCCCTGGTCAATGGCATCACCGATTTCGTCGAGGTCGATACCGAGGAGGCGCGCCAGTCCGTCGCCCGGCCGCTGCACGTCATCGAAGGCCCGCTGATGGCCGGCATGAATGTCGTCGGCGACCTGTTCGGCGCCGGCAAGATGTTCCTGCCGCAAGTGGTGAAGTCGGCCCGGGTGATGAAGCAGGCGGTGGCCTATCTCATGCCCTTCATGGAGCTGGAGAAGCAGGAGCAGGGCCTGACCGAGGCCTCCACCGCCGGCAAGGTGCTGATGGCCACCGTGAAGGGCGATGTCCACGACATCGGCAAGAACATCGTCGGCGTCGTGCTCCAGTGCAACAATTACGAGGTGATCGATCTCGGCGTCATGGTGCCGACGGCGAAGATCCTCGAAGTGGCGCGCACCGAAAAGGTGGACGTGATCGGCCTCTCCGGCCTCATCACGCCCTCGCTCGAGGAGATGGTGCACGTCGCCTCCGAGATGGAGCGCGAAGGCTTTGCCGTGCCGCTGCTGATCGGCGGCGCGACGACTTCGCGCGTCCACACCGCGGTGAAGATCGCCCCGCAATATGTGCGCGGGCAGGCGGTCTATGTGACCGATGCCAGCCGTGCGGTGGGCGTGGTCTCCAGCCTGCTCAACGACAATACCCGACCGGACTATGTCGCGAACATCCGCGCGGAATACGCCAAGGTCGCGGAGAACCACGCCAAGGCCGACCGCAACAAGACGCGGATCAAGCTCGAGGACGCGCGGGCGAACGGCTTCAAGGCGGACTTTGCCGGCTACACACCGCCGGTGCCGACCTTCACCGGCACGCGGGCGTTCGAGGCCTACGACCTCGCCGAGTTGGTGCCCTATATCGACTGGACGCCGTTCTTCCAGTCCTGGGAGCTGGTCGGCAGGTTCCCGGCGATCCTCGACGACCCGAAGGTCGGCGTCGCCGCACGGGCGCTCTATGAAGATGCGCGGCGCATGTTGGATCGCATCGTCACCGAGAAGTGGCTCACCGCGCGCGCCGTGGTCGGCTTCTGGCCGGCGAACAGCGTCGGCGACGACATCGTGCTCCATCGCGATGCCGCGAAGGGCGGCGGGCTCGCAACGCTGCACACGCTGCGCCAGCAAATGGCGAAGAGCGCGGGCCGGGCCAGCTATGCCCTGAGCGATTTCGTCGCCCCGGCGGATACGGGTCTTGCCGACTACATCGGCGGCTTCTGCGTCTCCACCGGCTTCGGCGAGCATGAACGCTCGGAGGCGTTCAAGGCGGCGCAGGACGATTATTCGGCGATCCTTCTCAAGGCATTGGCGGACCGTCTGGCGGAAGCCTTTGCCGAGCGGATGCACGAGCGGGTGCGCAAGGAATTCTGGGCTTATGCGCCGGATGAAGCGCTTGATAATCAAAATCTGATCGAGGAGGCCTATCGCGGCATCCGCCCCGCTCCGGGCTACCCGGCGCAGCCCGACCACACCGAAAAGGCTACCCTCTTCAAGCTGCTGGACGCTACCGCGCAGACTGGGGTCGAGCTCACCGAGAGCTTCGCCATGTGGCCGGGCGCCTCGGTGTCGGGGCTCTATTTCTCCCATCCGGACGCCGCCTATTTCGGTGTCGGACGGATCGAGCGCGACCAGGTCGAGGATTATGCCCGGCGCAAGGGCATGAGCGTGGAAGAAGCCGAGCGCTGGCTCGCGCCGGTGCTGAACTATGATCCGGCGGCGCTTCGGGCGGTCGCGGCGGAGTAGGCGCGGGCAGGGCGCGCGCCTCAATCTGCGGCGATGGCGCGCTCCAGGAAGCGGGCGATGTTGAGCGCCGCCTTGTCGCGGCCGAAGCGGCCGACCACCTGCACGCCGACCGGCAGGCCTTTGCCGCCACGCAGGCCGGCGACGTTCACGCAGGGTGCGCCGAGCAGGGTCCAGAGCCGGTTGAAGATCGGCGAGCCGGTCGTCGTCAGTCCCTCCGGCGCCTCGCCGGCTGCCGAGAAGGTGAGCACGGCATCGAAATCGGCGAAGGCGTCGGCGGCGGCATGCCGGGCGCGCCGCGCGGTGCGGCGAGCCTCGTCATAATGCTCGGGCGAGACGCCGCGGGCGGCCTCGAGATAGTCGCGCAGCACCGGCGAGAGGCGGTCGCGGTGGCGGTCATATTCGTCGGCGAGCGCCAGCGCCACCTCATAGGACTGGATGATGTTGTGGGCGGCGTCCGCCGCCTCCACCTCGAGCGGCAGCTGCAGGCCGACCACATGAGCGCCGTGGCGCTCGGCGGCGCGCGCCGCTTGATCCAGCGCGGCGTGGGCGTCGGGCGTCGCCTGCTCGGCCCGGGCAGTGGTGACGAAGGCGAGGCGCGGCGGCTGCCCGGCATCGCGCAGGTCGAAGTCGCGCCCGGTGATGGCGCCGGCGGCAAAAGCGAGGTCGGCGACGCGGGCAGCGAACAGGCCGACCGTGTCGAGCGACCAGGAGAAGGCCTTCACGCCGATGGTCGGCAAGAGCTTGTAGGACGGCTTGTAGCCGGCGACGCCGCAGAAGGAGGCAGGCCGGATCACCGAGCCGCCGGTCTGGGTGCCGATCGCGAGCGGCAGCATGCCGGCCGCCACCGCCGCTGCCGAGCCCGACGAGGAGCCGCCCGGCGTGTGCCCGGCATGGTGCGGATTGCGGGTCACCGTCGGGTTCAGGAAGGCGAATTCGGTGGTCGCGGTCTTGCCGGCGATCAGGCCGCCGGCATGCGCCACCATGCGCACGATCGCGGCATCCGCCGCCGGCCGGTGGCCGTCATAGATGGCCGAGCCGCGAGCGGTGGGGAAATCGACGGTGTCGATGATGTCCTTGATGCCGACCGGCAGACCGGTGAGGCGGCCCTCGGTGAGGCCCGGCGCCCGGCCGGCAACACGCAGCGCGTCGAGGTCGATCGCGGCGAAGGCGCCGATCTCGTCCTCGCGCGCGGCGATGGCGTCGGCGCAGCGCTCGGCGATGTCGGCGGGAGAGAGCCGTCCGGTGCGGACGGCCTCGGCCAAGGCAAGGGCGGAAAGCATCTCGGTCATGCTTCGGCTCTCGCACGCGCGGGCCGCGCTGGCAAGGGGAGGCGCCTGCCGCCGCCCATACCGTGGCGCCGGTAACGCAGTCTCATGAATTGCTTCAGCTAAATTCGTTTGAGCCCTTGCACCGCCCGCGCTAAGCGCGGATCGTTGTTTCTCCTCGGGGCGTGCGCATGAATATCCTCTCAATCCAGTCCTGGGTCGCCTACGGCCATGTCGGCAACGCGTCCGCCATGTTCCCGATCCAGCGGCTCGGTCATGAGGTGTGGGCGATCCACACCGTGCAGTTCTCTAACCACACCGGCTACGGCGCGTGGCGCGGAGAGGTGTTCGATGCCAACCTGATCCGCGAGCTGGTCGGCGGCATGGAGGATCGCAACGTGCTGCCGCGCTGCGACGGCCTGCTCTCCGGCTATATGGGTGCGGCGGACATCGGCGATGCCATCCTCGACACGGTCGGGCGGGTGAAGGCGGCGAACCGCGATGCGCATTATTGCTGCGATCCGGTGATCGGCGATGTCGGCCGCGGCATCTTCGTGCGGCCCGGCATCCCGGAATTCATGCGCGACAAGGCGGTGCCGGCGGCGGATCTCATCACCCCGAACCAGTTCGAGCTTGATTATCTTTCCGGCCGAACCACCACGACGCTCACCGACGCGATCGCCGCCTGCGACCAGGTGCATGCGAGTGGCCCGCGGGTCATCCTCGTCACCAGCCTGCACACCGAGGACACCCCGGCCGACGCCATCGACCTGATGGCCTCCGGGCCGGATGGGCGCTACCGGGTGCGCACGCCGAAGCTCGACATTTCGGTGAACGGGGCGGGCGACGCCATCGCCGCCCTGTTCTTCGTGCACTGGAAAACCACACATTCCACTGCCGAGGCGCTCTCCAAGGCAGCGTCGTCGGCCTATGGTTTGCTTGCACGGACAGCAGCGGCCGGCTCGCGGGAGATCCTGATGGTGGCCGCACAGGACGAATTCGTATCCCCGTCGCGTATCTTCACCCCGGAGAAGCTCTGACCGCCATGGCCACCGCGACCCCCCGCCGCTTCGTCACGCTCGACGTCTTCACTGACCGCGCTTTGGCCGGCAATCCGCTGGCGGTTGTGCTGGATGCGGAAGGGCTCGACAGCAACCAGATGCAGGCCATTGCCCGCGAGTTCAACCTGTCCGAATCGGTGTTCGTGGTGAAGCCCGCGGACGAGCTCAACCGCGCGCGGCTGCGCATCTTCACCATCAATCACGAGCTGCCCTTCGCCGGCCATCCCACGGTCGGCGCCGCGGTGCTCCTCGCCACGCTCGACAAGGTGCAGACCAGCACCGACTTCGTGCTGGAGGAGGGCGTCGGCCCGGTGCCGTGCCATGTCACGGTGAAGGGGCCGCGCTTCGGTAATGCCACCTTCGCGCTGCCGCGGCTGCCGGATATCGTGGAGGAGGAGCCGATGACCGTTGAAGCCTGCGCCCAGGCGCTCGGCCTCGATAAGTCCGACATCGGCTTCGACGATTACAAGCCGGTGGTGGCCTCGGCCGGTGTGCCGTTCGTCTGCATTCCGCTCGCCTCGCGCTCGGCACTGGCGCGCATCAGCCCGAGCGCCGGCCGCCTGATCGCGACGTTCGGCGGCGCGGCGGATTCGGTCTATGTGTTCTGCCGCGACGAAGACGGGGAAAGTGATCTGCGCGCTCGCATGTTCGCGGCCAATATGGGCATCGACGAGGACCCCGCCACCGGCTCGGCGGCGGCCGCGCTGGCGGCGGTGCTGATGGCGGGCGAGAAGCCGGACGACGGTTTCCACGCCTTCGACATCCTGCAGGGCGTCGAGATGGGGCGTCCCAGCCTGGTGCGGCTTGGGCTCGAAGTCGCGGACGGCGCGCTGATCGGCGTCACGATTGGTGGCGGTGCGGTGATCGTCTCCGAAGGCACGATTCACGTTTGATGATTGTCACATCCGATGGTCGGTGACGCAGAAGCGCGGGTTCGCCCGATCCGGGAGCTTGCGCTGGTGCGCGAGGCCGAGCCGTGGGCCTTCGCCGAGGCTAATCGTCCCGCGATCGACGCGCATTTCGCTTCCCTGCTGGCCGAGAAACCCGGCCTGTGGAACGGCCGCGTGCTGCTGCTGGCGCGGCACGAGGTCACCGACGGGGTGATGCGCGGCGCCTATAAGGAGACCGATTTCGCCTCCTTCATGTGGTGGCGCGACACCGGCTTTCCGGATCCCACCATGCGCAACGCTTTCGCCATGGGTGCGCTGCGCGGCGCCGACGGCGGCTTCGTGCTGGGGCGCATGGCGGGCTGGACCGCCAATGCCGGGCGCATCTATTTCGCCGCCGGCACGCCGGATCCCGAGGACGTCACCGCCACCGGGGTGGTCGATCTCGACGGCAGCGTCATGCGTGAGCTCGGCGAGGAGACCGGCCTCGGCGCGGCTGACGTGACGGGCGCGCCCGGCTGGCACGCGGTATTCATCGGCGCGCGCATCGCGCTGATGCGGCCCCTCACTGCGCGGCTCCATGCCGAGGGTCTGGCGGAGCGCATCCGCGCGCACCTCGCGCAAGAGGAGCGGCCGGAGCTCGATGACGTCGTCATTGCCCGCGGGCCGGGCGATCTCAGCGAGGCCATGCCGTCTTTCATCCGTGCCTATCTCATGGCGGTTTGGAACGGTCTGACCGATTGATGCCACACCATTGAATTTCATTCGCAATGCGCGCCGCGGATGGCGTGCGATTGCCGGGTGTGGAGAAACGAACATGGTGCGCGGCCTGTCTCGATCGCTGCCGCTCTTTGCGTTGGGGGCGATCGACCGGCGCCACGTGCTCGTGCTCGGTGGCGGCGCGCTGGCGCTCGCGGCGATGGGAAGTTTCCTGGGCGGTCCGGCCTTCGCCGCGAAGACCAAGCCCGTCAAGGTCGCCGCGATCTACACGCTGGCGCTGGCGCAGCCCTGGATATCGCGCATCCACAAGGCGCTGAAAGCGGCCGAGGCGCGGGGCGACATCACCTATATCTTCTCCGAGAATGTCGGCAGCACCGACTATGAAGGCGTGATCCGGCACTATTCCCAGGAAGGCGCCGAACTGATCGTCGGTGACGTGTTCGGTGTCGAGCGGCCGGCGCGCAAGGTGGCGGCGGATTATCCGAAGACCGCCTTTCTGATGGGCTCATCACTCGGGCCCACCAAGCCGAACTTCGCGGTGTTCGACGATTTCATCCATGAGCCGTCCTATCTCACCGGCATGGTGGCGGGGAGGGCAACCAGGTCGAACGTCATCGGCCTCGTCGCCGGCTATCCGATTGCCGAGGCGAACCGGCTGATGCAGGCCTTCATGGCGGGCGCGCGGTCGGTCAATCCGCAGGTGAAGTTCACCATTGCCTTCATCAACAGCTGGTATGACCCCGAGAAAGCGAAGGAGGCCGCCTTTGCCGCGATCGATAAGGGGGCGGACGTGCTCTATGCCGAGCGCTCAGGCGTGACCGATGCCGCCAAGGCGCGCGGCGTGAAGGCGGTTGGGAGCATCATCGACACCTCGGCGCAATACCCCGGCACGATCATCGCCTCGGCGCTGTGGCACATGGAGCCGACCATCGAGCGGGTGATCCAGCGCGTGATCGACGGCAGTTTCACCGCGGCCGACTACGGCCCCTACAGCTATATGAGCGAGGGCGGCGCGAGCCTCGCGCCGCTCGATCCCAAGCTGGTGCCGCCGGAGGTGATCGAGGAGGTGCTGGCGAAGGAGAAGGAGATCAAGGACGGCTTCTTCCGCGTGCCCCTGAACGAGACCGAGCCGGCATCGACCTTGTGAGGGAGAGCCGCCAGATGCCTGGAGCAGGGGCCTCAATGCCCCGGTAGCACCAGCACGGTGGGCTTCACCGGTAGGCTCGCGCGTGAGAGCACGATGGAGGGCGAGGGATTGCGTTTCACCTCGTAGCTCCTGTCCAGCACCCCGAGGAAACGCTCCAGCGTGCCCTCGTTGAAATAATGCATCGGGATCACCAGCGGCGATTCCAGAGCCTTCAACACCTCCATCATGCCCTCGACATCGAGCGTGTAGCTGCCGTCGACGGGGGCCAGCACCACATCGATGCGCCCGAGTATGGCGAGGTCGTCGGCGGTCAGCGTGTGGTGCAGATGGCCGAGATGGGCGATGCACAGGTCAGCGGCGCGGAAGATGAAGATGGAGTTGCCGTTCCGGATCGTGCCGCCTTGCCAGTCGCGGATATTGGTCGACAGGCTGCCGACCCAGAGATCGCCGACCTGGAGATCGGTGCGGGCCGGCGCGCCATCCTCGCTCCAGCCCTTCAGCACATGTTCGATGCCGGGGTCGGGAGCCCGCGAATAATGCGTCGAGTGCGCGCGGTTCATGGTGGCGACGCGCGGCACGACGTCCGGGCGGACAAAGTCGTTGTAATCGGTCGCCACGGTGACGCCGCCGGCGGTCTCGATCAGGAAGGTAGAGTGGCCGATATAGGTGAGGCCCACCTGGTCCGGATCGAGCGCGCTGGGCTTGAAGGCGGCGGGGATGAGCCGCGGCGGCGCCTCCGCCACCATTTTGGGGCAGCGCTCGGCCTCGGCGTGGGCCCCCGGAGAAAATGCGAGCGCGAACGGCAGCGCCAGCGCAAATGACGTCAGAAAGGCCTGGATTCGAACCATGAAACCGCTCCGCCGCGAAACCGCGGAGCAAATGGTCGGCGATGCGGCGACGCTACGCGAGTAACGATTTCGCGTGGTTCAACTGAGAGACCTGGAGCGACCTCGTCCTGCGAGCGCAGCGAGCCTCGAAGGATGCTGAAACAGAAGACGGTCATCCGGGGCGGGCATCCTTCGAGGCCCGGCTACTGCCGGGCACCTCAGGATGAGGTCGTTTATTGGGATCAGCCTCTCAAGAACGGGTTGGTCACCTTCTCCATGCCGATGTTCGAGGCGTTACCGTGGCCCGGCAGGATGGTGAAGGCGTCGCCGAGGGTGAGCAGCTTGGCCTTGATGCCCTTGATCAGCAGATCGCCGTCGCCATAGGGGAAATCGCTGCGCCCGACCGAGCGCTGGAACAGCGTGTCGCCGACGATGGCAATGAAATTGTCCTTGTTCACCAGCACGATATGCCCCGGCGTGTGGCCCGGCACCTGCAGCACCTCGAACGCCAGGCCGGCAATGTCGACGCTGTCGCCCTCGTTCAGCCAGCGGCCGGGCGTGACCGCGCGGCCGGGAATGCCGGTGCGCTCGCCATCGGCGACAAGATTGTCGAGCAGGAACTTGTCGGCCTCGTTCGGCCCCTCGATCGGGACGTTCAGCGTCTCGGCAAGCTCGGCGGCACCGCCGGCATGGTCGATATGGCCATGGGTCAGCACGATCTTCTCGGGCGTGACTTCCAGTTCCTCCAGCGCGGCGAGGATGTTGGGCAGGTCGCCGCCGGGATCGATCACCGCGCCGCGTTTCGTCGTCTCGTCCCAAACGATCGAACAGTTCTGCTGGAACGGGGTGACGGGAACGATGGCGATCTTCAGTTCGGGCATATCATCTCCTCGGCTGGGCGGGCGGACATTGGGCGATCCGGCCACTCGCCGCAAGATGCCGCCAGGATACCCAACGCAAGGCGCGCCTTGTGGCACCGCAACGCCGATGCTATCCCGCCCGCCATGAGCACCGAGCCGATCACCAACATCCGCAACTTCTCCATCGTCGCGCATATCGACCACGGGAAGTCGACCCTCGCCGACCGTCTGATCCAGACGACGGGCGGGCTGACGGAGCGCGAGATGACGGACCAGGTGCTCGACAGCATGGACATCGAGCGCGAACGTGGCATCACCATCAAGGCGCAGACCGTGCGCCTCGCCTACAAGGCCAAGGACGGCAACACCTATGTGCTCAACCTGATCGACACGCCCGGCCATGTCGACTTCGCCTATGAGGTGAACCGCTCGCTCGCCGCGGTCGAGGGCTCACTGCTGGTGGTCGACGCCTCGCAGGGCGTCGAAGCGCAGACGCTGGCGAACGTCTACCAGGCGATCGACAACAATCACGAGATCGTCCCGGTCCTCAACAAGGTCGACCTGCCGGCGGCCGAGCCGGACAAGGTGAAGGCGCAGATCGAGGACGTGATCGGGCTAGACGCCTCGGACGCCGTCCTCATCTCGGCCAAGACCGGCCTCGGCATTCCCGACGTGCTGGAAGCCATCGTCACCCGCCTGCCGCCGCCCAAGGGCGACCGAGAGGCGCCGCTCAAGGCGCTGCTGGTCGACTCTTGGTATGACGTCTATCTCGGCGTCGTGGTGCTGGTGCGCATCGTCGACGGCGTGATGAAGAAGGGCCAGCGCATCAAGATGATGCAGACCGGCGCGGCCTACGAGATCGACCGGGTCGGCGTGTTCACGCCGAAGCTCACCGCCATGGCCGAGCTCGGTCCGGGCGAGATCGGCTTCCTCACCGGCTCGATCAAGGAAGTGGCTGATACCCGCGTCGGCGACACCATCACCGAGGAGAAGCGGCCGACGGCGGCAGCGCTGCCGGGCTTCAAGCCGGCCCAGCCGGTGGTGTTCTGCGGCCTGTTCCCGGTCGATGCCGCGGATTTCGAGGATCTGCGCGCGGCGATGGGCAAGCTCCGGCTCAATGACGCCTCGTTCTCGTTCGAGATGGAGACCAGCGCCGCCCTTGGTTTCGGCTTCCGCTGCGGCTTCCTCGGGCTGCTGCACCTCGAAATCATCCAGGAGCGGCTGGAGCGCGAGTTCAATCTCGACCTGATCGCCACCGCGCCGTCGGTGATCTACGAGATCGAGCTGAACGACGGCACGGTGCTGGAACTGCACAACCCGGCCGACATGCCGGACGTGGTGCGCATCAAGGAGATCCGTGAGCCCTGGATCCGGGCGACCATCCTGACGCCGGACGACTATCTCGGCGCGGTGCTCAAGCTCTGCCAGGACCGCCGCGGCACCCAGATCGAACTGACCTATGTCGGCTCGCGCGCCATGGTCACCTACGACCTGCCGCTCAATGAGGTGGTGTTCGATTTCTATGACCGGCTGAAATCGATCTCCAAGGGCTATGCCTCGTTCGATTACCAGATCACCGACTACCGTGTCGGCGATCTCGTCAAGATGTCGATCCTGGTCAATGCCGAGCCGGTCGATGCGCTCTCTATGCTGGTGCACCGCGCCCGCGCCGAATATCGCGGCCGGGCGATGTGCGAGAAGCTGAAGGACCTGATCCCGCAGCATCTGTTCCAGATTCCGATCCAGGCGGCGATCGGCGCCAAGATCATCGCCCGCGAGACCATCCGCGCGCTGCGCAAGGACGTGACCGCGAAGTGCTATGGCGGCGACATCACCCGCAAGCGCAAGCTTCTGGAGAAGCAGAAGGAAGGCAAGAAGAAGATGCGCCAGTTCGGCCGCGTCGAGATCCCGCAGGAAGCCTTCATCGCCGCGTTGAAGGTGGACGACTGAGTGATCCGCCGGCGGCTATCTCGGCCGCCGGGTGCGCACGAAGCCGTAAAGGTCGCGATTTCTCTGCGCGGTGAGGATCGGGTCGCCGATGCCGATCTTCTTCGGCAGCTCGGCGGGGATCAGCGCCGCGAGCGCAGCCGCGAACTGCTCATGGGCCAGGCGGCTCGATTCCACCCGTACCGGGAATGGATGCTCGCGGACACGCCCGATGGTCGGATTAGTGTTGATCTCATAGATTTCCAGCCGGCCGTCGACCGTGGTGAAATCAGCACGGCCATAGTCGATCTCGGCGACGTCGAAAGCCGGCCGGACCGCCTCCGAATAGGCGCCGTCGCGGATGCTGCGTAACTCCTCATCATAGAGTTCCTGTCCAGCGACGCCCAGCGTGCCGGACTTCGCCTTCCAGCCGCCTTCGTGCACGGAGGGCCACTGCACCATCCGCTCTCCGATGCGCTGGATCGCCAGCTTGCGATAGAGGCCCTCGCGGAGCGGGGCAGCCTTGTACTCGACGATCATCAGATCGGTATAGGGAAAACCCTCAACCTCGGCGGCTGCGAGGGCGGCTGCGAGTTCGTCCGGCGTGTGCAGCAAGTCGCCCAGCGGGCCGCGATGGGCGCGCTCGGTGCGCAGGAAGACCGGGAACCGGTCGACTAGATGGCGGTCCTTCGGCCGCCAGACCCTGAAGCTGTTCACCCCTGATTCGAACAGGTCGTTCAAAAGGTCGAACCGCGGCTTGAACCTCGCCGGGTCGTTCAAAGCCGGGGCGCCCGCCTTTCTGATGTTTCGATAATGCCGGGCCGCCAGTTCCAGGTCCCAGAAGTTCAACCGATCGAGGTCGGTGAAGATATAGACGGCTCCTTGCAGCGAGAAAGACCGGAACAGCGCGTCATAACTCATGACGTTCCATGCCGGCATGTGTCGGTTCCGACGCAGTGGGGCGAATGTGTAGCTATGGTGTCTGGTCGAAATGAACGTAATCATGCGACTTTGTTTTGTATATTTATGATTGCTATATGAAATACTTGATCATCCGGAAGTAATCAAGCGTCGTGCCTTCGCATAATTAGCGGTACCATGGTATATATAAATGAGTTTCATTGCGCCTTCTTCCCAATGCAACATGTGGATGCTAGCCTCTTCTCTCCACTTTGGAATGGGGGTGTGCCTATGAAAGAGATCAATCTCGACGCCACGAAGCTGCTCGGTTTTCGCCTGACCACGACCGCCTCGATCGGCGCCAAGATCGGCGACAAGCCGAACGGGGTCAGCCCGGTGATCGGGGCCAAGGTCGGCAACAAGCCGCTCGAAACCAGTGTCAGGATCGGCGCCAAGGTCGGCAGCAAGCCTTCGGTCATCGGGGCGAAGGTCGGCGTGAAGCCGATCATTCCCGGCGCCAAGATTGGCGTTAAGCCGGTCAACATCTGAAACCAACGCACGATCAAGGCGGCCGGTCATTGGCCGGCTGTCTTGACGCGTTGCTCAGCTTGCCATGACAGAATTTTCGTTCACCCCGGACGCCGAGCAGGCGCGCATCGGCGACCGTAAGATGCGGCAGGGCCTTGCGGACAGCCTGGCCTATGTGGTCGAGGAGATTGATGGTGCGATCGCCTTCGATCGCAGCTCGATCGAGACGAACATTGCACGGATGCGCGATGGCGCGCGCTTCGCACCCAGTGCGTTCGGCCATTATTATCTGGCCGTCCAAGCCATTGCTGACGAGAATTTCGCGCACGTCAGCTATCATCTCGACGCGATCGGGCGCCAGCAGCCCTTGTCCGATGAGATGGAGATCGTCGAGCTCAGCGAAGCCGCACTCGGCAAGGACGCGGAGATCTATACGACGCTGCTCGGCGCCGAGGATTCCTCCTCGCTGCGCTTTCTGGCGCCGCCCAAGCCCGTCGCCGAGCAATTCGCCTCCCGCTTCCGGAACGGGATGGCCCTGCTCGATCGGGCCGCTCCGACGCTCGCCGAAGAGGTACGTGTCCTCGTCAGCCAGATGGTGATGGCGGTCGGCGACAAGAGCTTCGCCTATGAGTTCGATGGCGCCTCGGTCTACAGCCTGTGGGGCGCGCTGTTCCTCAATGCCGAATCCCACGTGACGCCGCTCGCCATGGCAGAGGCCATCGCCCATGAGGCCGGGCATAGCCTCTTGTTCGGCATGTCGGTGGACGAGCCGCTGGTGCGCAATCCCGACGATGCGCTCTATCCGTCGCCGCTGCGCGTCGATCTGCGGCCCATGGACGGCATCTATCACGCCACGTTCGTGTCCTCGCGCATGCACTGGGCGATGCAGACCCTGATCGATTCCGGGCAGCTGGACGACGAGCAGCGCGTCGCCGCGGCCGAAGCGAGGGACGGGGATACCAGGAACTTCTGGGCCGGCTACAAGACCGTCGCAGAATTCGGCGACCTGACGCTGACGGGCCGTTCGATCATGACGGCGGCGCATGCCTATATGGCGTCCGTCGCGGCTTGAGCGTCCGACCGAGAACTCCAAATCGCCCATCCCCGGACGTGATCCGGGGATCTAGCCACGCCGCACGTGCCGTGCATCGCCCCCTCAAGCGGCAGTCATGAACCGGCTAATCGAGCGACCCGACGCGCGCGTTGTCGGCCGCGGTCCGGCTGACGTCCGGCTTCCGTTTCTGTCGGCTTCCGAATCGCGATTATTTGTGTTCACATCTCGCTGGGCTCGGTCGCCTCTGCAGGAGATAGGACGATGTACAAATTCGAAGTCTATCAGGACAAGTCCGGCGAGTTCCGCTTCCGCTTCAAGGCGTCGAACGGTGAAACCATGTTCTCGTCGGAAGGCTACAAGGCCAAGGCTTCGGCGCTGAGCGCGATCGAATCGATCAAGAAGAACGCCCCGGGTGCGAGCGTGGTCGACCTCTCGGCCGACGCCGCCAAGGCCTGAATCTTCGTCATGAGAAAGGCCGGGCGATGCCCGGCCTCCCGTCTTCCAACCGATCGTCCCGTCAGATCACATAGGGCGGAACGCGGTAATAGTCGTCGACCTTGCGATCCCAGTCGCTTTCCGACCATGTCGTCTCGTCGAGGCTGGCATGGTGCGGCGCGCCGGTCAGCTGCTCGTCAGTGATGTCGACGACATAGCCGTCGAGGTTCTCGTCGTATTTCAGCAATGACCACGGCAGCGGATAATAATCCTCGCCAAAGCCGAGGAAGCCGCCAAAGCTCATCACCGCATAGGCGGTCTGGCCGGTCAGCTTGTCGATCATGACGCGGGCGATCGAGCCGATGCGATCGCCATTGGGGCGATACACGGCCGTGCCTTCGACCTTGTCGCTGCCGATCAGCGTCATGGTCTCGCGGGATTCTAGATTCTGCTGTGTGCTCCGCATCTTTCCCTCCGGTTCGAACTGATGAGAGGTCAACGCGCCTTGGGAGGCCCCGGTTCCGGCCCATTGCGGCCGTTGCCGGTGCTGCCGGAGTGCGCGATGATCCTCCTCGCTCGGTTTTGCGGGAGGCGAAGGCAATGGCGATCGTCGTCGAGGCTTCACCGGAGATCGGGCCGGAGTTGCTGGCGTATCTCGCGGCGCAAGGTCTGGCGCCAACCGTACCGGAGAAGCGCAATCTCAATTTCACCAACCCTCAGGTCATGCAGATCATACTGACGCTCTCCAGCGCCGGGCTCGCCGAGATCGTGCGGTTTGCGCTCGCGCGCTATCTCCCGGACGGCTCGGGGACGGAGAGGGCGCTCGCCGCACTGAAGGAACTGACCATCGTGATCGACGGCGAGAAGGTGCCGATCGAGCGTCTCGCCAAGCCGGGCGAGATCGAGAAGATCGTCAGGGAACGCGACGAGATCTGAGGTTCAGCCGAGCGTCAGCGGAACCGGGCGCACGCCGGCGCGATGCAGGGCCGCAAGGTTCGGCGCGACCGCCTGCCAATAGGCCTCGATCACATTGAGCAGCCCCTTGCAATCGGCGAAATAGCGGTCCTCTGGCCCGACCCCGGTGACGCCCATCACATAGGTCTGCAACATCTGCGCGCGCATTCCGGGCGGGGGATGGGTCGACGTCTCGTGCGCCGCGATCGTGCCGGTGTTGAGCACATCGACGGTGCGCAGCAGAATCTCCATGCCGGCTAAGAAACTGCAGCAGGCGGCGAAGTCGAAAAGCGCCTGGAAGCCGAAGCGCGCCAGCGTTCCGGCGGTGATGGTGAGGCCGAAGCCGTCAGCCTCGAACTCCTGGTGCCAGGAGGCCAGATACTCCGCTTCGCCGGCATTCTCGATCGGCCGGGTCGCCGCGCGGTTGAAATGCTCCAGGACGGCGTGGCCGCGCTCATGGGCGATCACGAACAGTTCCATGCCGTCGAGCAGCCCGGCATGCAGCACCTCGCGCTCCGGCTCGTTGAAATAGGACTCGGCATGATGCGGGTCGCCGCGGACGGCATAGGTGGTGATGAGGTCGAGAAAGCGCCGGCGCAACTCCTCGCCGTCCGCGTCCTCCGCCCTGATGCGGGCGACGGCGCGATCCGGATCGGCGCTGTGGCGGGTGCTCCCGTCCACACCGAGATCGAGCGGGAAGGCGCGGCTGATGGCCTTGGCGAACAGATTGGCGAAGCCGAACACGCCGTTCTCGATCAGCAGCAGGAAATAGACCGGGCTGTCGACGGTGACCGCCATGGCATTGACGCGGCCGGAATGCACAGTGCCGAACAGCGGGCGGGGACCCGGCCAACGCGCGGTGTCGTGCGCCTCCTCGATCAGTCCGTGGAGGCGCAGCAGCGTACCGGCGGTGGAGGGCAGCTCGAACCGGCTCACCCGCCGTTCGGCATAATGCTGGGGATAGTCAGCCATCAGGCGGCGCACATGGTCTTCGTATTCCGGCGTCCCGGTACGGCGGGGCATCGCCTCCAGACGGGCGAGGCCGTCCTTCTCGACACGCCCGCCGCCCTCGCGCATCGCCTTGATGAAGCGGCGCCCATAATGGAGCTGGAGTTCCTCCAGCCGGGTCATCGCATGGTCGAGATCGTCCGGCATCCCGCGGCCATCGGCGACAGGCTAGCAGGACTCAAGCGGGCACGCACACGCCCGGGCACCGGCGTGCGACTGTTGCGATATGCGCGCCGCTTTGCTGCTATGTCTTCCGGTGGGGGAGGACGTTCCATGAATCAGGTGACCGACGCAATGTCCGTGTTCAATCGCCGCGCGGCGCTCAGGCTCGGCGCCGGCACGCTCGGCGGCATGGCCCTGACGGGACTGTTCCCGGTCAGTGCCGAGACCGATCCCGACATGACGGCGATTGCGGCGATGAAGCCGGGCGAATTCGTCTGGTATCCGGAGCGGGCACCGGATGGCCTGGTCGCCATCGTGGTCTCGCTGCCCGACCAGCGCGCCTATGTCTATCGCAACGGCATCCGCATCGGCGCCACCACGGTCTCGACCGGCAAGTCGGGCCACGAGACGCCGGTCGGGGTGTTCACCATCCTGCAGAAGGACGTGACGCACCATTCCTCGGTCTATAACAACGCCTCGATGCCCTACACCGAGCGTCTCACCTGGTCCGGGGTAGCGCTGCACGCCGGCGCGCTGCCCGGATATCCGTCCTCGCACGGCTGCATCCACCTGCCGCTCGCCTTTGCCAAGCTGGTGTTCGGTGTGACGCACTACGGCACGCCGGTGATCGTCGCCGACGCCCATTCCCAGCCGATGGACGTGCTGCATCCCGGGCTGCTGCTCACCGCGGACGCGCAGAAGGCGATCCAGGCGGCCGAGGCGAGCGCCAGGCCGGTGCCTGCGAATGCTGCGGGCTCGGGGAGCGGGGCGCCCACCCAGCCCGGCACCGGGGCCGTCGCCATGGTGGTGAGCGGCGCCGACAAGACGCTCACGGTCCTGAAGGACGGCGACGTCGCCTTCACCGCGCCGGTGACGATCCGTGATCCGGAAACTCCGCTCGGCAATGTGGTCTATGTGCTGAAGCAGACCAATGGGGACATCGCCTGGACCGCCATCTCCTATGAGGGCAATGGCAACCAGCAGGGCAAGGCGGCGAACGCCATCGACCGCATCACCGTGGCGCCGGAGGCCAACAAGACGCTGGCCTCGCTGCTGGTGCCGGGCTCGACCATGCTGGTGACCGACCTGCCGGCGCACCCCGGCACGCGCACCGACGACGATTTCGTCATCATGAGCCATGGGGCGACCTCATGAGCGGACCGCAGGCCGCGCTGCCGCTTGTCGCGGCGCTTGCGGGAGCCCTGTGGGCGGCGCCCGGCTTCGCGCAATCGGCGCTCGACACCACCCCGGCCAAGCAGTTGTTCGGCGCGGCGAAGGCGCCGGTCGACATGAAGGCGCGATCGATCGGCTTCTATTCCAAGGGCTGCCTTGCCGGGGGCGAGATGCTGCCGGTCAACGGGCCGGCCTGGCAGGCAATGCGGCTGTCGCGCAATCGCAATTGGGGCCACCCGGCGCTGGTCGAATTCGTCGAGCGCTTGGCCGTCAAGGTGCCGAAGGTGTCGAACTGGCCGGGCATACTGGTCGGCGACATGTCGCAGCCGCGCGGCGGGCCGATGCTGACCGGCCACGCCTCGCACCAGATCGGGCTCGACGCCGATATCTGGCTGACCCCGATGCCCAACCGCGAGTTCACCCGGCAGGAGCGCGAGGACATCTCCGCCACCATGATCGTGCGCAAGGACCGGCTCGACGTCGATCCCAAGGTGTGGACGCCCTCGCATGTCGCGGTGATCAAGGCGGCAGCGACCGATCCGCAGGTCGAGCGCGTGCTGGTCAACGCCGCGATCAAGAAGGCGCTATGCCGCGACGCCGGCAACGATCGCGCCTGGCTGCAGAAGGTGCGGCCCTATTGGGGGCACGACTACCACATGCATGTGCGCATCGCCTGCCAGGCCGGCAGTCCGGAATGCCGGGCGCAGGATGCGGTGGTGCCGGGCGAGGGCTGCGGCAAGGACCTCGACTGGTGGTTCTCCGACGCGGTGCTGCACCCGAAGCCGCCGCCGAAGCCCCCGGTCCCGCCCAAACCCAAGCCGCCGATGATGCTCAGCGACATGCCGGACGCCTGCCGCCAGGTGCTGCTGGGGAGGTGAGGGGCCATCGCCGGCATCCCCGAGCTGACAGAACTCCAATTGCCTCATCCCCGGACTTGATCCGGGATCCGGCCCCGCCGCATGCACCCGGTCGAAAGTCTGGATCCCCGGATCAAGTCCGGGGAAGAGGGCGTGAGGGGTGGTTCTTCCCACCCTGCGCATCCTCCAGCATCATCTTCGCCGCCTTCTCGGCGATCATCATGGTCGGCGAATTGGTGTTGCCCGAGGTGATGGTCGGCATCACCGAGGCGTCCGCCACCCGTAGCCCCGCGCAGCCGAACAGGCGGAGGCGCTCGTCGACCACGGCGAGCGGATCGGAGGGCAGGCCCATCTTCGCGGTGCCGACGGGGTGGAAGATGGTGGTGCCGATATCGCCGGCCGCCCTGGCGAGCGAGGCGTCGTCATCGCCGATCTCGGCGCCGGGCAACATTTCCTCGGGCCGATAGGGCGCCAGCGCCGGACGGGAGACGATGCGGCGGGCGACGCGGATGCTGTCGGCGGCGACGCGGCGATCCTCTTCGGTCGCGAGATAGTTCGGGCTGATGCGCGGTGCGGCGACCGGATCGCTCGAGGCCAGCGTCAGCGTGCCCCGGCTCTCCGGGCGCAGATTGCACACGCTCATGGTGAAGGCCGGGAAGGCGTGCAGCGGCTCGCCGAATTTCGGCAGCGAGAGCGGCTGGACATGGAATTCGAGGTCGGCGCGTTCCTTGTCGGGGCGCGAGCGGGTGAAGATGCCGAGCTGCGAGGGCGCCATGGTCAGCGGCCCGCGCTGCAGCAGCGCGAACTCCAATCCCATCAGTGCCCGGCGCGGCAGCGAATGGTAGCGCTCGTTCAAGGTCGGCAGGCCGGTGATCCGGTAGATCAGCCGCAGCTGGAGATGGTCCTGCAGATTGGCGCCGACGCCCGGCCGGTCATTGACGACGTCGATGCCGTGCGCCGCGAGCTCCGCGCCAGGTCCGATGCCGGAGAGCTTCAGGAGCTGCGGCGTGCCGATGGCGCCTGAGGCGAGGACCACCTCGCCGCGCACCCGCGCCGTCCGGGTGACGCCGTTCTGGCGATACGCGACGCCCACGGTGCGGCCGTTCTCGATCAGCACGCGCTCGGTGAGGCAGCCGATCTCCAGCCGCAGATTGGTCCGGCCGAGCACGGGTTTCAGGAAGCCGCGCGCAGCGCTCCAGCGGAAGCCGCGCTTCTGGTTCACCTGGAAATAGGAGGAGCCCTGATTGTCGCCGGTGTTGAAATCCGCGATCGGGGCGATGCCGTCTTCCTCGGCGGCGCGCCGCACGGTGTCGAGCAGCTTCCAGGTGAGGCGCGGATGCTCGACGCGCCATTCGCCGCCCGAACCATGGAATTCGCTGGTCCCGAGATAATGGTCCTCGTGACTCCTGAAGACCGGAAGCACGTCGTCCCAGCCCCAGCCGGTCAGCCCGAGCTGTCGCCAATGATCGTAGTCGGCGGCCTGGCCGCGCATATAGATCATGGCGTTGATGGCGGAAGAGCCGCCGATAGTCTTGCCGCGCGGATAGTTCAGCGCGCGGCCGTTCAGCCCGGGCTCCGGCTCGGTCCTGAAGCACCAGTCGGCGCGTGGGTTGCCGATGGCGAACAGATAGCCGACGGGGATGTGGAACCAGATCCAGTTGTCGCGTCCGCCGGCCTCGAGCACCAGCACGCGGTTCCTGGGGTCAGCGGAGAGACGGTTGGCCAGCACGCAACCGGCCGAGCCGGCGCCGACGATGATGTAGTCGTACGTCTCGCTGTCCGACATGAGGTCAGTTCGGCGCAGCCACGGTGAGCGCCTTCTGCTTGGTATCGGCGCGGAGCAGCTTCTTCACCGCCGGGCTCGCCACCACCTCGGCCTTATCGAAGAAGGCCTCGTGGTTTTCCTCGATATCCTCGGGGATATAGCGGTAGTTCACCATCAGGCCTGCGGCCTGCCGGAGGCCTTTGGCGCTCATGTCGCCGAACAGGTTGATGCGCTCCAGCCGCGCGCCATTGCCGAGATGGAAGCGCGCCACCGGATCGAGCGGCTTGCCCTTGGGCGAGCGGGCGATGAGGAAATAGTGCGCGGCAAGCGCACCGAGCACCGGCTTCAGCAGCTTCTTGCGCGCCTCGTCCTCGGCGAGCGAAGGCTCGTCGAGCGCCTCCAGCGCGGTGCGGTCGGCCTTGGTGAGCACGATCGAGGCCTCGTCCCGCCGCTCGCCGTCGAGCCAGCCGCGGAAGCCGGGCACGGGGGAGAGCGTCACGAAGGTCGTGAGATTGGGGAATTCGCGCGAGATCTCCTCGACCACCTGCTTGATCAGGAAATTGCCGAAGGTGACGCCCCCCAGGCCTTTCTGGCAGTTGGAGATCGAATAGAACACCGCCACCTTCGCGCTGGCAGGATCGAGCGGCTCGCGCCTCTCGACGAGAATGGGAGCGATCGCGTCCGGGACGTCGCGGGTCAACGCCACCTCGACGAAGATCAACGGTTCGTCGACCAGAGCCGGATGGAAGAACGCGTAACAGCGCCGGTCCGGGCTGTCGACGCGGGCGCGCAGGTCGTTCCAGTCGCGGATTTCGTGCACCGCCTCGTAGCGGATGATCTTCTCGAGGACGTTGGCAGGAGTGGACCAGTCGATCCGGCGCAGCACGAGGAACCCCCGATTGAACCAGGACGTGAAGAGGTGGGTGAAGTCGCGGTCGATGGTCGCAAGGTCCGGGCGCCTTGTCAGCACGTCGAGCAGGCTGGCGCGCATGTCGACCAGCGTCGCGGTGGCGTTCGGCGCAAGGTTCAGCCGGCGGATCAGCTCCTGGCGGCGCGGCTCGCTTGCGGCATGCAGTTCGCTCAGCGTGCGGTCGGAGGATTTGCCTGCATAGGCGGCGATCGCCTCGTCGAGCCGCGCCTTGTCCGGGCCGAAGGTCTCGGCCAGCGCTTCGAAGAAGGCGACGCGCTCGCCGGTCTTGAGCGCGCGATAAAGGATGAGGATCTCGCGGGCCAGCGCCACGCCGGAGGCTTCCCCGCGCCCCGACAGCAATTGCTCGCACAATTCGACGATATTGGCGGCGCGGATGGCGCCTGCGGGCCGCCGCTCGCGGCCTTCCAGCAATGCGCGGCCACGCTCCGCGATGGTGCCGAGCAGATCGCCGAAGAAGCTGGTGTCGCCATTCGCCATGCCTCGTCCAGCCCCCACTCCTCGTCCCAGCGCGCGATCCGCACTCTATGGGAAGGCGCAAATCGCGATCGTGACAAGACGTACCTTGGTTGGCCGGCCGGGGGGAAGACCTCAGCCGGTCACAAGATCGAACAGCAGCTTCATGTTCAGCGCGATGATCAGCGCGGCGGCGAGGCTGGCGAGGACGATCTGCCAGCGGGGCGCGGCAAGGCCGCCCATCTTGCGCTTGTCGGCGGTGAACATGATCAGCGGCACCACGGCGAAGGGCAGCTGCAGGCTGAGGATCACCTGGCTGAGGATGAGCAGCGAGCCGGCGCCGCTCTCCCCGTAGGCGATCGTCACCGCTGCCGCCGGCACGATGGCGATGGAGCGGGTGATGAGCCGGCGCAGCCACGGCGCCAGCTTGATGTGAAGGAAGCCCTCCATCACCGCCTGGCCGGCAATGGTGGCGGTGACGGTGGAATTGAGGCCGCAGCACAAGAGCGCGACCGCGAACAGGGTCGGCGCCAGCGCGCTGCCGAGCAGCGGATTCAGAAGCTCATGCGCCTTGCCGAGGTCCGCCACCTCGCCGACGCCGCCATGATGGAAGGCGGAAGCGGCGAGGATGAGGATGGAAGCATTGATAGTCAGCGCAAACATCAGCGCGAAGGTGGAATCGAAGGTGGCGAGCCTTATCGCCTCGCGCTTGCCGTCCGTCGTGCCGTCATGGCGCCGGGTCTGCACGATGGCCGAGTGCAGATAGAGATTGTGCGGCATCACCGTGGCGCCGAGGATGCCGAGGGCGAGGTAGAGCATGTCCGGATTGCGGACGATCTCGACGGTCGGGGCGAAGCCGCGGATCACCTGGCCCCAGTCCGGATCGGCAAGCGCGATCTGGATGCCGAAGCACAGCGCGATGACGGCGAGCAGCGTGACCACCAGCGCCTCGATCCAGCGGAAGCCGAGATTCTGCAGCCACAGGATCAGGAACACGTCGAGCGCGGTCACGACGACGCCGATCTCCAGCGGGAGGCCGAACAGCAGGTTCAGGCCGATGGCGGTGCCGATCACCTCGGCAAGGTCGGTGGCGCAGATCGCCGCTTCGGCAAGGATCCACAGCACGAACGCGACCGGCCGGGGGAAGCTGTCGCGGCAGGCCTGGGCGAGGTCGCGGCCGGAAGCGACGCCGAGCCTGGAGCACAGCGCCTGCAAGAGGATGGCGATCAGGTTGGACAGCAGGGCGACGGTGAGCAGGCTGTAGCCGAACTTCGAGCCTCCGGCGAGCGAGGTCGCCCAATTGCCCGGGTCCATATAGCCGGTGGCGACAAGGTAGCCCGGCCCCATAAAGGCGAACAGGCGCCAGAGACCGGAGCGCTTCGGCACCGCGATGGTGCCGTGGATCTCGGAAAGCGGCGGATCGCCACGCTGGCGCCGCCAGCCCGCAAGGCCCGTTTCGTTAACCTGCTCCAGCATGGGGGCCTCGCATCTGCGAATTAGTCGCAGTGGTAAATAGGAGGCGTTCCGAGCTGCGTCAACGCAATTGCGAGCCATTTGCAACTGATTTCCTGACGTCAGACGCGAGTCGGCTCAGATCGGCACGTTTTCGCCGGATTTTTCGGCACATTCACATCATGGTCCGCGCCGCCCGGCTTTCGCTCCTCGGCTTCATGCTGCTGTTCGCCTTGCCGCTCGGCGCCCACGCGCTGGTGCAGTGGCGCACCGCCGACTGGACCCAGAGCTGGAGTTCGGCCGATTGGTCGAGCACCGGAACCCTGCCGCCGCCGTCCGCGCAGCCCGACGCCATGGTGCGGATCTATGCCGCCCGCGTCGGTCGCTGGCGCGGCATCTTCGCCGTCCATAGCTGGATCGTGGTGAAGGAGGAGGGCGCTTCTTCCTATGAGCGTTTCGACAAGGTCGGCTGGGGCCGGCCGATCCGCCGGGACGCCTATCCGCCCGACGGGCGCTGGTACGGCAATGAGCCCTCGATCGTGTTCGCCGCCGACGGCGAGGAGGCGAGGGCGCTGATCCCGAAGATCCGGCAGGCGGTCGAGGAATATCCCTATGGCCATGCCGGGGACTACCGGGTGTGGCCGGGGCCGAATTCCAACACCTTCGTCGCCTCGGTCCTTGCCGCCGTGCCGGAGATGGGCGCCAGCCTGCCGCCGACCGCAATCGGCAAGGACTTCCCGATGGACGGTTCATGGCTCGGACTCGCGCCCTCGCGCACCGGATTCCGGGTCTCGCTCGGCGGCTATGGCGGGTTCACTCTGGCCTGGGTCGAGGGCATCGAGTTCAACATATTGGGCGCCGTGGCGGGGCTCGACTTGCGCCGGCCGGCCATCAAGCTGCCGGGCTTCGGGCGGGTCGGGATCTGAGCGTGGCCGTCTACTTCCCTCTCCCGTCGGGGGAGGGAGGGCGCCCACCGCTTCGGCACATGGGTGCGTGCCACACTTCGAGGTAATATTTGCCGCACAAACGCAACACGACATTCACCGTGTAGATGTATGCCGAGGCCGCTCTCTTGCGTTGGGGGCGATGTGAGGCATAGGTTTGCCGCGGTCACGGGGGGTGACAAAATGATGTGCACGTCGATGGGCTTTGGTCTTCTGCGGCGCGCCGGCGCCGCGCTCCTGCTGGCGCTTGCGTTTGCCGCGCCGGCCGCGGCCGCCCAGTGCGGCAATGACGCCAGCGGCTTCAATGCCTGGCTCTCCGCCTTCCGCCAGGAAGCTGCCGGGCAGGGCATCTCGCCGGCCGCGCTGCGTGCGCTCGACGGCGTGACCTATGACACCCAGGTGATCCGCCTCGACCGCAACCAGAGGCATTTCTCGCAGAGCTTCGAGCAGTTCGCCGCCAACCGCATCACCGCCGGCCGGCTCAGCAAGGGCCGCGCGATCCTGAAGAGCCAGGCGGCGCTGTTCCAGCGGATCGAGCAGCGCTTCGGGGTGCCGGGGCCGATCCTCGTCGCCATCTGGGCGATGGAGACCGATTTCGGCGCCAACCAGGGCAAGATGCCGGTGTTCCGCTCGCTGGCGACGCTCGCCTATGATTGCCGCCGCAGCGCCTTCTTCACCGGGCAATTGCTCGACGGGCTGCGCGTCCTGCAGCGCGGCGACCTCTCGCTCGGCGAGATGCGCGGCGCCTGGGCCGGCGAACTCGGCCAGACCCAGTTCATGCCGACCTCCTATTACCGCTACGCCGTCGATTTCGACGGCAATGGCCGGGCCGACCTGATCCGCAGCACGCCGGACGTGCTCGCCTCCACCGCCAACTACCTGAAAGGCTATGGCTGGAGCGGCCGTTCGTGGGAGAACGGCGCCAATGCCGGCGCGCTGGCCGGCTGGAACAAGGCGGGGGTCTATCAGAAGACCATCGCGCTGTTTGCCACCAAGCTGTCGCAGTAGCTGACGTTTCGTCGCCCGCGCGCCGCCTTGACACGGCGCGTGGGCCCGTGCCCGATGCCCGCCCTTAACAGGTGGTGGCATGCGGCTTCTCTCACATCTTCTCAAGCGCTTTATCGACAAGGGGCGCCTCGTCGTCCTCGCCGCTGACGGCACCCGACACATCTATGGCTCCGGCACCGACGGGCCGACCGTGACCATGCGCTTCCATGACGAGAAGCTGGAGCGCGAGCTGTTCTTCAATCCCGAGCTGGTCTCCGCCGAAGCCTATATGGACGGGCGGCTGACCTTCGAGGACGGCTCCACGGTCTACGACCTGCTCTATCTGTTCTCGATCAACCGCCGGGGCCTTGCCGCGCATCCGGTGCAGCAGGCGCTGCGCCGCGGCTGGCGCGCGCTGAAGCGCTGGCACCAGTCGAACCCGCTCGGCAAGGCGGCCAAGAACGCCCAGAGCCATTACGATCACCCGCCGGACTTCTACGCGCTGTGGCTCGATCCGGGCATGATCTATTCCTGCGCCTATTTCCCGACGCCGGACGCGACGCTGGAAGAGGCGCAACTCGCCAAGCTGCGCCATATCGCGGCCAAGCTGAAGCTCGAGCCCGGCATGCGGGTGGCGGAGATCGGCTCCGGCTGGGGTGCGCTCGCTATCCACCTCGCGAAGGAATGCGGGGTGCATGTGACCGCGATCAACGTCGCCACCGAGCAGCTCGCCGAATCGAAGAAGCGAGCCGAAGCGGCGGGCGTGCTGGACCGCATCACCTTCTTCGAGCGCGACTATCGCGAGCTGACCGGCAGCTTCGACCGGGTGGTGTCGGTCGGCATGATGGAGCATGTCGGCGTCAATCATTTCGACGAGTATTTCGGCACGGTGAAGCGGCTATTGGCGCCGAAGGGCTTCGCCATGATCCATGCCATCGGCCGCATGTCGCCGCCCGGCACGACCGGGCCGTTCATCCGCAAGTACATCTTCCCGGGCGGTTACGTGCCGGCGCTGTCCGAGGTGTTCACGTCCACCGAGCGGGTGGGCCTGTGGGTGGCGGACTGCGAGATATTGCGCCTGCATTATTACTGGACCATCCGCCAGTGGCGGCTGCGCTTCGAGGCGACGCGCGAGGAGACGGTCGCCATGATGGGCGAGCGCTTCGCGCGGATGTGGGAGTTCTATCTCGCCGCCGTCGAGCTCGGCTTCCTGCACGGCTCGAACATGGTGTTCCAGCTGCTGCTGGCGAACGAGCGCGACGCGGTGCCGGTGATCCGCGACTACATCGTGGATGAGGAGCGGGCGATGGCGGGAGTGGGCGGAGTATGACAAAGTCATGCTCCGTGCCAAGATGGTGTGAAGGAGCTTGCGATGCGCACCAGCCGGCCGATTACCGTCACTCTTGGCGAACTGCAGAGAAGTCTCGATGCTCGCTTGACCTCCGGCGCCTATTCCTCCGCGAGCGAAGTGCTGCGTGCGGCGCTGCGAGCGCTCGACCGCGAGGAGGCGGCGCTTGACGAGATTCTGCGTGAGCGCGTGCGAGAGGCGTTGGAGGATCCACGTCCATCGCTTCCGGCTGAGGACGTGTTCGCACGTCTGCGGGCGTACCATGCCGAAAGGGTGAAGGCCGAAAGCGGCGATGCGTAGGGTCGTATTCCGCCCCGTCGCCGAACAGGATCTGTCCGAACTCTATGCCTTCATCGCCGATACCGCGAACCGCTCAGTTGCAGCAGCCTATCTCGATCGCGTCGAGCGTGCATGGCTGTCGCTTGCCACGTTTCCCGAACGTGGCCGATCGCGCGATGATATCCATCCCGGCTGCGCACGCCGCTCGAATGCACGTGTACGCGATCGTGTTTTGGATCGGCGACATGCACGTTGAGATCGTGCGTGTCTTGTATGCCGGGCGCGATATTCGCGGAGCGTTCCCCGAAGAATAGGCGTGCGGTGCTCTACGAGTTTATCCCGCCTTCACGCCATAGGCCGCCATGAACACCTTCACGGCGCTGTCCACGGTCTTCTCGATCTGCTCCGGCGTCGGCCGCGTCTCGCTGCCGAACAGCAGGCCCTTGGTGATGTTGCCCTGGCAGAGGTTCAGGAACTGGAAGGCGGCGGCCTCGTAATCGTCGATCTTCAGCCGGCCATGCCCGGCTTGGCGCGTGAGCAGTTCGGCGATGCGGCGGCCGCCAAGGCAGGGGCCGGTCTGGAAGAAGGTCTGGCCGATGCGCGGGAATTTCTCGGCGACGCCCATCACCATGCGCACCATCTTGATGTGGTCGGGGCGCACCATCATCGTCATGAAGGACACGCCGATGCGCCGCAACTGGCGGGCGACATCGGGATCGTCGCCCTCGAACTCGAACATCAGCTCCGCGGATTGGAGGCGGTCGACCTGCACGAGGGCCTCGAACAGGTCCTCCTTGCTTTCGAAATAGACATAGATGGTGGCCTTCGAGACGCCGCCGGCGCGGGCGATCTCGTCCATGCTGGCGCCGTCGAAGCCCTTGTCGAAGAACACCCGGCGCGCGCCGTCAATGACGTCGCGGCGCTTTCGCGATTCGATCTCCGAGGATTCCGGGCGAATGGTGGCGGTGGCGCTGGGCATGGATTCCTGTCTCCGATCCTTCCTTAAGGTGCGGCAAATGCGCTGTCAAAGCTCTTGACTAAACCGTTTAGTTTTGTATGGTGCGCACCATTGATGAACTAAACGGTTTAGTCAAGACCGTTTCCGTGACGGGGCGGAGCGATGGCACAGACGAGCAAGATCGAGACGAGCGAGAATGACGATCGGGTCGGGACGGGCGCGGCGCCTGTGGCGCTGACCCTGCTCAAGAAGCGGGAAGCCGAGGCGCCGAGCGCACCGGCGGCGGAGGCAGCGGCCGCCGCCCCGGCGAAGAAGCGCTCGCGCAAGCCGCTGGTGTTCGGTGCGCTCATCGCCGCTGCGCTCGCCGGCGGCGGCTATTACGGGCTGAACTGGTGGCACGTGGGGCGGTTCGAGGTCTCCACCGATGACGCCTATGTCGGTGCCGACACCTCGATCCTCGCAGCCAAGGTTGGCGGTCACATCACCAGCATCGAGGTCGCCGCCAACCAGGCGGTGAAGAAGGGCGACATCATCGCCCGCATCGATGACGGCGACTACGCACTGGCTGTGCGCGCTGCCGAGGGCAAGATCGCGACCCAGCAGGCCTCGCTCGCCCGCTTCGACGAGCAGATCAAGGCCGGGCAGGCCAACGTCGACCAGGCACAGGCGCAGCTCGCCGCCAATCAGGCCGATGTCACCCGCGCCCAGCTCGAATTCGAACGCCAGGACCAGCTCGCCCGCTCGAACTATTCGAGCCGCTCGACGCTCGACAACGCCCGCGCCGATCGCGACAAGGCGCTCGCCAACGTCAAGGCCGGCGAGGCGGCGGTGACGTCCGCAAGGGCCGCGATCGCCGTGCTGCAGGCGCAGCGCAACGAGGCGGCGCGCACCCTCGACGAATACCGGACCGCGCGCGACCAGGCGCAGCGCGACCTCGACTTCACCGTGGTGCGTGCCCCGTTCGACGGCGTGGTCGGCAATCGCGCGGCGCAGGTCGGCCAACTGGTGCAGGCCGGCACCCGGCTCGCGGCGCTGGTGCCGCTCTCCGCGGTCTATGTCGATGCCAATTTCAAGGAGACCCAGCTCGGCGGGCTGAAGCCCGGCCAGCGGGTGCGGGTCGAGGTCGATGCCTATCCGGACGAGGATTTCGAAGGCACCGTCGCCAGCGTCGCGCCGGCCTCGGGTTCCATGTTCAGCCTGCTGCCGCCGGAGAACGCCACCGGCAACTTCACCAAGATCGTGCAGCGCGTGCCGGTGCGGGTGCAGCTCGACGCCAGCGCGCTCGCCAAGGGCGAACTCAGGCCCGGCATGTCGGTGACGGCGGTGATCGATACCCGCACCGGCGCGTCCGTTCGCACCGCTGCGCACCCTTGAGAAGGCTGACGCCTTAAATCCCGAGGAGCGGGGCGATGTCGGACACGACGATGGCAAACAGCCGCGCAGTGCCGGGCGTGGAGGGAAGGCGCATGTTCGCCTTTCTCTGCATGGTGTTCGGCATGTTCATGGCGATCCTTGACATCCAGATCGTCTCGGCCTCGCTCGCAGAGATCCAGGCCGGCCTTGCCGCCAGTGCCGACGAGATCTCCTGGGTGCAGACCAGCTACCTCATCGCCGAGGTGGTGATGATCCCGCTCTCCGGCTTCCTGTCGCGCGCGCTCTCGACGCGGTGGCTGTTCGTCGCCTCGGCGACCGGCTTCACCATCATGAGCTTCATGTGCGCGACCGCGACCTCGATCGAGCAGATGATCGTCTATCGCGCGCTGCAGGGCTTCCTCGGCGGCGGCATGATCCCGACCGTGTTCGCCTCCGCCTATGCGGTGTTCCCGCGCGAGAAGCAGCCGATCGTCGCGCCGATGATCGGCCTGGTCGCGACGCTGGCGCCGACCATCGGCCCGACCGTGGGCGGCTATCTCACCGACCTGTTCTCTTGGCATTGGCTGTTCCTGGTCAATATCGTGCCGGGCATCTTCGTCATCATCGCCTCGGCGACCCTGATCGATTTCGACGAGCCAGACTTCAAGCTGCTCGACCGTTTCGACTGGTGGGGCCTGATCTTCATGGCCGGATTCCTCGGCAGCCTCGAATTCGTGCTGGAGGAAGGCCCGACCAATGACTGGTTCGAGGATGAGGCGATCTTCGTCTTCACCATCGTCGGCGTGGTCTCGGCCGTCGCCTTCTTCGCCCGCGTGCTGATGGCATCCGAGCCGGTGGTCGATATCAAGGCCTTCCTGAACCGGAATTTCTCGACGGGTTCGGCCTTCAGCTTCGTGCTCGGCATCGGGCTCTATGGGCTCACCTATCTCTATCCGATCTATCTCGGCCGGGTGCGCGGCTACTCGGCGCTGATGATCGGCGAGACCATGTTCGTCACCGGCCTCGCCATGTTCGTCACCGCGCCGGTCGCCGGGCGGCTGATGACCAGGCTCGATCCCCGCATCATGATCGGCGTCGGCTTCGCCGGCTTTGCGGTCGGCACCTGGTGGGTGACCTTCATCACCAAGGACTGGGATTTCTGGGAACTGCTGATCCCGCAGATACTGCGCGGCACCTCGTTGATGCTGGCGATGATCCCGATCAACAATCTCTCGCTCGGCACGCTGCCGCCGTCTCAGCTGAAGAACGCCTCGGGCCTGTTCAACCTGATGCGCAATCTCGGCGGTGCGGTCGGCCTCGCGCTGATCAACACCGTGCTGAACGACCGCTGGGACCTGCATCTCGCGCGGCTGCACGAGAATGTGCAATGGGCCAGCCAGACCGCGAACGAGCGGCTCGCCAACATGAGCGCGAACCTCTCCCAGTTCGGCTCGGACGCCAGCGCCGCGGCGCTGAAGCAGATGGCGGCGATGGTGCGCACGCAGGCGCTGGTGATGTCCTTCGCCGACGTGTTCTATCTCCTGACGTTCCTGTTCCTGTTCCTCGTGCTCGCCGCCCCGCTGCTGCGCCGCCCGGCCGGGATGGGCGCGGGCGGGGGAGGGCATTGATCAAGCAATGCTCAAGCCGGGCTTGAGCATTGCCAATGGATGGCCAGGGCTTGGCTGAAGCCTGACCTGAGCATGCCTGCGGTCCATGGTACTTGCCCATATTCGCGCCGTCCGCTAAACACGGCCCGTTAGAGAGCCCTTCGCGAGAGCCGAGCCGTGACGCATCTGTCGCCGAGCCGCACCGCGACCCCGACCGCCAGGCGGTCTTCGGGGCACGCTCTCCTTTTCTCTGGTCTCCTTCTTCTTAGCCGCCCCTGAGGGCCGGCCGGGCTGATGCCTGGGCGCTCAGGGGACGTTGCCGGCACCACCCATCATTCCAGACCGACAGCCGGAGGATGCCCGATAGCGGCACCCGGCACGACCGACGAGAAGGAACCGCCCATGTCTTCCAGCAATGACCGCGTCGTCATTTTCGACACCACCTTGCGCGACGGCGAACAGTGTCCCGGCGCCTCGATGACCTTCGAGGAGAAGTTGGAAGTCGCCGAACTGCTCGACGAGATGGGCGTCGACATCATTGAGGCCGGCTTTCCGATCGCCTCCAATGGCGACTTCGAATCCGTCGCCGAAGTGGCGCGCCGTGCCAAGAACGCGGTGGTCGCCGGGCTCGCCCGCGCCATTCCCGCCGATATCGCCCGCGCGGGTGAGGCAGTGAAGCATGCGCAGCGCCCGCGCATCCACACCTTCGTGTCGACCTCGCCGATCCATCTCGAGCACCAGATGCGCAAGACGCAGGAGCAGGTGCTCGAGATCATCACCGCCACCGTCACCCAGGCGCGCAACCTGGTCGACAATGTCGAATGGTCGGCGATGGACGCCACCCGCACCCCGATCGAATATCTGGTGCGCTGCGTCGATACCGCGATCAAGGCCGGCGCCACCACCATCAACCTGCCCGACACGGTCGGCTATGCGACGCCGGCCGAATATGAGGCGATGTTCCGCGCGGTGCGCGAGCGCGTGCCGGGCGCCGACAAGGTGATCTTCTCCGCGCATTGCCACGACGATCTGGGCCTCGCGGTCGCCAACTCGCTGGCGGCGCTCGCCGGCGGCGCACGGCAGATCGAATGCACCATCAACGGTCTCGGCGAGCGCGCCGGCAATGCCGCGCTGGAAGAGGTGGTGATGGCCATCAAGACCCGCGGCGACGTGTTGCCCTATAAGACCGGCATCGAGAGCACCATGCTGGTGCGCGCCTCCAAGATCATCTCGGCGGTGACCTCGTTCCCGGTGCAGTACAACAAGGCGATCGTCGGCCGAAATGCGTTCGCCCATGAGAGCGGCATCCATCAGGACGGCATGCTCAAGAACAATACCACCTACGAGATCATGACGCCGGAGAGCGTCGGGGTTTCCAAGACCTCGTTGGTGATGGGCAAGCATTCCGGTCGCGCCGCCTTCCGCGACAAGCTGAAGGCGCTCGGCTACGAACTGGGCGAGAACGCGCTGAACGACGCCTTCACCCGCTTCAAGGACTTGGCCGACCGCAAGAAGGTCGTCTATGACGAGGACATCGAGGCGCTGGTCGATCAGGAGATCGCGGTCGCCCATGACCGGATCAAGCTGGTCTCGCTCTCCGTCATCGCCGGCACCCGCGGCCCGCAGCGCGCCACCATGAAGCTGGAGGTCGACGGCCACGTGGTCACCGAGGAATCGGAGGGCAACGGCCCGGTCGACGCGACCTTCAACTGCATCAAGGCGATCGTCCCGCATCCGGCCAAGCTGGCGCTCTATCAGGTGCATGCGGTGACCGAGGGCACCGACGCGCAGGCCGAGGTCTCGGTACGGCTGGAGGAGGACGGCAAGGCGGTGACCGCCCGCGGTTCCGATCCCGACACGCTGGTCGCCTCGGCGCAGGCCTATATCACCGCGCTCAACAAGCTGCTGGTGAAGCGGCAGAGCATGAACGCGCAGTCCCAGCCGGCGGCGGAGTGAGGCGCCGGATTGCGCGCGCTCGCGAGGTCCGCGCTTGGTGCGCTGCTGGCCGTCGTCATGGTGACGGGCGGCAGCGCCGAGCCGGACGCCGGCTTTCCGCGCGCGGTCTGGCACACCATCGACCCCGCCGGCGCCGGCTGGTCGGCGGAGCGCCTCGGGCAGGCGAAGGCATTCGCCGATACGCTGGGCGCCACCGCCCATATGATCGTCTGGAAGGGCGAGGTCGTCGCTTCCTGGGGTGATGTCCGCCGCAAGGTGGATGTCGCCTCGGTGCGCAAGAGCCTGCTCAGCGCGCTCTATGGCATTGCGGTGGCGGACGGCAAGATTCGCCTCGAAAGCACGCTGGAGCAGCTCCGGATCGGCGACAAGCCCCCGGAACTCACGCCTGCCGAGAAGCAGGCGACGGTGCGCGACCTGCTGACGGCGCGCTCCGGCATCTATCATCCGGCGGCGCACGAGACCGCCGACATCAAGCGCAACCGGCCGGAGCGCGGCAGCCATCCGCCGGGCAGCTTCTGGTTCTACAATAATTGGGATTTCAACGCCCTCGGCACGATCTATCGCGTGACGACCGACGAGAACATCTTCCAGAGCTTCGAGGAGCGCATCGCCATGCCGATCGGCATGGAAGATTTCGGCCCGGGCGACGGGAGCTATGCGCTCGACCCGTCCTCGGTTCATCCCGCCTATCCGTTCCGCCTGAGCGCGCGGGACATGGCGCGATTCGGGCTGCTCTATTTGAACAGCGGTCGCTGGGGCGGCCGGCAGATCGTGCCGGAAGCCTGGGTGCGGGAATCGACCACGGCTTATTCGCTGTCGGATCGCGGGCGGCAGGGCTACGGCTATATGTGGTGGGTGCTGCCGGGCGAGACCTGGGGCGCTGGCGCCGCCTATGCCGCCGGCTATGGCGGCCAGATGATCGCCTATGTGCCGGAAAAGCAGCTCGTCATGGTGCAGACGGTGGATCGCAGCGCGGGCGCAAAGAGGGTGCGGACGCCAGCCTTTCTCGATCTCTTGCGCATGGTCGCGGACGCCGCGCCCTGACGCTCGGTATCATCGGAGATTCCGTGGGGTCAATCGGGCGATCACAGCAGCTATTTTGAGCTAGTTGCCGACGACGATGTTGCCGTCGCCCGAATTCGTGCTCGCTTCACGGACGTCATGTGTATGCGAACCCGTCGCCTGCCTTTGCGTGTGCCCGGTGCATCAGGCTAGGATCGGACGCGGCGCCTGGGTCCGCGGGGGCGGGCGGGCGCAGGCCGGGCATCGGCATGGGACAGCAAGGCGCGCGCATTCGGCGGCCGCGTATCGGCGTCGGCACCACGCTGATGGCGGCCGTGATCGCGCTTGGCCTCATCGTGCTGGCGAGCGGCCTCATCGCCGTGCTGTCCTTCATCGAGATCCGCCGCAGCTTCGATCGCGTGGCCTCCGGTCAACAAGCTTCCATCGTCGCCGCCAAGCTTGGCCAGAGCAGCGAGGCACTCGCCGCAATCGCACCAACCCTGTTTGCCACGGGCTCGAAGCAGTCGTCGTCGACAGAGCTCGCCAAGCAGGTGGGCAGTCAGCGGCAGCGCCTGGAGGAACTGACCGCCGAACTCGGCGCCTATCTCGATTCCGGCGAGGCCATCGCCACCGTCCGTTCCACCTCGGCCGAGTTGTCCGAGACCGTCGATCTGATCTCCACCGCCATGGCCTCGAGGGCCGCGGCGGAAGAGAGCCGCACGCGGGCGCTGGCGGCGATGGGGATGGTCCTCGACGACGCGACAACGCTCTCCGGTCAGCCGAGTGGCGCGCCGATCGCCCGCTGGTTGGATGCGGTGCGTGGCGCGGTGCCGGACGTGTTCAACGTGCTCGCCGCCACCGACGCTGCCGGCATCGACGGCCCCTCGGCCAAGGCTGGCGTCGTGCTCGCCTATGCGGCCGAGATCGCCGCGGCAGCCGGCGAAATCGCAGCCGGCAGCCGCGCGGCGGCGCCGGCGCTGCCGGGCCTGCAAGGCCGCCTCGCCGATGCGCTGACCGGCGACAGCGGGGTGTTCGCCATGCAACGCCGGATAGTCGATCTCAACGCGCAGCTTCGCCAGTCGCTCGCGCGCAACGAGGCCGTGGCGCAACGCATGAACGGCGCAGTGGACGCGGTGATGAACACGGTGCAGGCGGACATCGGCCGACAGAATGCCAGTCAGAGCGCGCAGATTTCCGCGGGCACCTGGTGGCTGGCGGCGCTGACGCTGCTCGGTGCGCTTGGTGCCCTCGGCACGATTGTCCACGTACGGAAGTCGGTGGCGCGGCGGCGGCAAGAGTTGCGCGGCGGTGCCATCCCGGACGAGGCGGGCGTGGTGTCTGCGGCCAGTCTTGCGAATGGGCACGACAAGATCGCCGATACGACCGCAGCGCTCACGAAGGTCGCCGAAGCGGATGGCCGGGACGGCGCGGTACAACCCGACCCGCGAATCGCCACGTCATCCTAAGAGGCCGGAGGGGTGGCCTGGCCCAAGCGACCGCATAGCCACGCCATAGCCACGCTCAAGCCGAACTCAGGCAATGCCATACCAACCACAACGACAACCACAACCGTACCTCCTTCGGAGGTCCGGTACGCCCCAAGGATGTTGAGGTCTGGTGACTCCCATCGGCGACGAGCGGCCTTCGAGGCAGCGAATGTGGGTCAGCCTCTCAGGATGCGGTGGTTCGGGCCGGAGCGCGCGGATCTGCCCCGCACTCCGTTTCGACCCGGGCGCGAAGCGCCGCCTCAAGGCGCGCCACCACGTCGTCGGCCCGCTCCGGCAAGGCGATGCCGTCGAGCGTCGTCACGCGGCGCAAGAAGCGCACGCTGTTGGTGGCGAATGCCGCATCCGCCTCGCGCAGTTCGGCGGGGCGGAGCGGTGCCTCGTCGACCTCGAGTCCGAGCGCCGGGGCGATCTTGAGCACCAGCGCGCGGACGATGCCGGGCAGGCAGCCCTCGCGCAGCGGCGGGGTGACGAGGCGGCCATCCTTCAGCGCGAAGACATTGGCGATGGTGGTGCAGGCGATGCGCCCGCCGGTATTGAGGATCAGCGCGTCGTCGGCGCCGCGCTCGGCCGCCTCGCGGGCGGCGAGGACGTGGTCGAGATAGCCGAGCGCCTTCAGGTTCGCGGTCGGCGAGCGCTCATTGCGCGGCGCGGTCGCGGTGATGAGCCGCGCCGGCTGGCCGAGCAGGGCCGGGCTCCAGGGCGCCGCCGTGACGACAATGGTGGACTCCGCGGCCTGCGATGGCCAGAGACCGCGCGCGCCGGTGCCGCGGGTCACGGTGGTGCGGAGGATGGAAGGCGTTGGCAGGAGGGCCGCGTCGACCGCCGTCTCGATTGCAGGGCGCTCAGCCCTGATACCGATCGCCTCGGCCGCGGCGCACAGGCGGTCGAGATGCGCCCTGCGGGCGAACATCACGCCGTTCAGCGCGAGCGCGGTATCAAAGATGCCGTCGCCGAGCGTGAAGCCGCGATCCTCGACGCTGACGGTCCGGGTCACGGGCGACCGCTTTCCTTACCTCTCCCCGAGGGGGAGAGGTCGGCGCGCGGCGCCGGGTGAGGGGACTTGGCGCGCGCCAGTCGCAGGAAATTCTCCAGGAGCGCGTAGCCGTGCTCGGTCAGCACCGATTCCGGGTGGAACTGCACGCCATAGGTCGGATGCTCGACATGGGCGAGACCCATGATCTCGCCGTCCTCGCTCCAGGCGGTCGCCACCAGCGGCTCGTCACCGTCGAGCTCCACCGCCAGCGAGTGATAGCGCCCGGCAGGAAACGGCGAGGGCACGCCGGCGAACACGTCGGTGCCTTCATGGCGGATCCGCGAGGCCCGGCCGTGCATCGGCGTCTTCGCCCGTACCACGCGTCCGCCGAAGGCCTGGCCGATGCATTGATGGCCGAGGCAGATGCCGAGGATCGGCAGCCGGCCGGACAATTCATGGACAAGATCGAGCGAGACGCCCGCCTCGTTCGGCGAGCAGGGGCCTGGCGAGATGACGAGGGCTTCGGCCCCGCGTGCCGCGATGCCGGCAACGTCGAGCGCATCATTGCGAATCACTTCAACGTCTTCGCCGAGTTCCTTCAAGTAACGCGCGACGTTGAAGACGAAGCTGTCATAGTTGTCGATGACGAGGATCATCGCACCACCTCACGAAAGGCGCGGAACAGCCGCTCCGCCTTGGTGAGACTCTCGGCGCGCTCTTGTCCCGGGTCGGAGAGCACGGTGATGCCGCCGCCGACGCCGAAGCTCGCCTCGCCCTTCTCCACCGTCACGGTGCGGATGGCGATGTTGAAGTCCATCGCGCCATCGAACCCGATATAGCCGATCGACCCGCAATAGAGCCCACGCGGCCGGCCTTCCAGCTCGGCGATGATCTCCATGGCGCGGATCTTCGGCGCGCCGGTGATCGAGCCGCCGGGGAAGCTCGCCTTCAGCAGATCGAGCCCGTCGCGGCCGTCCTCCAGCTCGCCGGTCACCACCGAGACGAGATGGTGGACATTGGCATAGGTCTCCAGCCCGCAGAGGCGCGGCACCTGCACCGTGCCGGGCCTGCACACGCGCGACAGATCGTTGCGCAGCAGATCGACGATCATGACGTTCTCGGCGCGATCCTTCTCACTGGCGATCAACTCGCGCCCGCGAAAGGCATCGAGCGTCGGCTCCACCGAGCGCGGCACCGTGCCCTTGATCGGGCGGGTCTCGACAAGGCCGTCCGCCAGCTGCACGAAACGCTCGGGCGAGGACGAGGCAATGAGGCGATCCTCATTGACGATCAGCGCGGCAAAGGTTGCCGGATTGGCGCGGCGCAACCGGTCATAGAGCGCGAGCGGGTCGACCTCGCCGATCGTGGCCCGGAATTGCTGGGTGAAATTAGCCTGGAAGATATCGCCGGCGCGGATGTATTCGATCACGCGGGCGACCGCCGTCTCATAGGCTTCCGCGGTGAAGTTCGAGGTCCAGGCGGGCTCGATGACAGCGTCATCGAGCGGAGCCGGCTCGCCCTTCAGGCGCGTGGTCACAGTGAGCAGCCGCTCGCGCGCCCGGGCCTGGCGCCGCACCGGCTCCTCCTCCGGCCAGCCGGTGGAGATGGCGTAGGCCCGCTTCGCCACCTGGTCGAAGGCGAGAACCACGTCATAGAAGCCGAGATCGATCTCCGGGCCTTCATCGCTGGCGCGCTCACCATCCGGGAAACGATCGAACAGTCGGCCGGCCTCATAGGCGACATAGCCCGCCGCGCCACCCTGGAAGCCGGCTTCCACCACCAGCCGAGGCTGTGCATAGCGGGCGAGCCGCGCACGCAGCGCCGGGAGCGGGGCCGCGTCCTCCGGTGCGCCATTCCAGACGGCTTGGCCGGCCTCGACGCGGAACCGGCCGAACGGCTCGGCCATCACATAGGACCAGCGCCCGAGCGTCGGGTGCACCATGGCGCTGTCGAGGAAAGCGAGGCCGGGCGCGCGCTCGCTGCCGGCGAGCCGGCGGGCGGCGTCCCATGGGTCGCGCCAGGCGATCTCGACGGCGAGGGGAGGCGGCTCGTGAATCATGAGCCGAATATGGGATGGCGGCGCGGCAATGCCTAGCGGTTACAGGTGAAGGGGCAGTCCATCCGCCGGTGCAGGATCCGGACGATCTCAATGCGCTCGTCCGGCGTGGTCCGTCGATAGAACAGCACATGTGCGCCGACCGCGAAGCGCCGATAGCCGGAACGAACCTCGTTGGTACTCACGAAAACCCGTGTGCCCGCTGCGTCCTAGCCCTTGTGACGACTTGACGGCGGCTGAGACGGGTGGTCGCTTAAGCGGATCGTAAGCGGTCCGCTGGGAACGGGCGGGGCCGTGCTACCACAACGTTCATCCAGTCTCGGAGGGAAGTAATGCGTATCTGGAAAAAAGCCGCGATCGCCGCTCTGGCGCTGGCGGCGCTGCCGCTCGGCTCGGCGAACGCGCAGACCTATCCGTCGCGCCCCATCACCATGGTCGTGCCGTTTGCGGCCGGCGGCCCGACGGACACCGTGGCCCGCCTGATGGCTGAATCGATGTCACGTACGCTCGGCCAGCAGGTGGTCGTGGAGAATATCGGCGGCGCCGGCGGTACCCGCGCTGCCGGCCAGGTCGCGAAGGCCGCGCCTGACGGCTACACGGTGTTGATGCACCATATCGGCCAAGCCACCTCGGCCAGCCTGTATCGCAAGCTGCCATATAATGTGCTGACGGATTTCGAGACCGTCGGCCTCGTCACCGACGTGCCGATGACGCTGATCGGCAAGTCGGCGCTCGAGCCCAAGACCATTACCGAGCTCGTCGCCTATGTGAAGGACAAAAAGGACGCGGTGATCTACGGCAACGCCGGCGTCGGCTCGGCTTCGCATCTGTGCGGCATGCTGCTGATGTCGGCGATCGGTACCCAAGTGACTACTGTTCCCTATCAGGGCACCGGTCCGGCGATGAACGACCTCGTTGGTGGCCAGATCGACCTGATGTGCGACCAGACCACCAACACCACCGGCCAGATCAAGGCCGGCAAGGTGAAGGCCTATGCCGTGACCACCCCGAACCGCCTGAAGGCCATGCCCGACCTGCCGACCATGCAGGAGGGTGGCCTGAAGGGCTTCGAGGTGGCGGTGTGGCACGGCCTGTATGCGCCGAAGGGTACCCCTGCCGACGTGATCGCCAAGCTGAACGGCGCGGTGAAGACGGCGCTGCTGGACCCCAAGGTGATTGCGCGCTTCGCCGATCTCGGCACCGAGCCGGTCGCGCAGGACCGCGCGACGCCGGAGGCGCACAAGGCGTTCCTCGCCGCCGAGGTCGCCAAGTGGAAGCCGATCATCGAGTCCGCCGGCGTCTACGCCGACTGAGGATCCGATAATCAAGACGGCCACGGCCGGCGGAGCGCCGCCGGCCGTTGGTGGCGCGCACGGTCAATCGAGGGGCGGCATGAGCTTCATCAAGAATCCGAAGGACGTCATAGCCGGGCTGCTGCTGGTGGCGACGGCGGCGATGTTTGCGCTGCTGACCGCCGATCTGCCGATGGGCTCGGCGATCCGCATGGGGCCGGGCTATTTCCCGCTGGTGCTGGCCGGCATTCTCGGTGCGCTGGGCCTCCTGGTGCTCGTTACCGGGCTGCGCTACCCCGATGAGGGCGCGCCGGTGCGGCTCGCCGCGCTGCCCTGGCGGGCGCTGATCCTCATCACACTGGCGGTGTTCGTGTTCGGATTCGGCATTCGTCCGCTGGGGCTCGGGCCGTCGATCGGCCTCGCCGTCTTCATCTCGGCCCTCGCCAGCCACCGCTTCCATCTCATCACCGCGCTGACCCTTACGGCGGTGATGGTGGCCTTCGCCTGGGCGGTATTCATCAAAGGGCTCGGCCTGCCGCTGCCCATGCTCGGGCCTTGGCTCGGCGGCTATTGAGCGGGAGCGGAACCCTTGGACATCTTCGATAATCTCGCCCTCGGCTTCTCTGTCGCCTTCACCTTCCAGAATCTGCTCTATTGCTTCATCGGGGTGCTGCTCGGCACGCTGATCGGGGTGCTGCCCGGCCTCGGCCCGGTGCCGACCATCGCCATGCTGCTGCCGATCACCTTTGGCCTGCCGCCGGTCTCGGCGCTGATCATGCTGGCCGGCATCTATTACGGCGCGCAATATGGCGGCTCGACCACGGCGATCCTCATCAATCTGCCGGGGGAAAGCTCATCCGTGGTCACGGCCATCGACGGCTACCAGATGGCGCGGCAGGGCAGGGCGGGTCCAGCGCTCGCCACCGCGGCGCTGGGCTCCTTTTTCGCCGGCACGGTCGCGACCTTCCTGCTCGCGGTGTTCGCGCCGCCGCTTTCCGACCTCGCCCTGAAATTCGGCGCGCCGGAATATTTCGCCCTGATGGTGCTCGGCCTCGTCGCCTCGGTGACGCTGGCCCACGGCTCGGTGGTGAAGGCGCTGGCCATGGTGGTGCTCGGCATCCTGCTCGGGCTCTCCGGCCAGGACGTCTATACCGGCACGCCGCGCTTCACCTTCGATGTCGTGGAACTCGCCGACGGAATCGAGTTCGTGGCGCTTGCCATGGGCGTGTTCGGCCTCGGCGAGATCATCCGCAATCTCGAGGACGAACACACCCGCAGCGTGCTGGTGCAGAAGATCAAGAGCCTGATGCTGAGCAAGGACGACTTCCGGCGAATCATCTGGCCGGTGCTGCGCGGCACCACGCTCGGCTCCTTCCTCGGCATCTTGCCGGGGGGCGGGGCGATGCTCTCGGCCTTTGCCGCCTACTCGATCGAAAAAAAGATGTCGAAGGAGCCGCAGCGTTTCGGCAAGGGCGCGATCGAGGGCGTCGCCGGTCCGGAGAGCGCCAATAATGCCGGCGCGCAGACCTCCTTCATCCCCATGCTCACCCTCGGCATTCCGTCGAACCCGGTGATGGCGCTGATGATCGGCGCGCTGATCATCCAGGGCATCGTGCCGGGGCCGAACGTGGTGAAGGAACAGCCCGACCTGTTCTGGGGCATCATCGCCTCGATGTGGATCGGCAATCTGATGCTGGTGCTGTTGAACCTGCCGCTGATCGGCATGTGGGTGCGCCTGCTCACAGTGCCGTATCACGTGCTGTTCCCGCTTATCGTCGGGTTCTGCTGCATCGGCGTCTACAGCGTGAACAACAACACCTTCGACGTCTTCGCCATGGGGCTGTTCGGGTTGATCGGGTATGTGCTGGTGAAGCTCGAATGCGAGCCTGCGCCGCTGCTGCTCGGCTTCATCATCGGGCCGATGCTGGAGGAGTATCTGCGGCGCGCCATGCTGATCTCCCGCGGCGATCCTCTGGTGTTCGTCACCCGCCCGCTCTCGGCCACCCTGCTCGCCATCGCCGCCGCGGCACTGGTGGTCGTGCTGCTGCCTTCGGTGCGCAAGACGCGGGAGGAGGCGTTCAAGGAGTAGAAACCGGGCGCCCGGCCTATGGACAGGCCGGGACGCCTCTGCTACACGACCGCGGCTCGCGAGGCCGAGGCAATTCGCGAGTGTTCGGGCGCATAGCTCAGTTGGTAGAGCAGCTGACTCTTAATCAGCGGGTCCAAGGTTCGAGTCCTTGTGCGCCCACCATTCCATCCCGCTTCAGGGCATGGTCTTTCCGAACGAGGTTTGAACGGCCGGCGCGGATCCTGTCACGGATCTTGGCGTCGCTGACGCAATAGCGGCCATGCAGCTCCGCGGCCTCGGTGCATTTGGCGTCGATGCGCTGAAGTGTTTCGATCAGTCGTTTCGACCATTTATAGATGAACATCGTAGTCTCCGTTTCGCCCTTGCGGTCTTTGATGCGCGGCGAACGGCATAGATGTGTCCCTGCTTACGTCAGGTTGCGATTAGCAATTTGCCTGCCGGGAATAAGGGGCGCATAAAAACTATCTGCAAACTATCTGAATTGGCCGGTCATGCGGAACGCCTCGTCGCTTCCCATATGAGTCGGCAGGAGAAGACCTGATGCTGTGCGCCGAATGCCTGCGCTGCGGGCGGCGATCCATACTCGGGGGCGTCAATGCGCTCGCCGACGAACGCGATGAGCCACAGCCGGCACCGCCGGGGCGGCTGCGCTGCGACATGTGCGGCGGCCGCCGGGTCCGGCTGGTGAGGACCGAGAGCCCGGCCGCGCTGGTCGCCTTCATCGCCGGACGGGCGTGACGGGTGCCGCTGCGAACGAAAGCGCCGCTCGCACGTTACCGGCGCAAGGACGTTTCGATCCGCGCGAGGAGCGAGAATATGGCCAGCGAACCGAAAGCCAACGTCACCAATCTCGGTACCGGCAAGCCGGCAGGCCGGGCTGCGAAGACCGTCGAGAGTGTCGTCAAGGACGATCTCGCGGCGAACGCGGAAGCCCAGCTCGAGCAATTCGCCGATCAGACCCTGCCGGAGCGCAAATACTCGCTTAATGCGCTGATCGCGGCGGGTCTCATCGGCTTCGTGCTGGGGCGCCTGTTCAGCCGCTAGCGGGGCAGATGGCCGCGGGGCTGCGGGTTGAGTGGGGGGAGAGAGCAGAGACATGCAGACTTTGACCGTGCGCCACGTGACGCACTATTCCTATGCCAACCCCGTCGTCTTCCATCCGCACCGTCTGATGCTGCGGCCGCGCGACAGCCATGATCTGCGGCTGGTGAGCGCCGAGCTCGCCTTGTCGCCGCACGGCGAGGTGCGCTGGCTGCACGACGTGTTCGGCAATTCCGTCGCCATCGTCGATTTCCCCGAGCCCGCCGACGATCTCGTCATCGAGAGCGTTCTGACGCTCGAGCGCTACGGCCGCGGCGTGCCGGTGTTCGCAATCGAGGAGACCGCGCAGGTCTATCCGTTCGTCTATTCGACCGACGACCGCACCGATCTCGGCCGCATGCTCGAATGCCACTATCCTGATCCTCAGGGCGAACTTGCCGCTTGGGCCCAGGGCTTCGTGGCGACGCGGCCGACCGACACCATGGCGCTGCTGACGGACCTCAATAACGGCATCCGCAACGGCTTCGCCTATCAGGTGCGCTATGAGCAGGGCACGCAGCCGCCGCTGGAGACCCTGCGGCTCGGCTCCGGCTCATGCCGGGACTTCGCGCTGCTGCTGATCGAGGCGGCGCGGGCGCTCGGCTTCGGTGCCCGCTTCGTCACCGGCTATCTCTATGATCCGGCGCTCGACGGCGAGACGCCGGCGGTGATCGGCGCCGGCGCGACCCATGCCTGGGCGGACATCTATCTGCCGGGCGCCGGCTGGATCGAGTTCGATCCGACCAACGGCACGATAGCCGCGGACAATCTCATCCGCGTCGCGGTGACGCGCGATCCGGCGCAGGCGGTGCCGGTCGCCGGCGGCTTCACCGGCCTGCTGGGCGATTATCTCGGCATGAGCGTGGACGTGTCGGTGCGGGCGCAGGATCCCGAAGCGGCGCTGGCGGCGTAGGAAATACGCCGCGCTTCTGACAGCGTTTCCGCCGTCATGGCCGGGCTTGTCCCGGCCATCACGGTTGGTCATTCGTCACGGCCGTGGATCCCCGGGACGAGCCCGGGGATGACGGTCGAATGGCCGGCCTCTCAACTCGCAACCTTCTCCAGTACCGGATAGTCGGTGTAGCCCTGCGCGCCGCCGCCATAGAGGCGGTCGCGGTCGAGGTCGTTGAGCGGGGCGCCGGCCTTGAGGCGGGCGACGAGGTCCGGGTTCGAGACGAACAGCTTGCCGAAGGCGACAAGGTCGGCCTCGTGCGCTTCCACAGCCTTGGCCGCGCTCGGCAGATCGTAGCCGTTATTGACCAGCCAGGTGCCGCGGAAGCGCTTGTGCAGGGCCTCGAAATCGAAGTCCGGGACGATGTCGCGCGGCCCGCCGGTGGCACCCTCGATCATGTGGATATAGACCGGGGCGAGGGCGTCCAGCACCTCGACCACTTGCTCGAACAGCTTCTGCGGGTTGCTGTCCGAGAGGTCGCCTGCCGGGGTGACGGGTGAGAGGCGGATGCCGGTGCGGCTGGCGCCCACTTCCTTGATTACCGCCTCGACCACTTCCTTCATGAAGCGGGTGCGGTTCTCAATCGAGCCGCCATAGGCGTCGGTGCGCTTGTTGGCGCCGTCGCGCAGGAACTGGTCGATCAGGTAGCCATTGGCGCCATGGATCTCGACACCGTCGAAGCCGGCCTTCATGGCCTGGTTCGCGGCATGACGGAAATCATCGACGATGCCGGGAATCTCGTCGATCGCGATCGCGCGGGGCTCGTCGGTAGCGACGAATGCGTTGTTCGCGAAGGTCTTGGCGTTGGCGAGCACCGCAGACGGGGCGAGAGGAGCGGCGCCGCCGGGCTGGAGCGAGCGAACCGAGATCCGCCCGACATGCCAGATCTGCACGAAGATCCGTCCGCCCTTGGCGTGGACCGCATCGGTCACCCGGCGCCAGCCTTCGACCTGCTCGGGCGTATATACGCCCGGCGTGTCCTGGTAGCCCTGGGCGGTGTCGGAGACCTGCGTCGCCTCAGTGACGATGAGACCGGCGGTGGCGCGTTGGCCGTAATATTCGGCCATCAGCGCGGTGGGAACGAGGCCGGTGCCGGCGCGGTTGCGGGTGAGGGGCGCCATCACGATGCGGTTCTGCAAGGTGATGTCGGCGAGGCGGTAGGGTTCGAAAAGCGAGGAGTGGGTTGCTGTCATGCTGCGATCCTTCGCGGCGGGCTGTTGCGTCGCGAGAGGAGATAGGCGTTGCGCCTCGCCGGTACCATAGCCGCGCACAAACGCACTGGCTGCCGTGCAGAAACGCAAGCTGGTTTCATATGGACGCATATCATAACGTGAGTTATGTTATCTGGGGTGAGGATAAGCCATGCCTAGAGCCGCTCCCGACGACATCCTGATCGTCATCCATGAGCTGGCGCATCTGATGCGCATCCGCTTCGACCAGCGCGCCCGCCAGCACGACATGACGCGCGCGCAATGGGTGATCCTCTACAAGCTGGATCGCAGCCCGGGCCTCACCCAGAACGAACTCGCCGCCATGATCGAGGTCGAGCCGATCACCATTGCCCGGTTGATCGACCGGCTGGAGGCCAAGGGCCTCGTCGAGCGCCGGCACGATCCGAGCGACCGCCGCGTGTGGCGGCTGCATTTACTGCCTGCAGCCGAGCCGATGCTCGAAGAGATCGCCGCGGTGCGGCAGGACATGCTTGAGCTGCTGCTGGGCGACACGGTGAGCCCGGAAAAAGCGGCGGCGGCGGAAGCAACGCTCCGCCTGATGAAATCCAACCTGACTGCCGACGGACGCTCATGCCCGGCCCCGGCCGCCAAGGCATCCTGAGGGGGGACCTCCATGCTCGACCGCACCAAAGAGCCGCTCGATCCGGGCATCGCCGAGGAGAAGCCGGCGCTCGCCATGCCGCCGGCCGTCGTTGCGCCAGCCGTGCAGTCGAAGCCGGCCCGCAAGCGGCGCCTGCGGCTTGTCCTCATGCTGGGCGGCATCGCCGTAGTGGCGCTCGGCTCGGGCTATTTCTGGTTCACCGGCGGCCGCTATGTCTCGACCGATGACGCCTATGTACGCGCCGCCAAGCTGATGGTCTCGACCGACGTCTCCGGCATCGTGTCCGACGTCGACGTCAAGGAAGGCCAGACCGTCAAGGCCGGCGACGTGCTGTTCCGCATCGATCCGCGCCAGTACCAGATCGCGCTCGACAATGCGAAGGCGAGCCTCGCCGAGACCGCCATGAACCTCGAGGCGGCGAAGGTCGACTACCAGCGCATGCTGAGCGACATCGCCTCCCAGCAGGCAACCGTCGAGAATGATCAGGCGACCTTCGCCCGCTATAGCGCGCTGGTAAAGGACAGCGCCGCGCTCTCGAGGGCGCAGTACGACCAGGGGCGCTTCACGCTGGAGGCCGACCAGCGCAAGCTGGATTCGCTCAAGCAGCAGGCCCAGGTGGCGCTGGCCAAGCTCGGCGGCAAGCCGGACTTCGCGGTCGAGACCCACCCGCAATATCTCCAGGCCAAGGCCGCGGTCGACGAGGCGCAGCGCCAGTATGACCACGCCGTGGTGCGCGCGCCGTTCGGCGGCGTGGTCACCGAGGTCGACAGCCTGCAGCCCGGTCTCTACCTCGTCGCCGCCACCGCGGCGCTGACCAATCAGGGCGCCGTCGGCCTCGTCTCCAACGAGAAGACCTGGATCGACGCCAACCTCAAGGAGACGGACCTCACTTATGTGAAGCCGGGCGACGAGGTGGACGTCACCGTCGACGCGTATCCGGGCCGGAGCTGGAAGGGCAAGGTGGAGAGCATCGCGCCCGCCAGCGGCTCGGAGTTCTCGATCCTTCCCGCGCAGAACGCCAGCGGCAACTGGGTGAAGGTCGTCCAGCGCGTGCCGGTGCGCGTCGTCGTCGAGAGCAAAGCCGATGATCCGCCGCTGCGCTCCGGCATGAGCGTCGTGGTCGATATCGACACCGGACATTCGCGCAAACTGAGCGAGATTTTCTAGCTTCCCGACCGTCCGTCTTCGCCCCCCTGACAGGACGGTCCGGGGCAGGCGGGCGGGAGGCGCCGATATGACCGCGGCCGCTTCCCGCCTGCCCATTTTCAGGCAAACGCCATGGGCTCCACTTCGCTCGCCTCGAACCCGCCCGCCGCCACTGCGGGGGGGACGCGCACCATCATCACCGTCTGCGCCATGGTCGCGACGCTGATGCAGGCGCTCGACGCCACCATCGCCAATGTCGCGCTGCCCTATATGCAGGGCTCGCTGTCTGCGACGGCGGACCAGATCACCTGGGTGCTGACCTCCTACATCGTCGCCGCCGCCATCATGACGGCGCCGGTCGGCTGGCTCTCCGCGCGCTTCGGCCGCAAGAACGTCTTCATCGTCAGCCTGGTCGGCTTCACCGTCGCCTCCATGCTGTGCGGCATCGCGCAGTCGCTGGCGGAGATGGTGGTGTTCCGCCTGGCGCAGGGCGTGTTCGGGGCGGCGCTGGTGCCGCTGTCGCAGGCCACCATGCTCGACCTCTATCCGCCCGAGCAGCGCGGCCAGGCGATGGCGATCTGGGGCATGGGCGTCATGCTCGGGCCGATCCTCGGCCCGACGCTCGGCGGCTGGCTGACCGACGCCTATAATTGGCGCTTCGTGTTCTATGTGAACCTGCCGTTCGGCATCCTCGCCATTGCCGGCCTCGCCATCTTCCTGAAGGACGAGAACCGCAACGCCGAGCTGCGCTTCGACTGGATCGGCTTCGGCGTGCTGGCGCTCGGCATCGGCGCCCTGCAGATGATGCTCGACCGCGGCGAGCAGAAGGACTGGTTCGGTTCGACCGAGATCATCGCCGAGACCGTGCTGGCCGGGCTCGGGCTCTATCTCTTCGCCGTCCACATGATGACGGCCGAGAAGCCCTTCCTCAGCCCGCGCCTGTTCAAGGACCGCAATTTCGTCGCCGGCCTCGTCGTCATGTTCGCCATCGGCATGGTGCTGCTGGCGACCTCGGCGCTGCTCGCGCCCTATCTGCAGAATCTCGGCGGCTATCCGGTGAAGACCGCCGGCCTGCTTATGGCGCCGCGCGGCTTCGGCACCATGCTGGCGATGATGATCTCAGGGCGCATCGTCTCGAAGGCCGAACCGCGCCTCGTCATGCTGTTCGGCCTCGGCCTGATCAGCTGGAGCCTGTGGGACATGACCGGCTGGACGCCGGACGTGGCGCGGTTCGAGCTGATCACCAACAGCATGGTGCAAGGCGCCGGCCTTGGCTTCGTCTTCACCCCGCTGACCGTCGTCGCCTTCGCCACGCTGCCGGCCGAACTGCGTACCGACGGCACCGCGCTGTTCAGCCTGGTGCGCAATGTCGGCTCGGCGATCGGCGTCTCGGTGACCTCGTTCCTGCTCGCGCAGAACACGCAGATCATGCACGCCGCGCTCGCCGAGCACGTCAATCCGTTCAACCGCATGCTGCAGTTCGGCGGCGCCTATCAGTTCTGGAACATCGCCAACCCGCAGTCGCTCGTCGCGCTGAATGCGGAGATCACCCGGCAGTCGACCATCATCGCCTATGTCGACGACTTCAAGCTGATGATGCTGGTGACGCTGCCGACCGCGCTGCTGCTGCTGCTGATGAGCGCGCCCAAGGCGCAGCCGGGCGCGGCGAGCCACGCCGAAGTGCTGGACTGACGCGCGGTTCCAGGGAGGAGGCGCCGCCGCCTCCTTATGCACTCTTTATGGAGCGGGATGCCGATCCCAATCGAAAGCAGATATCGGGGCTCCTAGCTTCACCTTGCGGCGCACATATCGCGTCGTGAACCCTCGAAGACAGCCATGAGCACTCCCGAACACGGCGTCCACGACAGCCGTCCTCCCGAACCGGGTCCTTCCGAACTCAGCCATTCCGAGAATCGCGCTCGCGAAGATCGCATCACCGGGAGCACCGCCCGCCGTCCCGGGCTGCGCCGTGCGGCCGCCGACGGCATCGCCGCGGTGGCGAACCGGCTGTGCTTCCTGGTGGGGCACGACGAGGCTGGCCGCTGGCTGGTGCTCGAAGACCAAGGCCTCGCCGGCGGCATCTTCGCCAGCAGGGAGGCCGCCCTGCGCTATGCGAGCGTGGAGACCCATCGCCGTCCCGGCGGCGTGCGGCTCGCCCGCCGCGCCATTTCCTTCCGCATCTGAAGCGGCCGCATGGGTTACCCATATGGCCGCCGGCTTGAGGCAGGACATCATGTTCAGCGGACTTTTCACGACCCTTCTCACGCCGTTCCTGGGCACCGAGATCGACGAGGATTCCTTCTCCGAGCTCGCGCAATGGCAGGTGAGCGAAGGCGTCGCCGGTCTCGTTACCGGCGCCATAGCCGGGGAGGGGCCGACGCTGTCGCCAGCCGAGCGCTACCGTCTCGCCTGCCTTGCCGTCGAGGCCGCAGCCGGGCACGTCCCGGTGCTGGCGGTGACGGGCACCAACTCGACCGCCGCCAGCATCGAGCTGACCCGTGCGGCGAAGACCGCGGGCGCCAGTGCGGCGGTGCTGGTGACGCCCTATTACAACAAGCCCGGCCAGGAGGGCATCTACCGCCACTTCGAGGCGGTGGCGCGGGCGGTCGACCTGCCGCTCATCGTTAATAATTGCCCCGCCCGCACCAATGTCGAGATCGCCCCGGCGACTATGGAGCGGCTCGCCCGCCTGCCGGCAATCGCCGGCGTGGTGGACGAGGCCTCCGATCCCGACCGGCTGATGGCCGACATCGCCACGGATGCCCGGCTGGCACGGTTCGCCGCGCGGGAATGCGCGCGGCTGCCGTTCCACTCGGCCTCGACCGGCGCCTTCTCGCTCGCCGCCAATGTCGCGCCGTCCTTCGCACGCGAGGCGTGGCGGCGGCGCACGATCGGCAATCACGCCGCCGCCGCGCGGCTCGATCTGCTCTACCGCGCCTTCGACATGGAGGCCGAGCCGGCGGCGGCGAAATACGCCGTCTCGCTGCTGTGGCCGAACTTCTCGCCCACGCCGCGGCTGCCGCTCACCACGGCGAGCGAGGAGACCGGGGCGATGGTGCGGGTCGCGCTGTCGCGGCTCGCCGGTGCGCTCGATCCGGTGCCCGCCGCCGGCGAGCATCTCGGCATGTGCCGCAAGGCGAGGTGAGGAGAAGGATCGTGCACCGTCGCAGATACGAATATGGCCACGAGGTCCTGGCACGCGCGGCGCTGGCGCTCAGCCTGGTGTTCCTGAGCGCCATGGTGCTGAGCTGGTTGGCGGGCAGCCTCCCGCCGGGCGCGGAAGTCGCTCCGCAGGTTCACATGGGCGCGGCAGTTCCCGCGCCGCCCACACGATAGTCGAAATCGATCAGCTTTCTGCATTCAGGTGATTTCACCTGAATGCAGCTTGCTCTAGAAGGAACGGCCGACTTTGGGGCCGCCCTTGATGATCGACATCGCCACCCGCGTCTATAATCACACTTGGAAGATCGATCCGATCGTGCGCTCCGTGCTCGATACGGACTTCTACAAGCTGCTGATGGCGCAGACGATCTATCGGCGGCATTTCCAGACGCGGGTGACCTTCGGCATCATCAACCGCACCCACCAGGTGCGCATCGCCGACTTCGTCGAGGAGGGCCAGTTGCGCGAGCAGCTCGACCATGTGCGCACGCTGTCGCTGACACGCGGCGAGTCCACCTGGCTGCGCGGCAACATGTTCTACGGCAAGCGGCAGATGTTCGCGCCGGACTTCATCGCCTGGCTGGAAGGCTTCCGCTTCCCGCCCTACCACCTCGAAAAGCGCGACGGGCAGTATGAGCTGACCTTCGAGGGACCCTGGATCGAGACCACCATGTGGGAGATCCCGGCGCTCGCCATCATCAATGAGCTGCGTTCGCGGGCGGTGCTCAAGGATATGGGCCGCTTCGGCCTCCAGGTGCTCTACGCCAAGGCGATGACCCGGGTGTGGGAGAAGGTCGAGCGGCTGCAGGCGCTCGAGGGGGTGAATGTCGCGGACTTCGGCACGCGGCGGCGCCACGGCTTCCTGTGGCAGGACTGGTGCGTACAGGCGATGATGGAGGGGCTGGGGCCGAGCTTCCTCGGCACGTCGAACTGCCTGATCGCGCTGCGCCGCGAGGTCGAGGCCACCGGCACCAATGCCCACGAGCTGCCCATGGTCTATGCGGCGCTGGCGGCCGACGATGTCGAGCTGGCGCGCGCACCCTACACGGTGCTGGCCGACTGGCAGCAGGATTATGAAGGCAATCTGCGCGTGATCCTGCCCGACACGTTCGGCACGTCGGGCTTCCTCGCGAACGCGCCGGATTGGGTGGCGCGCTGGACCGGCATCCGCATCGACAGCAAGGACCCGATCGACGGCGGCGAGGAGGCCATCGCCTGGTGGATGGAGCGCGGCCAGGATCCGATGACCAAGCTCGCCATCTTTTCCGACGGGCTCGACATCGACGATATCGAGCGCATCTATCGCCATTTCCACGGCCGCATGCGCATGGGCTTCGGCTGGGGCACGCTGCTGACCAACGATTTCCGCGGCTTCGCGCCGAACGGTGCGCTCGATCCGGTTTCCATCGTCTGCAAGGTGATCTCGGCCGACGGCCACCCCACCGTGAAGCTCTCCGACAATCCGACCAAGGCCATGGGGCCGCCCGACGAGATCGCCCGCTACAAGCGGGTCTTCGAGGTCGGCGCGCAGCAGCAGCGGGACGTCCTCGTCTAGTCGATCCGAGGGGTGGAAGAGCTGCACCCTTTGCCATCTTTTCGGCCGGGCACGGTGCCGTCCGAATCGGCCGATGCTCACGAGGCCGCGCCAATACTGGATTCTGCCGCTTAGTCGAGCGTCTTATTCTCGGCTCACACTTGCCGCATTCGCCGGGCAGGATGATTTCACTAAACCGTGACCATAATGCAACTATTGTAATATTTTAAATAGATTCAAGTAACATCGATTGTCGAAACAGGGGAAATAATAAGCAGAACTGAAAGCGGATGGGGGGCTATCTGCTAAAGCGAGCTAGATACTGAGTCATGAGAAGCGCCCTCAAACGTGATCTCGACGTGCGCGTCGTTCCGCAGCAGGCCGACGAGAGCGGCGCTCCGGCGGAAGGGCAGGCGAACCTGGTCGAGGCGACGCGTGGCTATGCGCGCCCCCGGATCGTCGAGAGAGAAGTACGCAACGCCCAGACCGCCGCGCCCGACGCCGCCGTGCCCGAGGATTCCAAGGCCATGCCGCCCGCCGGTGCTGAGCCGGCCGAGGCTGTTGACGGGCTATTGAGCGATCTTCAGCGCATCATGGCGTCGCTCGACGCCCAGCGTCAGGCCGACGCACCGCGGTCGCAGTCCGTTCCGGTTGCGCCGTCCGCGACGGCTGCCTCTTCGACCAATGAAGATGCCCCGCTCGGCTCCGTCGCCGCGGCGGCGCTGCGGGCGTTCCGCGAGGCGGAAGCTGCCGGCCAGCGCCATGCCCCGAGCGTCGGCGCACGCCTGATCACCGAAGAGGCCGCGCGCATCGCTGTGGAACGTCGCCATCCGCCCGGGGGCGAGGTCCCGCCGGAAGATCTCAACGCCGACATGCTCCTCGCATCGCCGTCGCCCTCCGATGCCGAGCCTTACGTCTATACCGGGGGCGAACCGGTCGCGCCGCCGGAGGCGACCGAGACCACGCTACTGACGGAGCCGCCGCCCAGCGACGACGAGGACCCGATCAGGGACTTCGTCCCGCCGCGCCACCGTACGGTGCAGGCGGCGACCGAGGCCGCCCGCTCGGGTGTCTCCTCCGACAAAGCCGGGACTGGAGGCTTCGCGTTCGATATCAATGCCTTTGTCGACGAGCTGGAGCGCGAGACAGCGGATGCGGGCCGCGAATTGAGCGGTGAAGACGCCGCGGCCGTGTTCGCCGGCGGGCGTGCCCTGCTCGATGCCAGCAAGACGCTGCCGCCTGCCGCTGCGGACGCCGAGGCCGCCGAAACGACGGTGGAGATGCCGTCCGTCGAGGCGGCGATCGCGCGGGCCCTGGCGATCGACGAGAGCGCCGAGACCAATCTGCTGGGCGCACCTTCGCTGGCGACGCCTTCGCTGGAGACGCCCTCGCTAGCAACTTGGGAACCGGACGATCGCGAAGCGGCGGCACCAGCCGTCACGCCGCCGCCGGCGCGTCACGTGCGGACCGACACCTTCACCTGGAAGCGCTTCGCCCTGCTCGGCGTGATCGTGGTCGGGGCGATCGGGGCCGGCGTTGCCCTGCAGTCGGTCGCCGCCCGCAATGACATGGGAGCGGTCCCGCCGGAGGGCAGTGCGGCGGTTGCGAGCGTCGCTCCGCAGGGCGATGGCGACGCACCGGCCACCGCCATGCGCAATGTCACGCCCAAGGCGGCGGACCAGGTCGCGCAGGATGCTCCTGCACCTGCCGTGCCCGCTACACCCTCGGCCGAGCTTGCCATGATGGATCAGCCTGTCGACCAGCCCATGGAACAGGCGCTGTCCGGTGAAGGGCGCGATGCCTCCGCGGTCGCGACGCCGGACGTCGCGCTCGCACCTGGAGAGTCGGAAGCCCCGGCGCCTCAGGCTTCGGCCGAAGAGGTTCAGGCGAGCGGCGCCGAGGTGACGGATGCCCCGGCATCCGAGGCCCCGGCGGACGCAGTACCGGTGCCAGCGCCGCGTGCCGCTGCCAAGCCGACGCTCGCCGCGGCGACATCCGCCACGCGCACCCCAATCCCCGGGGTCTCTAACGCCGCGCCGAGCGGTACCGCGACCATCAAGAGCGGGGTGACCATGCGCAGCGGACCGGACAACAAGGCCGGCGCGGTCGGTACTCTCAAGACCGGACAGAAGGTCGATCTCGTCGCCTGCAAGCTGTGGTGCGAAGTGGTCGCCGACGGCAAGCGCGGCTTCGTCTTCAAGAAGTTCGTCGAGGCCGGTGCTCCGGAGGCTGGCGCTCCGGCGCAATGAGCCATGCCGCGGGCGCAGAGCCCTGTCGCTCGGATGGGATCATCCGAGACAGTGCTCTCGCTTCAATAAGCCGGAACATGCTCCGGCGGCCCGCCGCAGCCCACCGGCGCCGGTAACATCGCGAAGCAATTCTTGAAGCTCGCCGCGCGCCTTATCGAATCCCGGACTCTCGCGCAGGCCCCGTGCGCATGCTAGACCGCGCCGGAAATGCCAATGAGTTTAGGGATTCTTTGATGGCTCAAAGCGCAGTTCCGGCGGCAAGGGCGCCGATCCGTGTCGGCGTCGTCGGCGTCGGCGTCATGGGATCGAACCATGCGCGGGTGCTGGCGGATCTGCCCGGCGCCTCGCTTGTCGGCATAGCCGATCCCGACCTGATGCAGAGCAGGAAGGTCGCCGATTTCCTCGGCTGCAAGGCGGTCGCCAATATTGACGACCTGCTGGCCTTGAAGCCGGACGCAGTCATCGTCGCGGCACCGTCGCACCTCCACCACGACATTGCAATTTCTGCGATCGGGGCCGGCGCGCATGTGCTGGTGGAGAAGCCGATCGCGCCGACCGTGGAAGAGGGCGAGGCCATCGTCGCCGCGGCCAAGGCGGCCGGCGTCACCTTGATGATCGGTCATGTCGAGCGCTTCAATCCGGCGGTCGAGGCGATCCGCAATGCCATTCGCGGCGAGGACATCCTCTCCATCGGCATCACCCGGGTCGGCCCGTTCCCGCCGCGCATGTCGAATGTCGGCGTCGTCATCGATCTCGCGGTCCATGACATCGACCTGATCTGCCACTTCACGGATTCGCACATCATCGAGGTGCAGCCGCAGGTGCGGGCCGCGGTGGCGGATCGCGAGGACATCGCGCTGCTGCAGTTCCGCACCGCGAACGGGGTGCTGGCGCACATCAACACCAACTGGCTGACCCCCTTCAAGGCGCGCACCGTGCATGTGGCGACGCGCAAGAAGTACGTGATCGGCGACCTGCTCACCCGGCAGGTGACCGAATGCTCGGACTACAAGCCGGACGGCAGCTATTCGATGCGCCATCTCTCCGTCGCCTATGCCGAGCCGCTGCGGGTCGAGTTGACGCGCTTCCTCGACGCCATCCGCACCGGCGGGCGGCCGGACGTGACCGGCGAGGACGGCGTCTCGAGCCTCGCCACGGCCATCAAGTGCCTGGCGGAGCAGGGCAGCCCGGGCGATCGCCCGGCTTTGCTGCGTGCCGCCGGCTGACAGGACATCCTGAATGAACACGCATGTGAAGACCGACGCTGCCCCGATCCCCTTCATCGATGTCGCCGCGCAGCGAGCGCGGCTCGGCAGCCGGATCGACGAGGCGGTGGCGCGGGTGCTGACGCATTGCCGCTTCCTCAACGGTCCGGAAGTGACGGAATTCGAAGCGAGGCTCGCCGAGTTCGCCGGTGCCAAGCATGCCATCTCGTGTTCCTCGGGCACCGACGCACTCGCCATGATCCTGATGGCCTGGGGCGTGAAAGCGGGCGACGCCGTGTTCTGCCCGGCCTTCACCTTCTGCGCGACCGCCGAAGTGGTGCCGTGGGTCGGCGCGACGCCGGTGTTCGTCGATGTGCTGCCCGACACCTTCAACATGGATCCGGCAAGCCTGGAAGCGGCCATCACGGTGGCGAAGCGCGAGGGCCTCACCCCCAAGGTGGTGATCCCCGTCGACCTGTTCGGCCAGCCGGCGGACCTCGACGCCATCCTCGCTATTTCCAGGGCACATGGGCTGAAGGTACTGTGCGACACCGCGCAGGGCTTCGGCGCGACGTGGAACGGCAAGCGCACCGGCGCGTTCGGCGACGCCACCGCGACCAGCTTCTTCCCGGCGAAGCCGCTTGGCTGTTTCGGCGACGGCGGCGCCATCCTCACCGATGACGACGATCTCGTTCCGGTGCTGAAGAGCGTGCGGGAGCACGGCCAGGGCGTCGACAAATACGAGAATGTCCGCATCGGCATGACCGGGCGGCTCGACACCATCCAGGCGGCTATCCTCCTCGAGAAGCTCGCCATCTTCGACGACGAGATCGCCGCCCGCGATGCCGCCGCGCAGCGCTACAATGCGGGCCTGGCCGACGTGTGTACCGTGCCGGTGGTCGATCCGCGTGCCACGTCGGTGTGGGCGCAATACACCATCCGCCTGCCGCACGGCGTGCGCGACGAGTTCGCGAGCGCCTTGCAGAAGGAGGGCGTGCCGACGGCGGTCTATTACCGCATCCCGATGCATCGCCAGCCCGCCTATGCGCATTTCCCCGCTGCCGGCAACGGCCTGCCGGTGTGCGAGCAGCTTGCGGGCGAGGTGATCAGCCTGCCGATGCACGCCTATCTCGACGCGGCGACACAGGACCGCGTGATCGCCACGGTCCGGCGGGCGCTGGGGGCCTGACTACGCAGTCGAGCCGGACCTGCCGCGTGCGCTTTTGTGGTGGCGTGCGCCCGGCAATCTCTGGGAACTGGCGCAGTTCGATGGCCTCGACGGCGTCATCGACCTTAGCATCATCGGCACCGAACTCACCATGGCCGAGCTCTACGAGGGCGTGCGCTTTCCTGACCTGCTGGCGGGCGAGACCGCGCTTGGGTAGGTTCCGGCACCGCGTTCGGCAGCCGGGCCTTTCATGATTCGCTCCATCTTCTCCGTCGGCGGCTGGACGCTGGTGTCCCGGCTCACCGGCTTCATCCGCGACATCGTCATGGCCGCGGTGCTCGGCGCCGGGCCGATCGCGGATGCCTTCTACATCGCCTTCCGCCTGCCGAACCATTTCCGCGCCATCTTCGCCGAGGGCGCCTTCAACGCCGCCTTCGTGCCGGCCTATGCGCGGGTGAAGACCCAAGACGGCCCGGTCAGCGCGCGTCACTTCGCCGATCGCATGCTCACCGCCGTCGTCGTCGTCCAGTTCGCCTTCCTCGGTCTTGCGCTCGCGGCGACACCCTGGGTGGTCGGCCTGCTGGCGCCGGGCCTTTCCGACGACCCGCAGCGCTTCGACCTGACCGTCGATTTCACCCGCATCACCTTTCCCTATCTCGGCTTGATCGCGGTGGTGACGCTGGTTGGCGGCGTGCTCAATGCCAATGACCGGTTCTGGGCGGCGGCCGCGGCCTCGATCCTGCTCAACCTCGCCATGGTCGGCACGCTCAGCGTCGCCGGGCTGTTCCCGACTGCCGGTCATGCCGCGTCCTGGGGCGTCCTGATTTCGGGCTTCCTGCAGGTGGGGCTGCTGGTCTTCGATGCCGGCACCCATGGGCTGGGCCTCAGATTCGGCCGGCCGCGGCTCGATCCGGAGACACGGCGGTTTCTGAAGGCGCTCGGGCCGGCGATCCTCGGCTCGGCCGGCGTCCAACTCGCCATCTTCGCCGATACGCTGATCGCCTCGTTCCTCCCGCAGGGCGCCATCGCCGCACTGTTCTATGCCGACCGAATCAATCAGCTCCCCATCGGGGTCGTCGGTATCGCCGCCGGCATCGTGCTGCTGCCGGAGATGTCGCGGCGCATCGCCGCCGGCGATGACGCGGGCGCGCGCCATGCCCAGGCGCGAGC
>JAQSWY010000091.1 GCA_029266425.1 Xanthobacteraceae bacterium
GCTCCGCGGAGATGTCGACGGTCGGCTCATCGTGTTGAGTTGCCATGGTCACGGTCAGGCTCTCTCGGTCGAATGCCGGAAGGAGGAGGCCGCCGCGCGGCCTCCGGCGGATCGCTCGACGGTCAGCGCGTCAGCCCGAGCGTCGTCATCCATTCCTTGGTAACGGCGTTCTCCCGCTGGGCGTTCGCGGTGAAGTCCGCCGGCCCCTGGAAAGCGGGAATCAACGCCGATTCCTCCATGTAGGCCTTCAGCTCGGGCGTCTCGAGCGCCTGCTTGACCGCATCGGCGAGCTTGGCCTTGATCGGCTCGGGAATACCCTTCGGGCCGATGATGCCGCGCATCTGCTGCCACGAGGTGTCGGCGGCGTAGCCCTGCTCCTTCAGGGTCGGCACATCCGGGAATTGCGGCACCCGCTTGTCGGACATGACCGCGACGACCCGGAGATTGCCGGCCTGCACATGGGTCTTGACGAGGTCGACATAGGCGATCGCGACTTCGGCATGGTTACCGAGCGCCGCGGTCACGGCGTCGCCGACGCTGTCGAAGGGCACCCAGCGCACCTTCTTGCTGTCGAGATCGGCGGACTTGGCCATGATCTCCCAGGCGAAATGCCCGCCCGATCCGCGCACGAAGCCGGCCATCACCACGCTGCCGGGCTTGGCATTGGCGGCCTCGACGAGGTCCTTCATGGACGTGATCTTGCTGTCCTTGTTGACCACGATCAGGTACGGCTCGTTCACCAGCCGGGCGATCCAGTCGAAGCTGTCCACCTTGTACTGCTTCAGGGTCTGGTTGAACGCGCCGATATGGGTCGAGGTGACGGCGCCGATGGTGTAGCCGTCCGGCTTGGCGGCCGCGAGCTCGGCCAGCTGGGTGGCCCCACGCCCGCCGGGCTTGTTCTCCACGACCAGCGGCACGCCGAGGATCTTCTCCATCGCAATGGCGAGCTTGCGCGCCATCACGTCGGTCGCGCCGCCCGGCGAGACATGGAGCAGATAGCGGATCGGCTTGTCGGGAAAGTCGGCCCTGGCGCCCGCCGGCATGATGGCGATAGCGGCGGCAATGGCGGCCGTTCGAAGCAAGAACTTCAGCATGATCGTTCTCCCTAGTTTTTTCGGAGGCCCTTTTATTTCGGGCTCTATCCTGGCCTTCGGCTGAACCTTTCCAAGTATCTTTCGGCTCATCGCACGACGATTGGCGTCGCTCGTGCGTGTAGTGCTTCAACCAATATTACCTACGCCGCCCGGCATAAGGCGAGTGTGCATGGGCATGGGTAGCAGGCAAGCCGTTCGACAATTCGGCGGCGACGGAAATGCCTGCCACGACGCGGCTCCTCCGTCACTATTTCACGGCGCCGAACCCATCGACACCGGGACGAATGATCCACGTTGCGCACCTTAAAAGTTCGTAGTAGCAATAGCAACAACTAATCGGAAAACGCCTGAGAATGTCATTGGCGGCTGAACGCCGCGCGCCGGAAAAGGCGTGTCGGCGCAGACGCCACAAGCGAGGAAACGCCACCATGAGCCGCCTGCGACGCATACGTCTCAGCCGCCTTCGGCTGCCATTGATCCGGCCCTATCGGCTGTCCTACCGGACCTTCGATGAATTCGAGCCGTATCTGGTGGAGGTCGAGGACAGTGACGGCCGCACGGGCTTCGCCGATGCCCATATTTCTCCCGGCTCGAGCTCGGAGACCCGGGAGGGAGGCTGGGCGTTCTGCCTCGCCAAGATGGACGCGATCATCGGCAAGGCACCGGCGGATGCGAAGGAGATCGTCCTTGCCGATTTCGCGAAAAGCAAAGTCGCCGCCACCGCGCTCACGGCCGCCATCGAGGTGCTCGAAGGCAGCGAGTTGCTGGATGTTACCGACACCCGCAGCCAGCCGCTCCTGACGCCGATCAACGCGTTGGAGCCGGAGGCGATCGCTGCCGAGGTCGAGAAATGGATCACTGAGGGTTTTCGCACCTTCAAGGTGAAGGTCGGCAAAGACGTCGACGCCGATCTGGCCCGCGTCGCCGCCATCCAGCAGGTCGTGTCCGGGCGCGCGACGCTACGCCTCGACGCGAACCGCGCGTTCAGCCGCGAACAGGGCATCGCCTTCGCCTCGCAGCTCGATCCAGCCAGCATCGAGCTGTTCGAGCAGCCCTGCGATTCAGATGACTGGGAGGCGAATGCCGCGGTCGCCGCCGCCTCGACCGTGCCGCTGATGCTCGACGAGCCCATCTGCACCCTCGGCGACATCGAGCGCGCCGCGCAGATCGAGAAGGTCGGCTTCTGCAAGCTCAAGCTCAAGCGCTTCGGCAGCCTCCAGCGCCTGGCCGACGGCCTCAATGCCGTCCGGGCGCACGGCATGAGCCCGGTACTGGGGGACGGCCTGGGCAGCGAGGTGCAGGGCTGGCTGGAAGCCTGCGTCGCGCGCGACACGGTCGACAATGCCGGTGAGTTCAACGGCTTCCTGAAGCCGAAGACCGGGCTGTTCGCGAACCCGCTTCCCTTCGAGAGCGGCGAGGTCCGCATGCCCGCCGGCTATCGCCCGCAGCTCGATCGCGCGGCGGTCGAGCGCGCCACCATAGCGACCCACGACGTAGCCGCCTGACGCGCCGGTCGCGCCTCGATCGGTGACGTCCTCAGCAAGATGCAGGATTCCAAGATGCCTCACGACGTAATGCTCGAGAAACTCGATGAGCGCCGCACGCAGGCGCGGCGCATGGGCGGGCCGGAAAAGCTGGCCAAGCGCGCCGAGCGCGGCCAGCTCAATGCCAAGGAGCGGATGGACGCTCTCGTCGACCCCGACAGCTTCTTCGAGGTCGGGCTGCTCGGCGCTTCCGGCGTGTTCGACGCGGATGTCGAAGCGACGCCCCGCGACGGCAAGATCACCGGCTTCGGCAGGATCGAGGGGCGGGACGTCGGGGTGGTGGTGAACGACTTCACCACCAAGGGCGCCTCCACCAGCGCCACCAACTCGAAGAAGATGGGCTACATCCGCCGCACCTGCACCGAGCGGGGCATGCCCTTCATCCATATCGGCGAATCCACCGGCGCGCGCCTTCCCGACGCCATGGGCTCGAAGGGAATGGGCGCGCTGCTCGGCAACGACACGACCCAGTTCAAGCGCATGCGGGACACGCCGTGGGTCGCGGCCGCGCTCGACACCTCGTTCGGCTCGTCCGCCTGGCTTTGCTGCTGCGCCGATTTCGCGGTGATGAAGAAGGGCTCGATCATGTCGGTGTCGAGCCCGCGCCTCGTTTCCATGGCCATCGGCGAGAAGGTCGACCTCGAAGAGCTCGGCGGCTGGCGGCTGCATGCCGAGCAGACCGGCCTCATCGACTACTTCGTCGACACCGATGCCGAGGCGATGGCCGTGATACGCCGGTTCCTCTCCTACATGCCCGGCCACAATGGCGAGCTCGCGCCCGGCGCGGCCGTCGCCGAGGGGTCGGGCGAGGACCAGGACCGCATCCTCGCCGTGCTGCCGGAGAAGCGCACGCAGGTCTACAACATGAAGAAGATCATCGAGGTGATCTTCGACCGCGACAGCTTCTTCGAGATCAAGGCCCGCTTCGGCAGGTCGGCGGTGGTGGGTCTTGCCCGGCTCGACGGGCAGGCGGTGGGCGTCATCGCCAACAACCCGCAGGTCGGCGGCGGCGCGCTCTCGGCGGAGGCCTGCCGCAAGATCATCGATCTCACCGTGCTGTGCGACAGCTTCAACCTGCCGATCGTGCGCCTCGTCGACACGCCGGGCTTCGTCGTCGGCACCGAGGCCGAGCGGCGCGGCGCGCCGGGCCACATCATGAACTTCATGAACGCCACCTGCCTGACCACGGTGCCCTCGGTGACCGTGCTGTGCCGCAAGGCCTATGGGCGCGCCTATGTGGCGATGGGCGGCGGTGCCCACAACGACGCGATGATCGCCTGGCCGACCGCCGAGGTGAGCTTCATGGACCCGGTGTTCGCGACCAGCATCGTCCACAATCTCACCGCCGGGCAGGAGGGCTTCGAGGACGCGCTGGCGCATATCCAGAAGGACCTCGAGATCTGGGACATGGCCCGCATCTTCTCGGCGCAGGACGTGGTGAAGCCTCAGGAGACCCGCGCCTGGGTCATCCGCATGCTGGACATCCAGCGCCGCCGGCGCTCGGGCGGCGTAGGCCAGCACCTGATGCGCACGTGGCCGACGAGCTTTTGAGGGGGCTGATCATGACCATTCAGGATACCCACGCGCTGCGCGCGGCCCGCGGGGAAGCGCTCATCGCCGAGACTCGCGCCAACGGGCGCGGCAGCCTGGACGAGGCGGCCGGCAAGGCGCTGCTGGCCGATTTCGGCGTACGCGTGCCGCGTTCGCGCTTCGCGGCGAATGCAGCACAGGCGGCTAAGATTGCCGGCGAGCTCGACGGCCCCTTCGTCGTGAAGGTCGTCTCGCCCGAGATCCTGCACAAATCCGATGCCGGCGGCGTCGCCCTTCGCCTGGCCGACCCCGGCTGGCTGGTGGAAGAGATGATGCCGTCCGGCCGCGAGATCGTCATCGGCGGCTATCGCGATCCCCAGTTCGGCCCGATGATCATGGTCGGGCTCGGCGGCATCTTCGTCGAAGTGCTGCGCGACATCTCCTTCCGCATCTGCCCGATCGAGGCGAAGGATGCCGAGGAGATGCTGGCCGAGCTGAAGGGCCATGCCCTGCTGGAGGGCGCGCGGGGCGAAGCGGGCATCGACAAGGCGGCGCTCGTCGACGTCATGCTGCGCATCGGCGGCATCGATGGCCTGTTGATGCGCCACCGGGCCGACATAGCGGAGCTCGACCTCAATCCGGTGATCGCCTCGCCGAACGGCGCCGTCGCCGTCGACGCGCGGGTGATCCTGACGGAGCAGGCGGAAACGGACATTCCCTCCGAAGCGTCGGATGCGTTCCCGCTCGAAGTTTTCCGTCCGCTGTTCGAGCCGCGCACCGTGGCGGTGCTCGGTGCCTCGACCAAGGACGTCGCCATCGCCAACACCTTCATCCGCCGAATGAAGGCCTTCGGCTATGCAGGCAGCATCTACCCCATCCATCCGGCGGCGGACGAGATCGAGGGGCTGAAGGCGTATCCGAGCCTCGCCGACACGCCCGAGCCGGTGGACTACGCCTATATCGCCGTCGGTGCCGAGCGTATCCCCGGCATCCTCGCCGCCGCCGGCGGCCGCTGCCGCATCGCTCAGGTCATCTCCTCCGGCTTCGGCGAGCTGGAGGAAGGCAAGGCGCTTCAGGACGCGCTCGTCGAGGGCGCCCGCGCGGGCGAGGCACGGATCCTGGGGCCGAACTGCCTCGGGACCTATTCTCCTCGCGGCGGCCTCACCTTTCCAGCCGACGCGCCGAAGGAAGTCGGCACGATCGGCATCGTCTCGCAGTCGGGCGGACTGACGACGGACATCATCAAGCGCGGGGAATGGCGGGGCCTGCGCTTCAGCGGCGCGGTGACCATCGGCAACAGTGCCGATGTGAAGCCGCATGAGCTGCTGGCCTACTACCTCGCCGATCCGCAGACCCGAGCCATCGGCATCTACATGGAGGACGTGAAGCACGGGCGTGCCTTCTACGAGCAGCTGAAGAAGGCGAACAAGCCGGTCGTCATCCTCAAGGGCGGGCGCTCGGCGCTCGGACGATTGGCGGCCGCCTCGCACACCGG
>JAQSWY010000092.1 GCA_029266425.1 Xanthobacteraceae bacterium
TCATCGATCCGCGCGAGCACTTCCTCTACTACGTGATGCCCGGCGGCACGGCGATGCGCTACGGCGTCGGCGTCGGCAAGGAAGGGTTCGGCTGGTCCGGCAGCGCCACCATAAACTCCAAGCAGGAGTGGCCGGACTGGTATCCGCCGAAGGAGATGATCGACCGCCGGCCCGACATCAAGCCGCAGCTCACCAAGCTGCAGAGCGGCCAGGGCGTGTCGGGCGGCCTGCAGAACCCGCTCGGCGCCCGGGCCATGTATCTGTGGCAGAACGGCAAGGACACGCTCTACCGCATCCACGGCACGCTGGAGCCCTACACGATCGGCACCAACGTCTCCTCCGGCTGCATCCGCATGATCAACCAGGATGCCATCGACCTCTATAACCGCGTGTCGGTCGGCACCAAGGTGGTCGTGCTCGGCGGCGGCTCCCCCAGCGCGTGATGCGCGTCGGCTGACATCGCGCCATTAAACGGTTGCCGCCTGCCTGCTGCAGTGCAACGCTGCGTGAGCGGGAGGCACCAGCGATGAGCGGGCGAATCATCACCATTGCCCAGCAGAAGGGCGGATCGGGCAAGACCACGCTCGCCGCCCATCTCGCAGTTGCGCTCGCACAAGCGGGCGCACGCGTCGCCCTGCTCGACTGCGACCCCCAGGGCAGCCTCGGCGAATGGTTCGAGGCGCGCGAGGGCACGCTGGGCGAGGACGCAACCGGGCTCTCCTTCCGCACCGCCTCCGGCTGGGGCGCTCGCCGCGAGGCGCGCAGCCTGGCGCGCGACTACGGCTTCGTGGTCATCGACACGCCGCCGAAATCCGACGTCGAATCCCGTCCGGCCATAGAAACGGCAAGCCTTGTCGCGGTGCCGGTGCAGCCGACCCCGATCGATCTGTGGGCGACCCAGCCGACGCTGGACATGATCGCCAAGGAAGGCACCGCCTCGCTCATCGTCATCAACCGCGCGCAGTCACGCGCCGCCCTCACCCAGGAGATGAGCGAGGCGATTCGTGCCCTCGGCCATCCGGCAGCGCAAACGCTCCTTGGTAACAGGATAGCGTTCGCTGCCAGCATGGGCGGGGGACTGACAGTGATGGAAACCGCCCCCGGCTCCAAGGGGGCGGCGGAAATCGAGGCGCTGGCCGCCGAATTGCGGCAGCATCTGGGCGATTGAGCCAACCTGGCCATGCCGCGGCGCAACATGTACGAGCCGCAGCCACCCCTTGCCGCAAGAAGCTTTAGCCGGCTCACGAACTTTTGAGTCTCATAATCGATAGGTGTTCAATCGCACGCGATCAAGTCGCGATCACTTATATGTTATTGCATTTACGCAATACATCCGGTGCAAACGAACACCGTGCAATGCACCATCGCCGGACATAGGTTCCCCTCACCAACCCGGCGGCCGCGTTCGGCGGCTGCCTCCCTCAAGAAAAACGGGAACTGGAATCATGAACAAGCTCATCCTTGCCGCCGCCGCTGTGGCCACTCTGGGTCTCACCGCTGCTGCTCATGCGGAGTCGCGTGATCCGGCAGAGCGTGCCGCCTATAACGAGACCGTCCGCACCTCGGCGCAGCTCGCCGTTCCCGGCGCGGGTCTGGTGGAAGGCCGCAACGCCGCCACCGTTTCCCAGCCGACCGTCGGCGTCGAGCCCTACATCCAGCAGCAGATCGAGCAGAACGCGCGCGCCGCGCGTTGAATGCCGAATACAGCGGCGGCGCCTTCCCCCTGGGCGCCGTAGCAAGGAAGGCGCGGGTGGTGACACCCGCGCCTTTTTCGTGCCGACATCTGTCCCGCATCGCGCATGGCCTCCATCCGCACGGCCTCGCCCTCGGCGCGTCGGATCGGCTAGGCTACGGCCACCATGTCCTCATCGGCCGCCCTCGTCTGTTTCCGAGACGATCTCCGCCTCGCCGACAATCCCGCGCTCCACGCCGCCCAGCAGAGCGGGCGGCCGCTTGTGCTGCTGTATGTGCTGGACGAGGAGAGCGAAGGCATACGCCCGCTCGGCGCCGCTGCCCGCTGGTGGCTCGGCCGGGCGCTCGCGTCGCTGGAGGACGCGAGCGCCGCCAAGAGCGGCCGCCTCGTCCTGAGGCGCGGCAAGGCGCGCGAGATCGTTCCCATCGTGGCCGCGGAGACCGGTGCCGGCGCCGTCTATTGGAACCGGCGCTATGGAGCGGCCGAGATCGCCGTCGACGCCACGCTCAAGACCGAGTTGACCGCGCGCGGCCTGGCGGTGGAGAGCTTCAACGGATCGTTGCTGCACGAGCCCTGGATAGTGAAGACGCAGTCCGGCGGGCCGTTCAAGGTCTTCGGACCGTTCTATCGTAGCGCCGCGCAATGCGATGTCCGCCGCCCGACGAGGGCCGGCAGCCACTGGCACTTCGCCGACGCGCCAGCCGGCGACGCATTGAGCGACTGGAAACTGGAGCCGGCGGCGCCCGACTGGGCCGGCGGGCTGCGCGAGAGCTGGACGCCCGGCGAGGACGGCGGCAGGATCGCCTTGGCGGCCTTCATCGATGGAGGCCTCCATGGCTATGCCGACCGCCGCAACCGGCCCGATCTCGACCACACCTCGCGCCTGTCACCTTATCTGCGCTTCGGCCATCTCTCGCCGCAACAGGTGCTTGCCGCCGTGCGTCACGCCGGCGAGGTGCCGGACGCGGATGTGGAGAAATTCGTCAGCGAGCTCTACTGGCGCGAATTCTCCTACCACCTGCTGTTCCATTTCCCCGATCTCGCGCAAGTCAACTTCAACCGCCGCTTCGACGGCTTCGAATGGAACCGCGACACCAAGCTGGAGCGCGCCTGGCGGCGCGGGTTCACCGGCTATCCGCTCATCGATGCCGGCATGCGCCAGCTATGGCAGACCGGCTGGATGCACAACCGTGTGCGCATGATCGCCGCCTCCTTCCTGATCAAGCACGCGCTCATCGACTGGCGCCGCGGCGAGGAGTGGTTCTGGGACACGCTGGTCGACGCCGATCCGGCCAACAACGCCGCCAGCTGGCAATGGGTCGCCGGCTCGGGCGCCGACGCCGCGCCCTATTTCCGCATCTTCAATCCGGTCGCGCAGGGCGAGAAGTTCGACCCGCAAGGCGACTATGTCCGCCGTTTCCTGCCGGAGCTGGCGCGGATGCCCGCCGATGTCATCCATCGGCCGTGGGAAGCCTCACCACAGGTGCTGGCGCAGGCCGGCGTGACGCTCGGCGAGACCTATCCGCTCCCCATCGTCGACCATGCCGCGGCGCGCCGGCGAGCGCTGGAGCGCTATCAGCGCATTCGCGGGGATTGACGCGCATTGGAGTTGCCGAGCCGGTAGTGCACCACTAATTTCGTGGACCTTCGAGGCACGGCAACAGAATTCGAAAATCATGGACATCCGGAACGATCTGGTCGAGGCGGTCGGCAACACGCCGCTCATCAAGCTCAAGCGTGTCTCGGAAGCCACCGGCTGCACCATTCTCGGCAAGGCGGAGTTCCTCAATCCCGGCCAGTCGGTGAAGGACCGCGCCGCGCTCTACATCATCCAGGACGCGGTGGCCCGCGGCGAGCTGCGCCCCGGCGGCGTCATCGTCGAGGGTACCGCCGGCAATACCGGCATCGGCCTCGCTCTGGTCGGCAACGCCCTCGGCTTCCGCTCGGTGATCGTCATCCCCGACACGCAGAGCCAGGAAAAGAAGGACATGCTGCGGCTCGCCGGCGCCACGCTGGTGGAGGTCCCAGCCGTCGCCTACGCCAACCCGAACAACTATGTGAAGGTCTCCGGCCGCCTCGCCGAGGCGCTCGCGAAGACCGAGCCGAACGGCGCGGTCTGGGCCAACCAGTTCGACAACGTCGCCAACCGGCTAGCACACATCGAGACCACCGGCCCGGAGATCTGGCGGCAGACCGACGGCAAGGTCAACGGCTTCGTCGCCGCAGTCGGCACCGGCGGCACGCTGGCCGGCACCGGCATCGCGCTGAAGGAACGCAACCCGGCGGTGAAGATCGCCCTCGCCGACCCGTTCGGTGCGGCGCTCTACAGTTACTACACGACCGGCGAACTGAAGTCGGAAGGCTCCTCCATCACCGAGGGCATCGGCCAGGGCCGCATCACCGCCAATCTCGAAGGCGCACCGATCGACATCGCCTACCAGATCCCGGATGCGGAAGCGGTGCAGATCGTGTTCGACCTGCTGGAATTCGAGGGTCTGTGCCTCGGCGGCTCCTCCGGCATCAATGTCGCCGGCGCGATCCGGCTGGCGAAGGAGCTCGGCCCCGGCCACACCGTCGTCACCGTGCTGTGCGACTACGGCACGCGGTATCAGTCCAAGCTCTTCAACCCGGCCTTCCTGCGCGAGAAGGGCCTGCCCGTGCCGGGCTGGCTGGAACGCGACGTCGAAGTCCCCAAC
>JAQSWY010000093.1 GCA_029266425.1 Xanthobacteraceae bacterium
CGGCAACGACACGCTGCGCGGCAATAACGGCAACGACCTGCTGATCGGCGACACCATCACCGACGTCGATGGCAACGGCATTCCGGACGACGATGACGGAGACGGAATCCCCGACGGCATCAACGATGCGGTCGGGGGCGGCGCCGACACGCTCGACGGCGGCTCCGGCGACGACCGGCTGTTCGGCGGCGGCGGTGCCGACAATCTGATAGGCGGCTTCGGCCACGACCAGCTTTACGGCGGCCAGGGCGACGATCTGCTCACCTCCGGTGACGGCAACGACCTGCTGGACGGCGGCGAAGGCAATGACCAGCTCATTGCGAGCATGGGGGACGACACGCTGCGTGGCGGCGGGGGGAATGACTGGCTCAATGCGTCCCTGGGCAACGATCTGCTCTATGGTGGCGACGGCGATGACGACCTCAATGCCGGCGACGGCAACGACCAGCTCTTCGGCGAAGCCGGCAACGATGTGCTGCTCGGTGGCGCGGGCAACGACCTCATGTCGGGCGGGGCGGGTGATGACCGCTTCGACGGCGGCACCGGTGCGGACCAGCTCGAGGGCGGCGACGGCTTCGACACGGCGGACTATTCGGCCGGCGGCGCGGTGGGCGTCGATCTGCTCGCCAATGTGGCCTCCGGAGCGGCCGCGGGCGATACGTTCAGCTCCATCGAGGGTCTGATCGGTTCGGTGGCGGACGACATTCTCGCCGGCGACAACGCCAATAACAGCTTCCAGGGCGGCGGCGGCGCCGACCTCATCGTCGGACAGGGTGGCTTCGACACCTCCGACTATTCGACTTCGGCGGCGGGCGTGACGATCCAGCTCAATTCGTCGACGGCCGATCCGCAGGCGGCCGGCACCGGAACGGGCGGGGATGCCGAGGGCGACTCGCTGATATCCATCGAACGGATCATCGGCAGCGCTTTCGTCGACACGCTGCTCGGCGGCGAACTGCCCGACACCTTCGTCGGCGGAGCCGGCGCCGACGTGCTGAACGGCAATGGCGGCGTGGACACGGCCGAGTATTCGACCTCGTCGAGCGCCGTGAACGTCACCATCGACCCGGCGGCGACGACGGTCGGTACAGGCGGGGAGGCCGAGGGCGACCAGATCACCAACATCGAGAACCTAATCGGCTCGGCCTTCAACGACGTGCTGCGTGCCGGGACGGGCGTCAATCGCCTCGATGGCGGCGCCGGCAACGACGTGCTCGCCGGCGGCGAGGGTGCCGATACGCTGATCGGCGGCGACGGCGTCGACACGATCGACTATTCGGGCTCGAATGCGGCCGTGGGCCTCGGTCTCACCGAGCTCCCCGGCCAGGCCACCCAGGGCAGCGGCGGCCACGCCCAGGGCGACATCATCGCCCAGATCGAGAACGTCATCGGTTCCGCCTTCAACGACACCCTGCAGGGCAGCGCCAGCGCCAACCGCCTGGAGGGCGGCGAGGGCAACGACACGTTGCGCGGCCAGGGCGGCGCGGACGTGCTCATCGGCGGCCTCGGTACCGACACGGCGAGCTATTCGACCTCGGCGAGCGGCGTCACCGTCGCGATCAGCGCCACCGCCACGACGGTGGGATCCGGCGGCGATGCCCAGGGCGACCAGCTCAGCGGCATCGAGAACTTGACCGGCTCTGCATTCGCAGACGTCCTCATCGGCAGCGACGGCGACAACCGCCTCGATGGCGGCGCCGGCAACGATCGGGTGGTCGGCGGCCTTGGCGTCGACACGCTGGTGGGTGGAGATGGAGTCGACACGGTCGACTACTCGGCCTCCAATGCTGGCGTCACCGTGCAGCTCTCGGCCAATCCTGCCGCCGGCACCGTAGGCTCGGGCGGCCATGCCGCCGGCGACATTCTCAACACGATCGAGTCCATTATCGGCTCCAGCTTCACCGATACGCTGCTCGGCAGCACCGCCGGCAACAAGCTGGTGTCGGGCGCCGGCAACGATGTCATGCGAGGCGGCAGCGGGGCCGACCTGCTGGTGGCCAACGGCTCCGGCAGCAAAACCCTCTACGGCGACGGCATCGCCGATGGCGGCACGGCCGGCGCCGACGTCTTCCAGATAATGGGCGGCACCAACGTCATCGCTGACTACCAGTCCGGCGAGGACATCTTCGTCAACAGCCTGTCCGGCGCGGCGCTGACGCTGCTGCCGGGCAGCAGCACCACCCTGGCGCTGCGCCTCAGCGGCTCGACGCACACGACCTATGTCCTGGTCGGAACGACGGCGGACGTGCCATCGGCATCGGCCTTCGCCAACCAGATCCTGCAACAGGACGTCTTCGTCGATCCCAACCTGATCGCCTGACGCAATGAACAAGGGGCAGCCGCTCCTTCGGGCGGCAAGCGAATGGGGGAGTGCATGTCCATGCGCGATAGACGAGGCCGCAATACCGAGACCGACCTAGACCTGGCCGTGTCTCAATGTGGACAGGCATTCGGCTCGCTGGTGCTGTTCAGCCTGGCGATCAACCTCCTCACGCTGGCATCGCCCCTCTACATGCTCCAGGTCTATGACCGGGTCATGGTGACCGGCAACGTCGACACGTTGCTGATGCTCACCATCATGGCGGCGGCGGCGCTGCTGCTGTTCGGCATGCTCGACAGCATCCGTTCCATGCTGACCACAAGGATCAGCATCTGGCTGGCCGATTGCCTCGGCCCGGTCTACCTAGCCAACTCGGTCCGCTCCCGCCTCCTTGGCGACGGATCCGGCGCCCAGCCCCTGCGCGACCTGCAGCAGGTGCAGACGCTGATCTCCTCGCCCGCTCTCGGCGTGCTCTTCGATGCGCCATGGGCGCCGGTCTATCTCGCGCTCATCTGGATGCTGCATCCGGCCCTCGGCACGCTGGCGATCGTCTCGACCGCGATCCTGCTGGTGCTCGGCCTCGCCAATGAGGCGATCACCCGCCGTGCCCTGCAAACCGCCAACCAGGCGCAGATCGTCGCCACGATGCAGGCCGAGACCACGATCCGCAACGCCGAGGTGGTGTCCGCGATGGGCATGCTGCCGGCGCTCACCGCCCACTGGCGCGAGGCCAACTCCGTCGGCCTGCGTGCCTCCAAGAGGGCAAGCGATCGCGGCGCTGTCCTTCTCGGCATCACCAAGTTCGCGCGGCTGTTCATGCAGTCGGCGATCCTCGGTCTCGGCGCCTATCTGGTGCTGAAGGGACAGGTGTCCGGTGGCGTCATGATCGCCTCGTCGATCCTGCTGGGCCGGGCGCTCGCGCCGGTCGAGATGGCGATGGCGACCTGGCGCAACTTCTCCGCCGCCCGCATCGCCTATGGCCGCCTGAAGACCCGCCTCCAGAGCCTTCCGGATGAGCCTCGTCGCACCAGCCTGCCCGCTCCCGAGGGGCACCTGTCGATCCAGCGCGTGACATACAGCCCGCCCGGCGGCACGGCGCCGGTTCTCTACGGTCTGAATTTCGAGGCCATTCCCGGGGAAGCCATCGCGGTCATCGGTCCTTCCGCCAGCGGCAAGAGCTCGCTGTGCCGGTTGCTGGTCGGGGTCGCGCAGCCGGCCGGCGGCGTGATCCGGCTCGATGGGTCGGACCTGCGGCACTGGAATCCCGACGAGTTGGGCCCCCACATCGGCTACCTGCCGCAGGAACCGGAGCTCTTCCCGGGCACCATCCGCGACAACATCGCCCGCATGAACTGCGTGGACGAGGGGGCGGTGATCCGGGCAGCCATGCTGGCGCACGCCCACGAGATGATCCAGCTGCTGCCGAACGGCTACGACACGGCGATCGGCGACGGCGGGCTGCGGCTTTCCGGCGGCCAGCGCCAGCGGATCGGTCTCGCCCGCGCCGTCTATGGCGATCCGAAGCTGATCGTGCTCGACGAGCCCAATGCCAATCTCGACCAGGCCGGCGAGGCCGCCCTGTCCGCCGCCATCGAGGAGATGAAGGGCCGGGGCGCGACGCTGCTCATCGTCGGGCATCGCCCCTCGACCATCGCGCAGGCCGACAAGATCCTGCTGCTGCGCGACGGACGCATCGAAGCGTTCGGCAGCCGCGACGAAATCCTGAAGCGCCTTCGCGTCGCGGCGTCCGAGCCGCCTACGCCGGAGAAGGTTCAGTCCGAGGCCGAACGGCAGGAACGTCTGACGGCGGAAGCCGCAGAATAGGGACAGGGGGTCGACATGCGCTCCACATCGAAAGCAGTCTCCGTCGTGGATCTCTATGGAACGCCGCGCCTCCTCACGCCGGACGATTCCGCCTCTTTCCGACGCATCGTACGTGGCCCCAAACTGATGGGCGGGGTGCTGATCGTCACCTTCCTCGGCGGCTTCCTCGCCTGGGGCGCGCTGGCGCCTCTCGCCGGCGGCGCGGTCGCCGCGCGGCATCATCGCCAACCTGGAGGTGAAGGACGGAGATCGCGTCGCCGCCGGCCAGACGCTGGTGCGACTCGAGAGCGTGCAGCCCGATACGGCCATGCGCGGGCAGCTGCACCGCTACCGCACGCTGCTGGCCATGCGGGCGCGCCTGACAGCCGAACAGGAAGGACGCACCGAGATCGAGTTTCCGCCGGAGTTGATGGCCACCGGGACATCCGACGAACTCAAGACGGTCCTCGACGGCCAGCGCACCATGTTCGAGACGCGCCGGACATCCGACCGCCGGCAGCGGGAAATCTTAAAGCGACGCATCGAGCAGTCGCAGCACCAGATCAAGGCGCTGGAGGCGCAGGCGGCGTCCACCTCTCAGCAACTCGAGCTGATCGCCGAGGAATTGAAGGGCAAGCGCTACCTCCTGCAGAAGGAGTTGATCCGCAAGTCGGAGGTGCTCAGCCTAGAGCGCGCCCGCGCCGAGATCGAGGGGCGCCGCGGCGAGTATCTCGGGATGATCTCGCGGGCGGAGCAGCAGATCGGCGAGACGGAGGTCCAGCTCCTTGCGCTCGACGCCGAGCGGCAGGACGAGGTCTCCGAGCAGATGGACAAGGTCCGCGTCGAACTGGCCGACGTGACCGAGAAGCTGCAGCTGACCCGCGATGTCCTGGCGCGAACGACGATCGCGGCACCGATCAGCGGCACCGTCGTCAATCTTCGTTTCAAGACGTTAGGCGGCGTGATCAAGGCCGGCGACCCGATACTCGACATCGTCCCGATCGAAGAAACCCTTCTGATTGAAGCGCGTATCTCCCCTGTGGACGTCGATGTCGTGCATCCGGGTCTGCCTGCGCAGGTACATCTGACCGCCTTCTCACGCTGGGAGCTTCCGCGGATTGACGGCATTGTGAAATCCATCTCGGCGGATGCCATGGTCGATCAGACGACAGGGCAAACCTACTATCTGGCCAAGGTCGAGGTGGATCCGAGCGAGCTCGAGCAGTTCAGGGATGTGATCGAGCTCCAGGCCGGGATGCCCGCCGAGGTCTTGATCGTATCCAGAGAGCGGACCTTCTTGGATTATCTTGCCGAACCATTCCGCAACGTCATGCGGAGGAGCTTCCGCGAAACCTAAGGGTGACATCTCGGAACCGGAATATTGTTTTCGATTTTGAGATAATTTTACGAGAATTCCCGATGAGCGCATGGACGGCAGCATCGAGACTCGCTCGCCGTCAGGCTTAGCGGCAAACTGGGAGTAGAGTGCCGTGCTTGCGGCGGCATGATGGTGTGCTAAGTTATCAGCTTGGCATCGTGGAGTATATATCTATAGATACAAATAATTTGACAGTTGAAATCGCCAACATGGCGATTTGGCTGCCGGAGGGGCAATATCATGGCATCAAGTGAACCAATACAATCACGGCATGTGAGTATAGTTTTAATGGATGACCTGCCCCTCAGACGGGCGAGTATCCACTCTCTGCTTCGTGACTGGGCGCAGGACGAAGGAATTTCGCTGGAGATCACGGAGGCCGAGGGGCATACCGTTCTCGGCAAAATCGACCCGGTGCCGCATTTACTTGTATACAATGCGGGACACAGCGGCGCGACTTCGAGCGAATGGCGGACCAGGGTGGACGAGCTCCGGCGGTCCTTTCCCGAGGTACCTCTGGTGGTCATTTCCGAGGACGATAGCGCTCCGGAGGTCATCGAGGCGCTGAGGGCCGGCGTAAGAGGGTTCATCAGTGCTCGGACACCTCCGGCGATCGTCTTCCAGACACTGTATTTCATCTTGGCTGGCGGTGTGTACTTCCCGCCCAGCGCCTTGCTTCAGGCTCAGGCGCTCAACACCACATGCGGCAGATCATGCGCAAGCTCGGTGCCACGAACCGCACGCAGGCTGCCCTGTGCAGCGTCGACATGGTCCAGGAGAGCACCGAGCCTGCGGAGACCGGCGACGCCGGCCCGGTTCCCGAGATCAATGCGCGCGAGCGGCCGCAGATCGAGGTTTCCGCCTCGGCGGGGAGGGAACTGGAAGCGGCGCGAGCGCCCGGCGGCGTGGCAGCCCGATTCCTGCCGTGATCGTGGGAGCGCAATCCCTGATCGTTTCACGGGCGCGTACCGCTTTCGTATGAGTTTCTTGCCCCACCCGGCAAGAAAAACTCTATAAGTCTTTTGACATCTTTGTTTTTCTTTGCCGATCGTCAATATTTATCTGAGTTCAGCCGAAGCGAAGAGTTCGCGCTGTCAGCAAAAGACAGAGCGAAATCGCTGGAAATGGCGGATCAGATAGATGGGTGCGATCTTGCCTGACATGGTTATCAAAGAGCTTGATCCGCGAGTACTTATCGTCGACTCGCTGGCGCTGCGCGGTTTGGGCATCAAGGGCCTGCTCCGGCAGTGGGCGCAGGAGCGCGGCGTCGAGCTCGACTTCTGGGACCCGACAGCGTCCCTCGATCCGGACCTGCCAGCCTTCACCTATCGCCTTGGCATTCTGAGCCTGGGGCATATGTCGATTGGCGATCGGATCGCGCTAGGTTGGTTGGCGCATCTGCGCCGGTCGCATCCCAATACCCCGATCGTCATCTGGTCCGACCTGCCGGCGCCGCACGAGGCGTTGCACGCCATTCAGCACGGCGTGCAGGGATTCGTGCCGACCATGACGACGCCCCAGCTGGCCATGCAGGCTCTGACCTTCATCATGAGCGGCGGCACCTATTTCCCGCCGGAGGCTCTGATCGAGACCTCCCTCTCGGAAGAGCCGCAACCGTCGTCCGACATCAGCGGGTCGAAACCTGACGGTCCGAACGGCTATGGTGGAGCGCATGAGGATCTCCGAAACGAGGCGCCGGACGCCTTCGGCAGAGGGGGCGGGAGCCCTCGCGTATCGAGGCGGCCGGCGAGCCGGGCCTCGATGAGGCTCGCACGGTTGAGAGTGACCGTGTTTTCGCGGCGCGGTGTTTCCATGGAGATCGGAAGGGACCTGGCGGTCTAGGGCTTCTGTCAGGCAGAAGAGAGCATCCTGGATGGCTCGTGGAGGCGCCCGATCATTCGAAGGTGGGCAGGGGCGGCACCATTGCTTCCGGGACGCCTCGCGCTGTCTGTAGCAAGTGGGTAAGTTCTCCCTCCGCTCGCGCAGCAGCGCGCGTCACGGAACCTGACCGCGAAATCTCGCGGGACAGTCGAGCGATGGCAATGGAGCTTCATGCCACCTGCGGCAGCGGCAGCCTACCCAGCGCCGAGGCGGTGTCCTCGAGTTCCACTTTGACGACCAAGCGGCGCAACTGCCGGCTGCCGGCCATCACGCCCCAGCCGAACTGAAAAAGAGCGCCCTCGTCGTAACTGGCGACCAGCGGATGAACCGTCATCGCCAGCGCTTTTGTGTTTCCGTCATACGCCAAGCTGTCCGCATCGATGTCGAATTTGTACCTGAGCATTGCTTCCCCCCGAGCAATATTTGCAGATCAGAGTGCGAATCCGCTCGCTCGGCAAGGAGCACCAAAGGGGTAGCAGCCGTACTCCTTTCTGGCAGAGGGCAAGAGGCGATCAGGCTTCGAGCTGGAAGCCGGGGGTCGAACGCGACAGTGCAAGCTCCTCCTCGTCCATTCCCTCGGCGATCCCCTCGAAGAGCGGCGTCGTCATGTAGCGTTCGCCGGTGTCCGGGAGCATGCAGAGAATGACCGAACCCGCCCCTGCGCGTTCGGCGACCTGTCGGGCGACGGCGAAGGTGGCGCCGCCGGAAATGCCGGTCAGGATGCCTTCCCTGCGCGCCAGCTCCCTCGCCCACCGTATCCCCTCCGCGCCCGGGACGGGAATGACCTCGTCATAGAGCCTGTCGTCCACCGCTTCCTGCAGCACGTAGGGGATGAAATCCGGCGTCCAGCCCTGGATCGGGTGCGGCTCGAAGGCGGGACGAGCCGCTGGCCGGCGAAGTCGTTGATGATCTCGCGGGCAGTCGTCGCCTCGTGGATGGCGGCGTTGGCGACGGTCTCGAACTGGTGGGCGAGGAACCAGCCATTGGCCTCGGCGAGCTCGACCGCCTTGCGGTACATGCCGAAGCCCTTCTGCGCGCGGGGCGTCAGCACCAC
>JAQSWY010000094.1 GCA_029266425.1 Xanthobacteraceae bacterium
AAGCCCATATTCTCCGCCACCGTCATGTGCGGGTAGAGCGCGTAGTTCTGGAACACCATGGCGATGTCCCGGTCCTTGGGCGGCACGTTGTTGATGACCCGGTCGCCGATGCGGATCTCGCCGCCGGAGATGTCCTCCAGCCCGGCGATCATCCGCAGCAGCGTGGACTTGCCGCAGCCGGACGGACCGACGAGGACGACGAACTCGCCGTCCGCGATGCCGACGTCCACGCCGTGGATCACCGGCGTCGCGCCATAGGCCTTCTTCACCGCACGAATTTCAACAGTCGCCATTTCGGCCTCCGATTTTCTTCTGGTGCGGGACGGCTACTTGACCGCGCCGGCGCTCAATCCGTGGATGAGCTGACGTTGCAGGAAGAGGAAGAGCATCGCCGGCGGGATGACCGAGATGATGGCGCCGGCGGCGATCTTGCCCCATTCCACGCCGAAGTCGGACAGGTAGAAATAGAGGCCGACCGAGACGAGGCGCATGTCCTGCTGGGCCGCGAGGCTCACGGCGATGATGAACTCGTTCCAGACATAGACGAAGACGATCAGCCCGGCCGCCACCAGCCCCGGGGCCAGCTGCGGCAGCACGATGCGGAAGAAGGCTCCCGCCCGGCTGCAGCCGTCGACCAGCGCGGCCTCCTCCAGCTCCGGCGGGATCGAATTCATGAAGGAGCGGATGAGCCAGAGCGTGCCCGGCAGCTGCCAGGCGGTGAACACGATCACCAGGATCGAATAGGTGTTGAGCAGCTGGAGCTTGGCCGCCATCGCGTAGAGCGGCACCAGCACGGCGATGACCGGGGTCATCGACGCCAGCAGCAGGACGATCATGATCGTCTCGCGGCCGCGGAAGCGATAGCGCGAGGCGGCATAGGCGCCGAGCGTGGCGCAGGTCAGGGTGCAGAACACCGTGAACAGCGCGACGACGGTGGTGTTGATGAAGTACTGCGCCATCATGCTCTCGAACAGCACGGAGGCGTAGTTCTTCAGCGAGTAGACGCCCGATCCCGACGCGATGCCCTGGTTCGGGTCCAGCGACAGCAGGAACAGCCAAGCCAGCGGCGCCACGGCGCCGAGCGAGGTCAGGAAGATGACGACGTAGGCCCACCAGGGCGCCTTATCTCTGAACATCGGCGCCCCCCTTGATGGCGAACTTGCGGATATAGACCAGCGCCAGGACGAGGTTCAGGCAGAACACGACCACGCCCGTCGCGGCGGAATAGCCGAAGTGATAATTGGTGAACGCTTCGCGCCAGACGCGCAGCGACAGAAGATAGGTCGCCTCGTTCGGCCCGCCGCTCGTCATGATGAACGGGATGGTGACGAGGGTGAAGTATTCGAAGGTCAGCAGGATCAGCACGACCAGGGCGGTCTGCCCGGCCATGGGCAGCGAGATGTAGCGCAGCTCCTGCCAGCGGGTCGCCCCGTCGATCCGCGCCGCCTCGTACATCTCCGACGGGATCGACTGCAGCGCCGCCAGCATCAGCACCAGCGCGAAGGGATAGGAGCGCCAGACATTGGCGACGACCATGGAGGCCATCGCCCCCACCTCGTCGCCGAGCGGCGCGAAGCTCAGGCCGAACATGGCCTGCGCCAGATGCGCCAGCGGGCCGAAATTGGAATCGAGCATCGCCTGCCAGAGCAGCGCCGTCACCACCTGCGAGACCAGCCAGGGAACCATCACGATGGTGCGCAGCAGCCCGCGGCTGCGCAGCGGCGCCTCCAGCAGCAGCGCGAGGAAGATGGCGAGCGACAGCGCCAATATGTCGGAGGCGATGACGAAGATCGCCGTCGCCATGAAGGAGCGCATGCCGCTGGCGTTGAACAGCGACAGGAAATTGGCGCCCCCGTTGAAGGCGCCGATCTGGAAGTAGTTGGTGCCGTGGAACGCGATCCAGAACAGGTTGACGATCGGATAGAGCGTGATGGCGAAGATGATCAGGGCTGCGGGCGTGAGCAGCAGATAGGGGCTCGCGCGCGAGACGATGGTGTTCACGACGACTCCTGTTGGATTGGCTGGCGAGCGGCGCCAGGTTTCGTGGGCGGCGCGGCCTCGGCACCGCCCACGATCGACCGGGATTGAAACGACGTCAGGCCTTGCGCGCCTGGTCCCAATCCGCGGCGACGCGCTCCAGCGCCTGCTTGATCGGCGTTCCCGTCATCATCTGCTGGGCGGCGAGGGCCAGCCGGGTCTGCAGGAAGTCGGTCTTCTTCGGGAATTTGAAGAAGTGCGGGTTGTCCGCCATGTAGTCCATCGCGAACTTCAGGTCCGCGGCCTCGTGCGTGGCGAACCAGGGGTCGGCGACCACCGATTTGCGGGCCGGGAGTTCCTTCGCCGTCTTCGCGTTGATGAGCTGGGCTTCCTTCGAGATCATGCTCTCGATGAAGAGGCCGGCGGCCTCCTGCTCGCGGCAGCTCTTGGTCATCATGATGAACTTGCCGGCAGCGAAGGCGGGGCAGGGACCGGTCGGCCCCGGATGACGCGCCAGGCCGAGGTCCTCGCCGAGCGCGCTGCGGGCGGAGGCGACGATGTTGCTGGTGAGGATGGTGGCGAGCGCCTTGCGCCCCTTCATCGCGTCGAGGACGTTGTCGCGGGTGAGCGCGGAGATGTTGTCCGGCGTCAGCTTGTGGACCTTCACCATGTCGAGGATCCACTGGAACGGCTTCATGCCGTTCTCGTTCAGGAAGCCCACTTCGCCGGTGTCGGTGACATATTCCGCGCCGCAGGCCCAGAGGGAGGGGATGAGCCAGTCGGTGAACTCGATGGCGTTGCCCTGCTGGCTTAGGCCGGTGAGGAAGCCGGGCTTGGCGTGCTTCTTCGCCAGCGGCGCCAGGAAGGACTGGAGCCCGTCCCAGGTGCCGGGGATTTCGCCCTCGACCTCGGTCTTCAGGTACCAGAACTCGTTGTTGAGCAGCGAATTCCAGTAATAGGCCATCTTCTGCCCGTCATAGACGGTGTTGTCCCAGGGAAGGATGAAGTCGTCCTTCTCGGCCTGTGTCCATTTCTTGCCGACCACGTCGTCGAGCGGGGCGGCGGTGCCCGCGCCGACCTGGTCGGGGAGGTTGGTGGTGGAGAGCTGGGCGAGGTCCGGCCCGCTGCCGGACATCACGGCCTGGATCACCTGCTGGCCCATGACCTGCCAGGGAACCGGCTGCACTTCCACCGCGATCTCGGGATGCGACTTGGTGAACAGCTCGATCATGGCCTTTTCGGCCTTCGAGCGGGCATTGTTGGACTTGGGGTCGAGCGGGCTCCAATATGTCAGCTTGACCTGCTTCGCCAGCGCGGGCCGGGGGAAGCTGCTCGCGGCGGCGAGCGAGGCGAGACCGAGGGCGCTTCCGCTAAGGAAGGTGCGGCGGTCGAGGCGGGGCGCATTCCCCTTTATCGGCTTCGTCATCGGGTGTTTCCTCCTGTGCGACTTGTTGGCGTGTCGCTGATTGTGCTTCACATATGAAGCATTGTTTTATAAATGATGCGCTAGATTGATGATCGTCGTCAATCCTCAACGGCGACAAAGGCAGGCTTCCATGGACCTCGAAGACGATCGCGACGACGACGAGCAGTCGCGCTACATAGTGCCCGGCCTCCGGCGCGGGCTTGCCGTGCTTCGCCTCTTCACGCGAGATCGCGCCGTGGTCTCGGTCCCCGAGATCTCGCGCGAACTCAAGATTTCACGCGCGACCGCCTTCCGCCTCGTCTACACGCTCGAAGCGGACGGCTACCTCCAGCGCACGCCGCATTCCCACGCCTTCAAGCTCGGCGTGAACGTGCTGTCGCTCGGCTTCGAATATCTCGGCTCGCAGGATCTGCTCGACATCGCCCGGCCGATCCTCGAGAACCTGCGCGACGTCACCGACGCCTCGGCGCATATGGGCCTGCGCGACGGCACGCAGGTCGTCTACGTGCTCAAGGCGGCCTCGCAGCACCGCCTGCGCAGCAACGTCTCGGTGGGAACGCGGCTTGCGCTGCACGCCACCTCGATCGGCCAGGCGCTGCTGCTCGACGCCCCCCGCGACGAGCTCGACCGGCTCTTCGAGGGGTTCGAGATGCTGCAATATTCCGATCAGACGCCGGCGACGGTGCAGCAGCTGGTCGACAAGCTCGACGAGCACCGCCCCCGCGGCTACGTCGCCTACCGGTCCGCCTACGCCAAGGGCATAGACAGCGTCGCCGCCCCCGTGCGCGACGCCCGCGGGAACATCGTGGCCGGCATCAACGTGTCCGATCATGAATCCCTCCCGATCATGCAGGAGCAGCACGGGCGCCTGAAGGACCTGGTCATGGAAGCCGCCGCCGGCATTTCGATGCAGCTCGGCTACCGGCCTCC
>JAQSWY010000095.1 GCA_029266425.1 Xanthobacteraceae bacterium
ACGTGCGGCCTTTGACACAACCCATGGGTACATAACGTGGAAACCGAAATGGAAAGATGTGATGGCCGCGGAGTGATGGGGGCAAAGCAATGCGCCTGCTGCTGGTGGAAGACGAACGCGAACTCGCCTGCCTGCTCGAAGCCGGCCTGAAGGCCGCCGGCTTCGCCATCGATCGCGTGCGGACCGTGAACGATGCCGAGGCTGCGCTGGAGACCGAGGGCTATGACATAGCCGTGCTCGACCTCCGGCTGCCCGATGGCGACGGGCTCGATCTGCTCAAGCGCCAGCGCGCGAAGGGCCTCGCCATTCCCGTCCTCATTCTCACCGCCCGGGACAGCCTGGCCGACCGGATTCGCGGGCTGGAGCAAGGCGGTGACGACTACGTGCTCAAGCCTTTCCATATGGACGAACTGGTGGCCCGGCTGCGGGCTCTGTTGCGCCGCCCGAACCAGGCGCTCGGCGCCAACATCGTCGTCGGGAACGTCGCGCTGAACACTGCGGACCGCAGCGTCACCGTCTCCAAGGCGCCCCTCCCGCTTTCGCGCCGTGAACTGGGCCTGCTCGAACTCTTCATGCGGCGCTCCGGGCGTGTCCTCACGCGGGACTGCATCGAGCGCGCGCTCTACAGCTTCGACGACGAACTGGAATCCAACGCGGTCGAGGTGTTGCTGCATCGCCTGCGCCGCAAGCTGATGGGGGCCGGCGCGAGCCCCGAAATCCACACGCTGCGCGGTATCGGCTATCTGCTGGAAGAAGCCTCGTGAGCGTGGTTTCGCGCTCGTGGTCACTGAAGCGTCGCTTGGCAACACGGCTGCTCGCGGTCCTGGCGGCAGCCGTGCTCGGCCCGCCGGCCGTGTTCATGCTCTTCTCCTTATGGACCGTCGGCTCGATGTACGATCGAGCCTTGCAGGACCAGGCCGCGGACATCATGCGCAATCTCGACACCCGCGTCGAACCGCCCGTGCTGTCGCTGCCGGCCGTGCTTGCCGCTGCCTATACGCATTCCCACGATTCCTATTTCTACATCGTGCTGGAGCGCGACGGCACCGTCGTCACCGCCTCATCGCCGACGGCCGCGTCCCTGGCGGCGCGCGCCATGATGGCCCGGCCGGGGGAGTTCTTTCTCGTGCCCCATACGGGAGGCGAGCCTTGGTACGTCTATTCAACCAACTTCGATGGCTATCGCATCGTCGTCGCCCAGGACAGTACGCACGAGGATGTCCTCTTCGACAGCATCATCCGCGAAGTCGCCGTGCTCATGCTGTGGCTCGCGCTGCCCCTGCTGCTGGTGACGTGGGTCGTAATGATGCACACGCTCAACCGGGCCTTCAGTCCAATCGCGCGGGCGGCGGACGAGGCGCGGACGATCACGCCCGGAGGGGCGGAGGGGCAGATCTCGAGCCACGGGCTGCCACGCGAAATCACCCCGCTCGTCAAGGCGGTCAATGCGGCACTGGCGCGATTGGAGCGCGCCTATGATGTCGAGCGGCGCTTCACCACCGATGCCGCACACGAACTGCGAACGCCGGTGGCCGTGCTGATGGCACGCATCGATATGCTGCCGGAGGGGCCGGCAAAGGAAAGCCTCGCTCAGGATACGGCGCGCCTGAGCCGATCCGTGTCCCAGCTGTTGCAGGTGGCGAGGCTGGATGCCAAGCCACTCGCGATGGACGAGGACATCGATCTCGCGCGAGTGGTACGTCACGCGGTGGCTCTGCTTGCTCCGCTGGCAATGCAGGAAGGGCGCCGCATGGAAATGACAGCGCCCAACCGGCCGGTCATGATCCGCGGAAATGCGCAGGCGATCGCGCTGGCCGTCACCAACCTCGTCGAGAACGCGCTCGCCCATACGCCGGCAGGGACGCCGATCGACGTCCAGGTAACGGCCGAGCCGGCGATCTGCGTGCTCGATCGCGGTCAGGGTGTACCGGCCGACGAGCGCATGGCCATCTTCGAACGCTTTCAGCGCAGCCCGAACACCGCGAGTTCCGGCACCGGCCTAGGACTCGCGATCGTCGCCGAGATTGCCGCCCGCCACCACGCCGTCGCCAGCGTGGAGCCGCGTGCGGGCGGCGGCAGCATATTCGCGATCAGGTGGGTCAACCCGGCCTGACCTGCAGAAGCCGCCCCTCCTGCACAAGCGCCTCAAGCCATCCCAAGGGCGGGCCAATTGCCCTTATCGTCCAGCGAGATGCAGCGGACGGACGTCGCCCCGAAAATCCGACCAAAAATCGGCGAATCACCGCGCGTGATTTTATAAAGATTTTAGAAATGGTGTAAGTTTGATGTAATTTTGAATTGTTATCTAATTATCCAGGCTACCAGCTTTAGGCGATCCCGGTGGCATTACGGAGTTAGATATCTTGTGAAGAAGCGACAGGCACCCGAGCGGTGCAGCCTCATGCACTAAATACAACTGCGTAACTTTAAATCCTGGCATCTAGCAGGAACGCGCCGTCGTATCTGCCTGCATCCCGCTGTCACGCGCTCAATCCGACAGCCTAAATCCCCCCCATCAGATTTGCTTCCAAGGTTCTGCATCATGCAAGGAACGATGACGCGTGTCCTCACGACTTACGACATCGCCGATGCAGCGCACGATCGGAGAATTTTGATCACCGGCGGCGCTGGTTTTATTGGCTCGCACCTTTGCGATCGATTGATCAAAGGTGGAGCTTATGTGATCTGCCTGGATAATTTTTCGACAGGGCGGCGACAGAACGTCGAACACCTGATTGGTCATTCGCGTTTCTCGCTCGTCCGCCACGACGTGATCGATCCGATCGCCGTGGATGTCGACGAAATCTACAACCTCGCCTGCCCGGCCTCGCCGACGGCCTATGGGGCCGATCCGGTGCATACGACCAAGACCAGCGTCCTCGGCGCGCTGAACCTCCTGAAGCTGGCGAAGGAAAACGATGCGCGCATCCTGCAGGCATCGACCTCCGAGGTCTACGGCGACCCGCAGGTCAGCCCGCAGTCGGAGACCTACTGGGGGTATGTCGACCCCACGGGACCGCGCGCCTGCTACGACGAGGGCAAGCGCTGCGCCGAGAGCCTGTTCGTCGACTATGCAAGGCGTTTCGGCACCCGCATCAAGATCGCCCGGATATTCAACACCTACGGCCCGCGCATGCGCGGCGACGACGGGCGGGTGACCTCGAACCTGATCATCGAGGCGCTGCGCGGGACCGACATGACCGTCTATGGCGACGGTTCGCAGACACGCTCGTTCTGCTACGTCGACGAGACGGTGGAAGCACTCATCCGCCTGATGGCGACGCCCGACGGCGTGGAAGGCCCGGTCAATATCGGCAATCCTGACGAGCGGACCATCCAGGACTTCGCCGGCGTCGTGCGGCGCATGACGGGATCGTCCTCGCGCATCTCGCACCGGCCGCTGCCGGTGGACGATCCGCGCCGGCGTTGCCCGGACATCGGCGAAGCGACGCGCCTGCTGGGCTGGGTTCCGGCTATCTCCCTGGAAGACGGACTCGCGCTCACCATCGACTATTTCCGCGAAGAACTGGTCCGTGAGCCGGATGTGCGGGAGGCCGTCGCATGACCGCGCCCCGTATCCTCGTCACCGGCGGAGCCGGCTATATCGGCAGCCACGCCTGCAAGGCGCTCGCGGCCAACGGCTTCCGCCCCGTCGCCTTCGACAACCTGTCCCTCGGCCACCGCGACGCGGTGCGGTGGGGCCCCTTCGTGTACGGCGACATACTCGACACGCCGCGGCTGGCCGAGGCGATGCGCGCCCACGGCATAAGCGCCGTCATCCACTTCGCGGCGTTGGCCTATGTGGGGGAGTCGGTGCACATCCCCGCGCGCTACTACCGCACGAATGTGGGAGGCACGCTGTCGCTGCTCGAAGCCTGCCGGCTCGCGGACGTGCACCACCTCGTCTTCTCCAGCTCCTGCGCCACCTACGGAATCCCGGATCGCCTACCCGTCTCGGAGTCCGCGGAGCAGTGCCCGATCAATCCCTACGGTCGGACCAAGCTCATGGCGGAAGAAATGCTGGCCGACGAGGCGAATGCGAGCGGGCTGCATTTCGCCGCCCTGCGCTACTTCAATGCGGCCGGCGCCGACCCCCAGCTCGAACTCGGCGAACGGCACGACCCCGAGACCCACATCGTGCCCCTGACGATCATGGCCGCCATGGGCCAGGCCGGGCCGCTGGAGATCTATGGCGACGACTACCCGACCCCCGACGGCACCTGCGTGCGGGACTTCGTCCATGTCAGCGATCTCGCCGAGGCCCATGTGCGGGCGCTGGACCATCTGCTTAGCGGCGGCGACAGCCTCGTGGCCAATCTGGGCTC